>CAIYJV010000031.1 GCA_903926605.1 uncultured Bacteroidota bacterium
GAATTCAGTTAAGGGGAAGCGACTTTGGTGGATTATTTTCATATTTTTTGTTGTTGTATTTATTGTCCATGCATATTTAGAACTCTCTTCTTCTTTTATTTCTGCTGCAATTGCATTGGGTTGTTTTATTGGTGGCTATTTTGGCAGGCAACGCGACCTTTCAATTTACGAACAAGTCACTTCGTTAAGAATTTAACCCGTTCTTCCAGATGTTCTAGAGGGCATCTGGAAGCGGAAATAAAAACCGTCTTGCCTACCGGCAGGCAGGTCTCCGAATGCAATCAAAGCTATGACGCGAGATGTGATCGTTGTTGGGACGCTCTATCCGTAAAATGAAAAAAGCACCCCAACGGGATGCTTCAGTGGAGAATACCGGAGTCGAACCGGTTACCTCTTGCATGCCATGCAAGCGCTCTAGCCAAATGAGCTAATCCCCCAGGATTTTTGTTCCATTGACTTCTGGCGAAGTCAAACGGGTTGCAAATATAATTCAATCCCCGGAATTTGTGTAACTGTAAAGCTTTTTTTTGATGAATATTTTGTGAGGTAGCGCAACGCATTTGAGATATTATTTTTGTGTTGTTAACATTAATTTTTTTTATGGAATTTCGTTAAGAATAGTTAGTTTTGTTCCCTCCCTGCCAATGATTTCTAACAATCAATGCGAGTAAAAAATAGTTTATGAGAAAAATTGTCAGCGATATTTTTGCTATTTTATTTCGGCTTACGAAGTCAAATATCGTGTCACTGGTTCTCACAGTTTCCATAGTATCATTTCTGAGCTTTTTTATTTTGCATGGCGTCGTCCTGCTCACAGATGGTTTGCTGCCACTCAAGGCTTTGCAGATTCTCTTTAAGGGTAAGGTGCAGTATGCCACTTTTACCGCTGTGGCAGTTGCCATCACCTTCATGACGATGAAGCTGACCAAAAACACTTCGCGCCTCAACAAAAAGCCAGACTATCTGCTCATTGTCTTTTTCATTCTTATTGCGGTGTTGCTTATTTTGTACATACGCTACGCGGATTTACTGAACTAGTACATTTTTCAGTATTGGTGCGTTCCGGATTGCCGGACGTCGGCCCTATGGCACCAATAGTACCATCACACCATAAAACAGCATCACTCCGTCTACCAGACTCAGATATACTCTGTGTGTTGGGTTTTTTCGTACATACCCGATCACGATGGAGAGCAGCAGGGTTGTGAGCAGTCCAACCGCAAGTTTCCACGGCATCTGAAACCTGAAATACTGTACCACACTGAACAGTGCGAACAACACAACCGATGCGTATAGCAGCCTGTAGCTGTTGCGTACGCCCAGCTTTAGCGGCAGGGTGCGGAGATTGTTTGCATGGTCCAGCCCGAGGTCGCGCAAATCGAACAACACACACAGACTGAAGATAAGTACGAACCGCAACAGAAATTCGATAGGAAATGCAAACACGTTTTTCCCCCAATAGAGCAGGGGCAGCACGTGCGTGGTAACTGTCCATACAACCGACAAGTCCAATGTCTTGATCCACCCAAGCTGCCGGAGCGGTTTTTTCTTCAGAAAGGGCAAAATAGGTGTTGAGTAACCCACGGAAAATATGCCCAATACGAGCGCACCTTCCATAACCGCGCGTGGCAATGCGGTGAGGCTGTACAAGCTGAGAGCCGCACCCAGGAAAAAAAACAGACCGCGACGGGAATAAAAGCGGCTGACAGCCCTGCTGTTTATGATAACCGGAAGGTTGTATATGACCAATGTGCTGCCAAAAACCAAGAGGTGCAATGAGGTGGCCAATGGAGGTACTGTGCCGTTTACCATGCGCTCGGTAGCCATACACAAAGCCGTTGCGCACCATGCCGTGAACACATAGGTGAACAACACAAAATCTAAAAGCCGGCTTATGATGCGCACTGTGCAAAGATAGGCGATACCGTGCGGCTAAGTCTAAAGCGGGATATTACCGTGTTTCCTTTTGGGCATTGACTGCACCTTATTTTCCAGCATTTTAAAGCCTTTCAGGAGCTTGATGCGGGTAAGTTCGGGCATGATCACTTCGTCGATAAAACCCCTAGCTGCAGCGCCATAGGGATTGGCGAACTTCTCTACATACTCCTGTTCTTTTTCGGCCAGTTTTGCTGCCGGATCGGCTGCTTCAGAAATTTCTTTCTTAAAGATGATCTCGGTCGCACCTTTTGCGCCCATTACAGCGATCTCTGCGTTTGGCCACGCATAGTTCATATCCGCGCCAATATGTTTAGAGTTCATGACATCGTAAGCGCCGCCGTATGCTTTGCGGGTAATAACGGTTACCTTGGGCACAGTGGCTTCGCTCAGGGCATACAGCAACTTTGCACCGTTCACTATTATTCCGTTCCACTCCTGATCTGTGCCGGGCAGGAAGCCGGGCACGTCTACCAGTACCAGAAGCGGTATGTTGAAGGCATCGCAAAAGCGCACGAACCGTGCACCTTTCTTACTGGAATTAATATCCAGCACACCGGCAAGGAAGGCGGGCTGGTTGGCCACGACCCCAATACTCCTGCCGCCTATGCGGGCAAAGCCTACCACGATGTTTTCGGCAAATTCCTTGTGTACTTCCAGGAACGAATCAGAATCGGTGATCTCGGCAATGATCTCCTTGATGTCGTAGGGTTGGTTGGGGTTTTCTGGTACTATGCTATTGAGCTTCGGGCGCGACTCATCTCCTGCTTCGTATGCGTAGACAGGGGCGTCGTTTTCGCAGTTTTGAGGCATATAGCTCAGCAGCCTCTTTATGTTGTCTATGCACTCCAGTTCGTTGGCGCTGGCAAAGTGGGTTACACCACTACGCGATGCATGCGTGTGGGCACCACCCAGTTCCTCGCTTGTCACGGTCTCGTGGGTCACGGTTTTTACTACATTGGGGCCGGTGACAAACATATACGAGGTATTTTCCACCATGAGGATAAAGTCGGTGATAGCGGGCGAATAAACCGCGCCACCCGCACAGGGGCCCATAATTGCGGAAATCTGCGGAATTACGCCCGATGCTTTTACGTTGCGATAAAAGATGTCGGCATATCCGCCCAGGGAGACCACACCTTCCTGTATGCGTGCGCCTCCACTGTCGTTAAGACCGATAAGGGGCGCGCCGTTTTGCATAGCCAGATCCATGATCTTTACTATTTTCTCGGCATGGGTTTCGGAAAGGCTGCCACCAAATACAGTAAAGTCTTGTGAAAATACATAAACCAATCTGCCGTTTACGGTGCCAAAACCTGTAATTACGCCGTCGCCGGGTATCAGTTCGTTCTCCATTCCGAAGTCGCGGCTGCGGTGCATAACCAGCATACCTGTTTCTTCAAACGACCCCTCGTCCAGTAGTAAACTGAGGCGTTCTCTCGCCGTAAGTTTTCCCTTGCTGTGCTGGGATGCGATCCGTTTTACACCTCCGCCCAATTGGGCTTCCTTTACTTTCTGTTTTAATATGGCAACCTTATCCATGTAGCAAACCTAAAACAAAATGTCCAATAACAAAAGCAGAGGATATAGAGATAATATGCTTATTATCAGCGCCCAGCATGCCGGAAGCCAAAGGGAATAAAAGTCGTTTCAGTTTGAGCGGTGGTGGAATTTGCCTATTTTTGAAGGATAATCCGAAATAATATGTTTAAAAAGTTCCTTCAGATTTTGTCAATCGTTGTTTTACTGGCCGGAGTATTTTTTTCAGGCTGTAGAAAGACCAACGAATTTGTCACGTCTACCAATATAAAACCTGATAGCGCCAGTTACGTACAATACCAGGTGGCGGTGCTGACTGGCTACAATATCACGTTTAAACAACCTGTTTATGACGGTTTTTTGGCCGGTCATCTGGTAAAACTGACTGTGTACGGAAACCAATTGGGATTCGTGGTACCCGATGTAACTCCCGGTAGCTATACCCTGCAAACCACAGTTGAAGGAAACCAATACCTGATAACGATCAATATCAAAACCATAGGTACCATTACGAGCGCCGACGATATCATACAGGGAGCGCTGCAATCCAGCGTATTGTCCAATCTATATATTGATAGTCTGGTAAACCTTACCGCCACCATGCAGGGCACCAACACCACTGCCGACCTAAGTAATGCCACGATGCTAAAAAATCTGGGTTCGCAAATTGCAACAGATCTGAACGCATCTTCGTCGGACGATAAGTTGTATGTAGCCAAGCTTATAAAAGCCAACCCATCTTTATTTCTGAATCTGGAAAGAGCACTAGACATAATAGATACCAACAGATTGTACCGCAAAACATCGGCTACGCTGGAGCAGAAGTCCGATAGTGTGGTGAGCAGAGTGACCAATTATCTGGCAGTAAATTCTTTTGCCATGCTGGCTACAAAGATCATCAGGAATGCCCCGGCGCAGCCTGCTGTAGCCGCCGAACTGGCCGAAGCTGTTCTGGCCGACCGCTATTTCGATGCCTATAAATCTACTATTATACTGGTAAATGAACCCATCATACTGAGCAGCTTTGACCTTACCAGTTATTACCGTACCACGCTGAGCAATCTGACGGTGACCAATGCACAGCCTTATACAATGGAGTTAAGCGGTGCTTACCGCAACATTTGTTATATGGACAGCATTTCCTCATCGCCACTGGTTACGGCGCTGGACACCGCAATGAAAACTTTCAGCACAGCCTGGTACAATACCAGTACAGTTCTGCCGGTTCCGTTCAGCGGTAGTGCCCTATACCTGAGTGCAATAACCACGGCAAAGACCAAGACGCTTGCTATCAACCCCTACTACCTTTCCGTAGGCAATATCTCCAACCCGAACTTAATAGCCAACACCGACATCAGCACCGGTAAACTGAAGATCACCTTTGTAACCACGCAGATCACAACCAACCAGCTTTTTACATTTGATATCACCTACACAAACCCCGGCCTTGTGGCGCATACGCAAACGTACAATGGCACTATACCTGCGCAACGCACGGGCAAGGTGGTAGCGGGCGGAAACGGACTGGGCAGCAGTCTGAGCCAGTTTTATAATCCTGCGGGTTTGTGGATGGGTGCAGACGGGAAACTATATGTGGCAGATCAGGGAAACAACAGGATCGTGAAGTGGGATACCGGAGGGCTGGTAGGTACGCTGGTGGCAGGCGGCAATGGTGTGGGAGACAGCATAAACCAGTTCAACAGTCCGAATGGCGTTTGGGGCGACGGGACCGGTGGTGTTTTTGTAGCCGATAGGAACAACAACCGTGTAATGCACTGGGCATACGACTCTGTGAAAGGAATAAAAGTAGCCGGTTTTGCAACCACATCCGACAGTATGCTGAACGCGCCTGCGGCGGTTTGCTATTCGGCCGCCGGGGCTATTTATGTGGCGGATATGTACAACAACCGGATTCAGAAATGGACACCCGGTGTGGGGGTGGTAACGGTTGCCGGTGGTAACGGTGCCGGAGCGGCTGCAAACCAGCTGCACAATCCGTCTGCTGTGTTTGTAGATGCATCGGGCAATGTATATATAGCAGATTCATACAATAACCGGATTCAGAAGTGGGCACCCGGAGCTACAAATGGTACTACCGTAGCGGGCGGCAACGGTACGGGTTCGGGCGCAACCCAGCTCATCAACCCCTCCGGTCTTTTTGTGAGCGCATCGGGCGATCTGTATATCGCAGACAAGGGAAACTCCCGGATCCAGAAATGGGCTGCGGGTGGCAATACCGGTTATACGGCTGCCGTGGGCGACTGTAACTCGGTTTTCCTGGACGGCGCGGGCAATATCTATGTAGCAAACATGGCCGATGTGACCCGGTGGGCACCACTGTAGTCCCCGCATTGTCGTACCGCTGTATGACCGGACGCATATAAATGATATTTTGTGAATTTTATCCCTTATTCCATATTCCGGGATCGTAATAAATTTCAAATACTGCCGAAAATCAAATAGTTTCGCCCCTTAAAAACAGAGCTGATATGTCCGACGTACGTCACAACTGGACGAGTGAAGAGATCCAGGAAATATACAACAAACCATTACTGGCACTGGCGCTGGAAGCCGGCAACGTTCATCGCAAATACCATACAATGGGCGAAGTGCAGGTGAGCAGTTTGTTATCTATAAAAACAGGAGGATGTACCGAAGACTGTGGATATTGTTCGCAGGCGGCCCGTTATAATACAGGGCTGGAGGTGCAGTCGCTCATGAAGCTGGAAGACGTTGTGGCACGTGCCGAAAAGGCGAAGGAAGGCGGTGCATCCCGTTTCTGTATGGGCGCAGCCTGGAGAGAAGTGCGTAACAACCGTGATTTTGACCGTGTAATAGATATGGTACGGGCGGTAAACGGCCTGAACATGGAAGTTTGCTGTACGCTGGGTATGCTTACTGAAGAACAGGCAAAAAAGCTGGCCGATGCAGGATTATACGCATACAATCATAACATAGATACATCTGAGGAGCACTATGGCGATGTGATCACCACCCGTAATTTTCAGGACCGCCTTGATACCATCAGCAATGTGCGTAAAGCAGGAATGACGGTGTGCAGCGGTGGCATAATAGGTCTGGGAGAAACCGATAATGACCGAGTAGAAATGCTGCGTACACTGGCCAATATGCCAGTTCATCCGGAGTCAGTGCCGATCAACGCACTGGTGCCGGTGAAAGGAACGCCAATGGAAAGCAATCGCCGGGTGTCATTTGACGAAATGGTACGCATGGTGGCTACGGCCCGAATAGTGATGCCAAAATCGGCGGTGCGCCTTTCGGCCGGAAGGATGGAAATGAACCTCGCTGAACAATCAATGTGTTTTCTGGCGGGAGCCAATTCCATTTTTGCCGGGGATACGCTGCTTACAACGCCCAATCCCGACTTCAAATCGGATATGGAGATGTTTCAGATACTGGGCCTGACCCCCAAGGCGGCCTATGCCGATGCTCACCACCACCCACACGAACATAAGGTGCTGGAAAATGAGTCCTGCTGATAAATACCTTGAAAAAAAGATTGCCGAAAGGGTATCTGCCGGCAACCTGCGTACGCTTACAGGCGAGCGGTTGCAAACAGATTTTTTTTCGAACGACTACCTTGGCTTTGCTACCAATGGTGTTGTTGCGCAGCAAATGAAGCTGTACCCCGGTTATGGTCATGAAACGGGGGCCACGGGCAGCAGGCTCTTGTCTGGGAATTTTGCGGAAGCAGAACTTCTGGAGCAAGCTGCTGCTGCCTTTCATGATGCCGAAGCAGCTTTGTTGTTTAATTCGGGTTATAATGCCAATATCGGATTGATCGCAGCCGTAGCGGGCAGAGAAGCAACCATAATTTATGATGCGCTGAGTCATGCCAGTATCCTGGATGGTGTGCGACTGAGCCACGCTGGCACTAAGTTCAAATTCCGGCACAACGATCTGGAAGATCTGGAACAGCTCCTGAAAAAAAGTGCTACAGGTGCGCCGTTATATGTAGTCATAGAATCTGTGTATTCCATGGATGGCGATTTCGCTCCCTTGAAGGATATTATTTTACTGACAGAACGTTACGGCGCATCGCTTATTGTGGATGAAGCCCATGCTACCGGGGTCTTCGGCAATCATGGCGAAGGTCTGGTACATGCGCTTGGTCTCCAGAAGCAGGTATTTGCCAGAGTGCATACGTTTGGCAAGGCCATGGGCTGTCACGGGGCTGTAGTGGCTGGCAGCCGCAGGCTGGTGCAATACCTCATCAATTTCGCCCGTTCGTTCATTTACACCACGGCGCTTTCCGGGCATTCGGTATGCGCGGCACGTGCGGCATATGACTGTATGAAAGCGCCTGATTTCTCAAACCAGCAGTTGCACGACCTGATCGGGTATTTCAGAAGCAGGGTGGCAACATCACAACAAATGTGGCTGGATAGTCAAAGTTCTATTCAGGCCATTATTATACCCGACAACCGTCAGTGCCGGGAGCTGTCGGGGTTACTGGCTGAATCAGGAATTCAGGCCAGGGCCATTTTAAGCCCTACCGTTCCGCACGGAAAAGAGCGTATCAGGATTTGTCTGCATCAATTCAATACCACCGTTCAGGTAGGTATGCTGTTTGATGTGCTCGGTTAACGTATCACTTCAAATCTGCGGCAGATGTTCATGTGGTCGGTGATAATATGCAGCATATAGATGCCATTTGGTACGATCTGGTCTGTTACGACCTGTTTAGCAATAATGCCATGCTCCACTGCGACGGACGATCTGCCTGCCACTTTACCCAACATATCGGTTATCTCCAGAATTGCGATCCTGTCTGATTCGGGGAATGTAACCAGAATAGCAAACTCACCCTTGTTGGGGTTTGGTACCAGTGTGAAATCAGCGTCCTTATTGCTCACATTATTTATTCCAAGAGGTGCCACTTCCATGATCCCCCAGTTAAAGCCGCGAACGCCCTGGCAGGGAGTGCCACTGCCCGTGGTGACCATACAGGATATGGAATCTTTGTTATGAAAATCGTTTCTTACCAGTTTGTAGTTGTTGGCTCCCGGAATGATGTGGCCATTGCGGTACCATTGATAGGCAGGGTCGGCGCCGCCGTGCTGTATGTGGGCGGTGAGGGTGTCGTAGACGCCGTTGGTGGTCAAAAACCCGGAGGCCGACGTTACGGTTACTACAATTACAGGATCCACAGAAAGTCCGATTTCCGCACTTGCGGTGTCGTTCGGCACGGGGCAATGGTAGTTACTCACCATTACGCATTTTATTGTGTCTCCGGAGGAGGGCCGATAGGTATATGACAGTCCTGCTGGAAACGAAACACCATTCAGAGACCAGTAGTACACAGGTCCCCATCCGGTAACCGAAGGATTTAAATAGACCGTCACATCGTTGCCTTCACACACTGCTCCACCCGTACCGGATAAAATATCAAGCTGCGGTGTCTGGAAAGGCAATACACTCATGATCATGGTGCTGCTCGCAGTATCCGGAAGTGTGCATGCTGCCGAACTGAGTAGGGCACAGGTCACGATATCACCGTTTGCAGGTGTGTATGTGAAATTGCTGCCGGTAAACATACCTACCCAATTCACGCTCCATTTCACTACGGGGGTTAGTCCGCCGTTTACGATGTTTGCGGTAAATGTGTTGGGTACTCCGGCACAGACGGTGTCTCCGCCCGCCGAGGTGATCGTAACTCCGGGAACAACCGGATCGCTAACTGTCATTGTTAGCATACTGCCGGTGGAATCTGTCAGAGGGCACATAACGTTGTTGATCAGTTCACAATGAATAAGATCATTGTTTGCAGGCGTATAGGCATATAATGGAGAGGCAGAGACGAAGAGGCCATTTACGTACCAATGGTATATGGGTGCACTGCCGCCGTTTACGGGTATCGGGTCCAGCGTAACTGTCAGTCCGGGGCATAGTGATGCGGCAGGACTTGCGACAATGGTAACGGCAGGCGTAACAGTTGGATTTATGATCAGCGAGTGGGTAGCCAGCGAGCTACCGCAAGTGTTGGTTACGGTATAAACAATAGTATCTAAACCTGCGGTGTTGGCGGTAAAAATTCCCGTACCAACAAGTGTAGCAGTAGCGTTGCTGCTTGCCCAGTTGCCCGAGGCAACTGTACTCGAAAAAACTGCCTGGCCGAAAGCGCATACATGGTCGGGACCGTAGATAGTTCCGGCATCGGGTAGTTGGTTAACAAATACAGTTTTGGTAGCGCTGGATATTCCGCAGACATTAGAGACTGTGTAGGTCACTGTGTCCAAACCGGTGGTAAGCCCCGAGGCATTGCCAGCTGCGGAAATACTCAAATTCGAATTTGACGCCGTCCAGACTCCTCCGGTGGTATTGTCAGTGAGTGCGGTGACTGCGCCAGTGCAAACTGAATCTGCACCAATAACAGGCAGGGCTGGCTGGCTGACTGTGAGATTGACGGATGAGGTAGTGGTTCCGCATGCATTGGAAACAGCATAGTAAATCTCTGTTGTACCCTGAGATAGACCAATTACAAAGCCTGTCAGTGGTCCTGCAGCGGCAACAGTTGCAACCGTGGGGTCAGACGTGATCCAGGTTCCGCCGGGTGTGCCGTTAGAGAGCGTTGAAACGGTACCTATACAAATAGTGGTGGTTCCTGAAACTGGTGTGGCCGCGGCGGTTACCGTCACAGGTTGCACCGCGACACTGGTTCCACAAATATTAGTGACTGTATAGGTAATGGTAGCAGTTCCGGCGGCAGTGCCAGTCATTATACCGGAAGAAGCAGTAATTGCTGCTACGCCCGTATTGCTGCTGCTCCAGGTGCCACCGCCTGAAGCATCTGCGAGGACCGAGGTTCCGGCAACACACAAAACGGAAGCGCCACTGATCGGAGCTACCATAGGTGTCGTGAGCACGATGAGTAATGCGGGAGTGGAAGTTGCAGTGCCCGCGGTGTTAGTGGATACCAAACGGTAGGCATAGCCATTGTCCGCCAAGCTAGCCCCGGCGACTGTAAGTGTGGATGTGGTATAACTGGTGCCATATATACCACCGTCCATGCCTGCGGTAATATTGGTCCATGGACCCGCAATACCGGTTGTGCTACGTTGCCACTGATACGTAGGAGTAGGTATTCCACTGGCAGAAGACGTAAAGCTGGTACTGGTACCACTACAGATCGTAGCGCTTACGGGATTGGTGGTGATAGCCGGGGCGGTGGACGCTGTATTTACGGTGCCGTCCACTTCCATATATTGTACCTGGAAAGTACCTGTGCTACCGCCGGGTGCGAACGGGAAAATAGCTACGATGATGCCGTTTGTGGAAGTAATACCGGTTATAGCTGGTCCGGTTGACCCCAGCCAGTTCATAAGATTGTCGTAAGCACCGCAGCAGCCAGAGCCGGAACAGCCAGCCTGAGCATGATCCATATCGCTGGTCCAGGTTGCACCGCCATCCAGACTATATGCAAGACGCGCCAGCGTAGGACCTGTTGCTGACTTGCGGGTCCAAGCCCAATAATTGGTTACTGTAAGTGTATATCCTGAATTGGGCCATATCTGAAAATAGAGGTGGGGACCGCTGGCACTGTACGTTGTCCAGGTGGTAGAAACAGTTATTCCGCGTAGCCCTCCTGTGGTGCACGGCGTGTTGGATCCAAATCCCACATCCAGCAACGAGCCCACGGTTTCGTTGGCCGCCGCTGCAACAACCGCCGTGCTGGTACCAGCCGACCCCGTATAAGTGGCCAGTATCTGTGCAGTCACCAGTTTGTTACTGCAAAACAATAACAGGAAATAAATAAATAAAAATTTAATGCAAAATTTCATAAAGTGACCTTTTTTCCTTTAAAAGGCAAAAGTCACTTTAAGAGATTACCGTGGTGTGAATTAAAATTCATTTAAAGGTTATCAATATATTACCCAATAGGGGTACCTCCGGTGTATTCTATGCAACAAATTTTGCAGGTTATGGATAATAATGGTGAATAATCATAATTTTCACATAAATTTGCCATCCTTTTAAAAAATTATAATCCATACAGGAATGTCTGTAATATTAAAAATCAGAAAAAACGGTAAGCTCGCAGGTGGTGTGATCGCGATGTCTCTATCTATTTGGATCATTTCTGAAGGTGCCAACAGTGCGTCCTTCAAGGATTTCTTTCGTGGGTCCAGCAGCACGAGTGTTGCCAATGTAAATGGTAATAAGATAGACCCGAAGGAATTTCAGTCCAGGGTGAAAGAATACGAAACCCTTATGGCCGTATTTAATCCACGCAACCAAATGGACGAAGCCGCTAAGGCGCAGATGAGCGAACAAGTGTTGCAAAACGCCGTAATGGAAGCCGTAATTGGCGAACAATGCGACAAACTGGGCATTATCACGACCGAGGATGCGAAGAAAGAACTGATCTACGGAGAAAACGCCGATCAGTTGGTTCGTCGTTTCACATTCGAAGGCCAGCCGATCTTCACCAATCCTGAAACCGGCCAGTTTGATCCTCAGCGTGTGAAGGAAATTGAAAAACAATTCACGCAGGAGCCTCCTCAGGGTCAGGAACAGATTTTTGAAAAAGTGAAGATGCAGTGGGAATCGCTTAAGAACTACGTGATTCGCAACCACCGCATCAATACCTTCAACAATATGCTGGCAGGGTCTGTATTCCAGCCCGGTTTTATGACCAAGCACAGCTTTGCCGACAAAAACGTTTCTGCAAGTATCCGTTACGTCAAAGTGCCTTATTCTACTGTTCCGGACAACAAAGTGTCGGTTACGGACGAAGAAATAAAAGGCTATATGGCTCGTCACAGGGCTATGTTCGCACCAGATCAGGAAGTAAGGACCATAGAATATGTGTCTTTCGACATAGTTCCGTCGTCTGCCGACTCTGCCCGTGCCAAAAACGCATTGCTTGACGCAAAGACAGAGTTTTCAACTACCAAGGATGAAAAATCTATGGTCAGCAACCGGTCAGACGAACCAGGTAATTATTACGACGGCTTTATCAATAAGAAATCTTACACAGCGCCAAGCGCCGATTCTATTCTGGCAATGCAGGCCGGCGACGTATACGGCCCCTACCTTGAGAACAATGCTTACCGCATGACCAAGGTGACATCCCGTAAGACTTTGCCGGACTCGGTAAAGATTCGCCACATTCTTGTAAAATCCAAGGATCAGGGCCGGGAAGTAATGTCCGACACATTGGCCAAGGCTCGCATAGACAGTATTGTAAACGCTATCAAGGGTGGTGTATCTTTCGATAGTATCGTTGCGCACACTTCAGACGATCAGGGCAGTGCCAAGAACGGTGGAGTATACAACTGGGCATTGGTGCAGCGCGCCACGCTTTCAAAAGAATTCGGTGACTTTGCCTGGGAAGGGAAAACAGGCGAGAAGAAAACTGTAAAGGTTGAGAACGGTAACTACGCAGGATATCATTATATCGAAATCCTGAATCAGAAAGATGAGCAGACCGCTGTAAAATTTGCAACGATCGTAAAGAACCTGCTCCCCAGCGACAGTACCGTAAATGCTTTGTACGCCAAGGCAAATGAATTTGCCTCTAAAAATGTGAATGGTACTGATTTTGATGCAAATGCAAAAAAATCGGGCTATGACAAGCGCATGGGTGAAAATGTGAAAGTGAGCAACTTCGCCATTGCAGGATTGGGTGCGGCACGCGAGATAATAAGGTGGACTTATGACCACAAAGTAGGCGAGGTGTCTCCTGTATTCCAATTGGGAGATCAGCGCTATGTGGTTGCAAAATTGCTTTCTGCCGACGAAAAAGGCAGCATGGCTATTACGCCCGCAAACAGGCCCATGCTGGAACAGCGTGTAAGGGATGAAAAGAAAGCGGAAGAAATAGTAAAATCATGTCAGGGCAAGGGTAGCCTGGATGCCATTGCAGCGGCCATGGGCCAGCAGGTGCAGCAGTTGGATACCGTGAGCCTCGGCGCATCGTTCATTCCAAACCTGGGTTATGAACCCAAGGTTGTGGGCTATACTTTCTTCGACGGACTGAAACCCAATACCGTTTCACCAGGCATCAAGGGTATGGGTGGTGTTTATTACATCATGGTATTGAACCGTACTTCAGCGCCAGAAAATCCACAGGCTGGAATGATGATGGCTCAGGAACGTTATCAGGAAGAAATGCAGCTTCGCAATGCCATTGGGCAGATGATGCAGCAGGCCATTATACGGACCGCGAACGTAAAATACAATCAGGCGAATTTCTAGTATAACAGTATTATTTCTTTCCGAGGCCGCCCCCAAAGGGCGGTCTCGGTGCATTTAGTGCTGTACGATTCCCGGTAATACGACGGTGGCCGCACTTGTCAAAATAACCCGCACAAATAAATACCGGGTGCCAAATCAATTTGCAGCGTTTGAATAGTTGTGTATTTAGTCTAAATTGTGCCGACTTTTACTTTTGTAAAAGAACCCAAAGAGCAAAAAATGAAGAAATTAATTAAAAAACTACTTTCCCCGATTCTCAAGAGCTATGATGTAAGGCTTGAAAACAATAAGAGGGAGCTAGATGCTTTATATAAGTTGTTGTACAACAACATACACGACTTAGATCATACCATTCCAATGGCCGCAAATCAAACTGAGGCCACTTTTTCATTCCAGTGGGACCAGATGCAGGAAGGCGAAGCTATGCTGAGCGATAAATGGTTTAAAGAGAATATTCTAACCATTATTACGGAGCGCGAGATCCTGATGAAAAAAGAGTGGTTTAGGGGTAAGGATGTCATAGACTGCGGTTGCGGCGGCGGAAGGTGGTCCTATGGTCTGGCTAAAATGGGTGCCAATATTACAGCTGTAGATATTAACGAGTCTGCGCTTATGGCTACCAAGGGTGTGCTAGAAGAATTTGATGTAAAAAAAGACTTTGTACTTACACCGCTCGAACAACTGAAATCGGCCATTCCGGACGGCAGAAAGTACGACCTCGTTTGGTCTTGGGGCGTATTGCACCACTGTTTCAGTTTCAACGAGTCTTTCCGTCAGGCAATGAGTTTTGTAAAGGAAGGAGGTTTTATCTACTTGTACCTCTATGGCAGGGAAAGCCTGAATTATGAGGTTGACATAAACCTTTTCAAAAACCGGGTTAGATACAACACCCTCAATACCTGGGAGGAAAAAGAAAAATTCCTGCTTGATAAACAGGGCGGCGACCATAAAAAATTGCATCAGGCGCACGATATGTATGCACCCTTGCTCAACCGGCGCCTCGAATTTGATTATGTAAAGAAGATGCTGCAGGAAAATGGATTCACCGATATCGTCCGTACCGTGGACGACGGAGAATTGCACGTCCGCGCCGTAAAAACAGCTATGAAGCCGGAAGACAAAGAATTTATCATCCCCAAAACAAACAATCCTTATTGGTTCGATTACGGACCAAAATAATACCGTCTGGCAAGATCAATACCTATGGACCAGCGGTTTGATTTTGGCTAAATGAACTAAAAAGGCAAACCCGGGCTAAATGTCCCGGGTTTGCCTTTTTGTAGCGTTAAATTCCTTTATGATGCCTGCCTCAGCGAATGCTGTGTGGCCATATCTATTGTCGTGGCAGCCGCACCGGGTACTGCTTCCAGTCCATTGGTCGGGATAATGATTTCTTTGTCTGTAATGTCCTTAAGCTGCGGCAATTGCGATGCTGAATTGATGCCCAGATAGTCCATAAAATACTTAGACGTATTGTAGATAAGTGGCTTGCCTACAGCGTCTTCCTTTCTTCCTGCAATCACGATAAGTTCTTTTTCCAGCAGTTTCTGAATGCTGTAATCTGCACTCACGCCGCGAATATATTCGATCTCACCCTTTGTGATCGGCTGTTTGTACGCAATGATAGAAAGTGTCTCCATTGCTGCAGTAGACAATTTCTTGATGTGCTTTTCGCCGTTCAGCTGGAGTACGGTCTTATGGAATGCCTTCTTCGTCAGAAACTGATAGCCACCTCCTGTTTCCATCAACTGGAACGGATAATATTCTGCGGCGTATTTTTCGGAAATAGCTTCAATGCAACGGCTTATTCTATCAGTTTCTACCACGGTCTCCAGGGCATGACCCAATATTTCGGTCATTTCTACGAGCGTAAGCGGCTTCTCACTGGCAAAGATCAGTGCTTCCACATGCGGCATCAATTGTTCTAAGTCCATCCTTGTCTGATTTTGATACTGCAATTTACACCTAATGAACGGCCTCTGCCTGTGAAGTAATCCACAATTGTGAATAACTGGATTTTGTAAAAATGAAACCTTGCCAATTATTTCGTCTATTCATTTGGTGTTTTTATGCAATTTAAATTCGTTGTCATGTCGCTCAATCGTGACTCCGTTTTTACCCCTGTAATTGTTATTTTTCCATTACTTTTGTTCCCCGAATCGGGCATGTCCCTATTGCCCTCTCATGTCTTGTATACTTACTTTTGAATATATAAATAATGCCAAGAGACAATTCCATTAAAAGTGTGTTGATTATCGGTTCGGGACCCATCATTATCGGTCAGGCCTGCGAATTCGACTACTCCGGCTCCCAGGCCGCCCGCAGCCTTCGTGAAGAGGGTATCAAGGTCATCCTGATCAACTCCAACCCTGCCACCATCATGACCGACCCCATCATGGCCGATCGTGTGTACTTGCTCCCCCTCACAGTGGAAAGCATAGAGCAGATACTGGAGGAAAATGATATCGATGCCGTGCTGCCCACCATGGGTGGCCAGACCGCGCTCAACCTTGCCAAGGAAGCCGACGAACTGGGTATCTGGGAAAAATTCAATGTCCGCCTCATCGGCGTGGATATTAAAGCCATAGATAAGGCCGAAGATCGGGAGCTGTTCCGTAAATGGATGATCGAAATGGGTGTACCCGTAGCATCAGCCAAAACGGCTAACTCGCTGCTCGAGGGCAAGGAATTTGCCCAGCAGATCGGCCTGCCCATAGTGATACGCCCATCCTATACGCTGGGTGGCACGGGAGGCGGTTTCGTCATGCACATAGATCAGCTCGATGCAGCACTGGACCGCGGCCTGTCCGCGTCACCCATGCACGAAGTACTGGTCGAAAAGGCCGTACTGGGCTGGAAGGAGTTCGAACTGGAACTTTTACGTGACCAGAACGACAATGTGGTCATCATCTGTACTGTGGAGAATTTCGATCCCATGGGCATACACACCGGCGACAGTATCACCGTGGCTCCGGCCATGACACTGAGCGATACTGCTTTCCAATTGATGCGCAACACTGCCATAGCCATGATGCGCGATCTGGGCAACTTTGCCGGTGGTTGCAACGTGCAGTTCGCACTCAATCCGGAAACCGAAGAAATTATTGCAATCGAAATTAATCCCCGCGTGAGCCGTTCTTCCGCGCTCGCATCCAAGGCAACCGGCTACCCGATCGCCAAGATAGCCGCCAAGCTGGCCATCGGTTATTACCTCGACGAACTTAAAAATCAGATCACGCAAACCACTTCGGCCTACTTTGAGCCGGCACTGGATTACGTCATCGTAAAAATGCCTCGCTGGAACTTCGACAAGTTCAAGGGTGCAGACGATACGCTTGGCTTACAAATGAAATCGGTTGGAGAAGTAATGGCCATTGGCCGTACGTTCCCGGAGGCCCTGCAGAAAGCTTGTCAGAGTCTCGAGAACAATGCCACCGGACTTTCCCACATCAGTCAGGAAAGGCTTCGGCCCGAAGAATTGCTGGAGAGCCTGAAGCGCCCCACGTGGGATCGTATATTCCGCATCAAACAAGCCATCGCCGCCGGTGTGTCAATCAAAACCATCCGCGAGATCACTTATATAGACCGCTGGTTCCTTTACCAAATACAGGATATTGTAAATCTCGAAGTGGAGATACGCCAGTACAAACACCTGGAAAAACTGCCCGACAGCCTGCTGTTCAAAGCCAAACAAATGGGCTTCAGCGACGACCAGATATCCGAGCTCGTAAAAGACTGCACTGCAGAAGAAGTATACGAACACCGCAAAGCACTGGGCATAACCCGTGTCTTCAAAATGGTGGATACCTGCTCCGCAGAATTTGAAGCCAAGACTCCTTACTTCTACTCGACTTTCGAGCGCAAGCCCATGGATGTGCCGGGCAGTAATCCTGCCGCCATCCTCAGCAACGAAAGTCTGTTGCACAAAAAGAAAAAGATCATTGTACTCGGTTCCGGTCCCAACAGGATAGGGCAGGGCATAGAGTTCGACTATTGCTGTACCCATGGTCTGCTTGCCATCCGCGATTGCGGATTTGAGTCCATCATGGTCAACTGCAATCCCGAAACAGTCTCCACCGATTTCGACATTGCTGACAAGCTCTACTTCGAACCTGTATATTGGGAGCACCTCTGGGAGATCATAGAGCATGAACAACCCGATGGCGTCATCGTACAGCTCGGCGGTCAGACCGCGTTGAAGCTTTCTCGCAGGCTGCACGAAAAGGGCATCCCTATCATCGGTACCTCTTACGATAGCATGGATATTGCGGAAGACCGTGGCCGCTTCAGCGATATGCTCAAGGAGCTCGGTATTCCATACCCCAATTACGGTACTGCCTACACCACAGACGAGGCCATTGAAGTAGCCGCTCAGGTGGGCTATCCCGTGCTCGTACGCCCGTCCTATGTGCTGGGCGGACAGCGTATGCGTATCGTGATCAACGATACCGAACTGGAAAAGAGCGTGGTGAGCCTGCTCAAACACCTTCCCGGCAACAAGATACTTATCGACCACTTCCTGGATCGTTGCCAGGAGGCAGAAATAGATGCCATCTGCGATGGCGAGACCGTGCACATCATGGGAATCATGGAGCACATCGAACCGGCTGGTATTCACAGTGGCGACAGTCATGCGCTGCTGCCTGTCTTCACCCTAGGCCCGTTGATCACGGACGAAATGATAGACATCACCCGCAAGATCGCGCTGAAGCTGAACATCAAGGGACTCATCAACATACAATTTGCTATCAAGGAGAACAAGGTGTACGTTATCGAGGCAAACCCAAGGGCCAGCCGCACCACGCCATTCATCGCTAAGGCTTACGGTATTCCCTACCTCAACATTGCCACCAAGGTCATGCTGGGCGAGCTGAAGCTAAAGGACATCAACCCCGAGAAGAAACTGGACGGATGGGCCGTAAAAGTCCCCGTATTCAGCTTCAACAAGTTCCCCAACGTGAACAAAGAACTCGGACCTGAAATGAAGAGCACCGGCGAAGCCATCCAGTTCATCAAGAACCTCCGCGACCCCTGGTTCCGCAATCTCTACAAGGAGCGTAGTATGCACCTTAGCAAGTAAGGGATATCAAATATTTGTGAAGCTGCAAGGAAGAGATTTCTTGCAGCTTTTTTTATTTTTCTGTGTGTTGTTTCATGGACCGGCGCGGGTTTTCAGTGGGATAACCCGAGTCTCCTAAAACCTGCTGTCTAGCCTACCGGCAGGCGGGTCTCAGAACGGAATTCAAAGCCTGACGGGCGTTATATTTGAATAGCCCCCGGTGAAGCCGGGGACAAGATTATATTATGTACACAACCCCAACAGGGGTTGAACGGTAAACGCCACCACAAATGTCCACTACTCCGAAATTTGTATCCTGCTTCCGGAAGTAAATGCTCCTTTTGATGTGATATTACAGAGCAGGAATGAAGTGGCGGAAAAGCAAGGTCTAAATGGGCATTTTGTGCATTACCCAATGGAACATACAATTGAATAATAAATGGCCCTGGCTTGGATATTGCGCAGCATTTCCAGGTTTCCCCCAACTTTCCCACCCAACGCATCCAAAAATTCAGCAAATTTGTATCCCGCTTCGGGGAATAAATTATTGTAGCTATGAAATACTTGCTTTTTTCGTTGTGCATCCTGCTCGGCTTTCAATCCATCGCACAGGACGAACCCTTTCTGAGCGATATGGGCATTATACCCGCACCGGTAAGTGTGAAGCGCGCAAAGGGTGAATTCAAACTCACGCCCGAAACTTTTATACTGTCCGATGCCACCACCGAACGCGGGGTGAAGTTTTTCATGGAGTTTCTCACAAAGGCTGGCTATGGTCACCGACTCACCGATATTCACAACATAGACAAAAGTCCGGCTTCGCTCAAGAATAGCATCACCCTCAGCATCAACTACAAAGAGGAAGGCAAGCCCGATGGCTACGAGATCCTCATTACCGAAGACCGTGTGATACTGAATGGTAAGGGTGCCGGCCTCTTCTACGGCGTACAGACCCTCATGCAGTTGCTTAAACCCGGTAAGCCCGGTTTTGCCACGCTTCCTTGTGGTACCATCAAGGACTATCCCCGTTTCGGGTATCGTGGAATGCACCTCGATGTGTCCCGTCACTTCTTCGACGTAGCCTTCATCAAAAAATATATCGATGTGCTGGCAGCCTACAAGCTCAACTACTTCCACTGGCATCTCACCGACGATCAGGGCTGGCGTATAGAGATCAAGAAATACCCGAACCTTACTGCTGTGGGCAGCAAGCGCGCGCAGACCAAAGTCGGCCGTATGGATGGCAAGGATGCAGACCTCTACGACAACACACCCTATGGTGGATTCTATACCCAGGAAGAAGTAAAAGACATCGTGGCCTATGCGCAGGACCGCTACGTGAACATTATTCCTGAGATCGAAATGCCTGGTCATTGTCTGGCTGCGCTGGCTGCCTATCCTGATCTGGGCTGCGAACCCGACAAAGGCTACAAAGTAGGGGAAGGCTGGGGCGTAAGCACCGACGTATATTGCCCTACCGACCATACTTTCGAAGTGTTGCAGGACATCCTTCGCGAAGTGGTGGACCTCTTTCCTTGTAAGTATGTTCACATTGGCGGCGACGAATGTCCCAAGGATGCATGGAAGAAATCGCAGTTCTGCCAGAACCTCATCCGCGAGCAGCGCATGAGGGATGAAAACGAACTGCAGAGCTACTTTATAGCCAGGATCGAAAAGTACCTCAACCTCCACAACCGTGTGATCATAGGCTGGGATGAAATACTGGAAGGTGGTGTGGCTCCCAATGCCACTATCATGAGCTGGCGCGGCGAAGCCGGCGGTGTGGCAGCAGCGCAACTCAACCACGATGTCATCATGACTCCGGGAGAGTTCGGTCTTTACTTCGACCATGCACAAAGTAAATCGCAGCAGGAGCCGCTGAACATAGGCGGCTATGCGCCAACGGCCAAGACGTATAACTGTGATCCGATCCCCTCAAAACTTTCCTCCGAACAGGCAAAACACGTCATAGGCGTACAGGCCAATCTTTGGACCGAATACATTGCCACCCCCGAGAAGGCAGAATATATGCTGTTGCCCCGTATGCTGGCGCTGGCAGAAGTAGCATGGTCGCCAACGGCAGCAAAGAACTATCGCGATTTTTCTGAGAACCGCCTGCCACATAATCTGCACCTGCTGGAGCAGAAAGGTTACAATTTCCGTGTGCCGGAACCCATTGGCATGGACGATAGCATGAAGCGTGGCGGCAATTTCCGGATAGAGCTGAAGACACCGGTAGAAGGAGCACGTATACACTACACCATTGATGGTTATACGCCGTCAGAGAATGACCTGTATTACAAGGACGCACTACGTATCCGCATACCGGAAGACAAGGCCATAGATTTCCAGACCATTACCATTACACCCGGCGGCAAACGCAGTGTGGTAAAGCACGAAATATTGGACAATTCCGGGAAGTAGCTACTGAATGGTTTACTGCGCACTGTTGTTGCGACCAGCCTGCTATTGTCCTAACCGGTAAATTGAGTGCAACGTTCACCAGAAAAAACCTGTATTTATAGGCTGGCCTAGGTACAACATTGATCAAACCGATTTCATGGCATCAACAGACAAAAAAAATGTCCCACCGGAGTGGGACATTTTTTTTGAATACATTTCGATTAATGATGATGATGGTGTGCGGCATGTGCATCTTCCAGCTTAAAAAATTCTTCTTCGCCTATTTCTTTTTCTACGAGGTTGAAGACAGTTTCCAGCTTTTCAAACAGTTTACCTACGATCAGTTTGTTGTAGGTTTCTTCCATCTGTTTCTGATCCTTGGCTATGCGCTGGCGATAGTTGTCCAGCCATGGGGCATCGTCCAGATTCCTTACACCGAAGTAAGAAAGCACATTGCCCATAATATCGTCCAGCACTTCATCGCGGGTCACGCTGATATCGTATTCGGTCATCAGCTTGTCTGAGATAAGCTGCCAACGCAATGAATGTTCGAAACCGGAAAATTCTTTTTCTACCTGTTCTTCGGTTTTTGGTTTTTCACCACCTTCTTTCATATAGCGTTTCAGGAAGTTCACCGGAAGCGATATTTCGGTCTGGTGCACCAGCATTTCGAATATCTCATTCTGGAGGCGCTCCGTAGACAGACGACCAAACTCACGACCCAGTTCTTCACGTATTTTTTCACGGAAAGTAGTTTCGTCGGTCACGCCCTGTCCGGGATATATTTTTTCAAACAGGTCTGTGCCTATTTCCAGCGGTATCAGGTTGGAAACCTTTTCTACGGTGACCAGGAATGTGTCGTTGCCTGCATCTTCATGCTTAACGGCCAGACGCAGGAAATTACCCAATTCTTCCGGAGTGCAAACGTCGGATGGAACGAACGTAAATGAATCGCCCGCTTTTTTGCCCTTCAGCACGTCCTGAAATTTAGCAGGGAACTTCTCCAGATCAGAGATCTGGCTTGTTTTTTCATACGCTGCATTTACCGCGCCGTTTTCGTCCAGCAACTGGTAAGAAAGGTGTACCACATGCGTAGCATCGGCTGCGGCATCGGTTTCCACTTCGTTACCCTGCTGTTTGCGGATACGGTCTATTTCGTCAGTGAGTAGTTTGTCAGATACATTGATCTTGTACTTGGTCAGCGTAGCCTTATTGGTAACCGGTGTAACTTCGAATTCAGGCTTGATGCCGATTTCGAAAGAGAAAGTATATGCACCGGGGTTACTCATATCGAATGCCATATCCTGTCCGGGCAGTACCATGGGCTGTGCGAATATGGACAGTTTTTCGTTTTTCAGGAAATCTTCCAGTTCGCGACCGGCAGTTTTTACTATTTCATCTGTAAATACAGACTGTCCGTACATTTTGCGAACCAGGCCGGTAGGCACCATGCCTTTACGGAAACCCGGTATGGCTGCCTTTTTCGCATATTCCTTAATAGACTTGTCGAAAGCAGGCAGATAGTCGTTTTTCTCAAGGTTTATGATCACCTTATCATGCAGCGTACCTAAGTTCTCGCGTGTTATTGTTGCCATTATAAATTTTGTTTGTTTTTTGTTTGGTTGCCGGAATTTTCAAAGTAGGAACATTCCTGTTTTATGAATCGGGGCGCAAAGATACAATTTTCATGTATAAATCCACACGTCCCGACTTGCATCTACTCAGGGATGGTAAGGCTCAGATTTTATGGTCATTGTGAATTAGGGAATCAAAGCAATATATTTGATTTGTAATTTTGTCTAAATCAAACCTACTAACGGATGATTCGTACTTTAAACCCTGTTTTTAATATTGCCTTAGTTTCCTTGTTTCTAGCTTGCTTTTGCCCTGTTCGTCTGTTGGCGCTTGAGAAATGGAAACCGGGATATGTAGTGCGAACGCATGGCGATACACTGAAAGGGAGTATCTTTTATCACCATACGGATAAAACACCCCTGAACATCAGCTTTTCGCAAGATGGTGGTGCTAATTCAACCAAGTATACGCCGTTGGAAATCAGTTTCTTCAGTGTACTGGAGAATGGACAGTCCTATATATTTCGTTCTTTTGTTATGAATGTAGACAATACTCCGGAAGAGCTGGCTATGGTAGATACCAACAAAAATCCGGTCATGGTGCGCGATACATTTTTCGCACAACTGATTTCTGAGGGGGCGATCAACCTATATCATTATAAAAGTCATAAACACGGTAAGGTTCATTTTATAGTTGAAAAAGGCGTCATGCCTGCGGCCGACCTGATCAATAACGCTTACTATCTCGACAATTCTAAACAATTTTTCATGAGGAACGAATTGTTCAAGCGCCAGATGCGTGTACTTACTGCAGACTGTCCGGGGATTTTGATGGATCAGATCAATCAATTGAAATTCAGCGAGGCCGGGCTTGTAAAAATTGCAAGTCTGTACAATAGGGGGCTAGGCGACGCACAGGGCTACGAGTTTCAACCCGAAAAAACGCAATTCGTTTTTGGGGTTTATGCCGGAACCTGTTTTAATGATTTGCAAATAAGGGGCAATGGGCTGGATAATGTGAAATTCGGAATTCAGCCTACGCTGGATGTCGGCATTGTTTGCGACATGATCCTCCCCAAGTCAGGCAAGGCGTTGTCGATGCATAACGAAATAGGCTATAACATTTTCCGTGACCAGTCTCCGGCACAAAATATATCAATAGGGTGGGACGCAGTTATGAAAGAAGTGTACGCAGGGGCAGATTATCTCCGGATGACCAATGTATTCAGATATACCTATCCTTATAGTACGCTGCATCCCTATCTGGAAATCGGCCTGGTGAACGGATATGCATTATCCATAGCCGAGTACAGGAATATAACCTATACATTTTCTAATTCGACCAGTCGGGAGACGTATCTGGAAGTACGAAAATATGAGCAGTCGTACTGCGTGGGACTGGGGGCCACGTACAAAAAGGCTGGATTGATGCTGAGGTACGAGAAGGGTAATGGTTTTTCAGGTTCGTCCGCAATCGGAACCATAACGACAAGATACCACCTAGCGTTTTACTACATGTTTGGGAAATAAGGATACACGGCTTGATGATGCACCAAACCTATCTATAACTTGTACTGTGGTAGTGCGGATGGGGCACGTATTGACGATACCAGTGGCGGTGTCTGTAGTAGTGCGGAGAATCCATGATCAGGCAACTGCTGAGCTGGATGAGAATCAGGGATAACACGATTACCTGGAATGCTCTTTTTTTCATAACGGGATAAAGATAGGAAAATATTGATTGTTCAGGTTTTGGGATACAGACATTTTTTATAGGCTTCCAGGCAGCGTTTACGGGCCAGGTCATGGGGCACCATCGGCGTGGGGTATGCAAGGCTGTGGAGATCAGTGACCCAACGGTTCACATATTCCAGTTTTGGGTCGTATTTTTCTGTTTGCAACGTCGGATTAAACACCCGGAAGTAGGGTGCTGCATCGCAGCCACAACCTGCCGCCCATTGCCAGCCACCGTTGTTGGCCGCGAGGTCATAGTCCAGCAACTTTGTGGCAAAATAGTGTTCGCCCCACCGCCAGTCTATCAGTAAATGCTTGGTCAGAAAGCTGGCGGTGATCATGCGTACCCGGTTATGCATATAGCCTGTTTGGTTCAGCTGCCTCATTCCGGCATCTACAATAGGGTATCCCGTTTTGCCTTCCGTCCACAATGCGAATTCGTCTTCCCTGTTGCGCCACGGTATCCGGTCGTACTGTTTTTTAAAGGCACCTTCCGCCACATACGGGAACTGCCATAATATCATCATATAAAACTCGCGCCATATCAGTTCGTTCAGAAGTACCGCGTTCAGCGCCTTTACTTCTTTCACCAGCTTGCGGATACTCAGCGTGCCAAATCGCAGATGTATACTCAGCCCTGTCGTACCCTTCAGTTCTGGGTAATCGCGCGTCTGGTCATACCGGGAGGCGATGGTCCTGTCCAGTTCCGGAGGACCGAACGAGTACCCTGAAGACACAAAACCGATCTGAGCCAGAGACGGGATCGGGCGTGCCGCCTGTTTCAAAAAACCGGAAAAGTGCTTTTCCGATTCGTAGGATGCCAGATGGACCTCAGATAATACTTCCTTCCATTTGCGGCTATAAGGGGTGTACACCGTATAAGGCTTGCCATCGTCTTTCAGCACCTCGTTTTTTTCCAGTATCACCTGATCCTTAAAAGTATGCAGCGGTATGCCGGATGCTGCAAGCAATACACGGACAGCTTCGTCACGTTTATTTGCTGCCTGTTCATAATCATGGTTGGTATACACTGCCGCCACGGGATACGAGTCCATAATTTCTTTAAAAGCAGCGACCGGGTTGCTGTGCAATACATGCAGTGTGCTGCCGGCAGCTACCAGTTGCTGCTGTATCTTCACGATACAGCTATGTATAAATTCTACCCTTCGGTCCTGCTTGTCCTCCAGCTTGTCCAGTATCTCCGTATCAAAAATGAATACGGGTAGTACGGGCTTTCCGCTCGTGAGGGCTTTAAATAATCCGGTATTGTCTTCCAGCCTCAGGTCCCGGCGAAACCAGAACACGGTTATTTTCTCCTGCATATCAAAGTGCTCCAAATTTTTGTTTCAGCACCTCTCGGCGGTAGTCAAATATTTTCTTCAGTTTCGGAGCCACGATCAGGTTATTTGCCAAGTTGCCCAGAAAGCCCATCGGGAGCTTGTAATGTATCACATCGGTCATTTCCACGCCGCCGGCTACTGTGCGGAAATGGTGTTCATGATGCCAGATGGCATAAGGCCCCGTGCGTTGTTCATCTACAAACCTGACCCCGTCTGCTACATGGGTTATTTCGGTCAGCCATTCAAATCCCACCAGCGGCATTAGTTTTATCCGGTAGTGGATCATCTGCCCCGCATACATACCGGCGGTATCTTTTGTCAGTATCCGGAATTTCATTTCGGGTGGCGTGATAAGGCTCAGATTGGCGGGGTCGCTGAAAAAATTCCAGGCGGTAGCCAAATCAATGCGCAAATTTTGCTGCTGCCGCAATACGTAGATCATTTGCCGTGTGTTTTGCTTTCGTGCAAAGATATTTTGTTTAAAAAAACCAATGAAATTTTAAACAAAATGTAGCAAGAGTTTTTATTGATAACAGGCTATTTTCTTGTAGTGGCCCAATCTAGTTTTCAGGTGGTAAAATTTCTTCGGTTTCCACCTGTCCCCGACTGTGTTGCGCCTTGTTCTTTTTATGGATAAAGTACACGGCCAAAATTCCGGCAAAGCCTCCTGCAATAGTATGTACCATGACCCGTTCCCCCAGCAACGCCCAAGCAGATACAGCCGCAGCAAAGGGTACCAGAAACAAAAAACTGCTGGCGCGTTCGGCTCCCAGTTTTGTGGTGGTAAAAAAGTACACGGTGGTGGCTATGGTCGTAACGATCACGGAACTGAAAAACAAGTTGAGCCACAAGATAGGTTCCCGCACCCGTAGCAGACCTTCAAACTCTTTATAGTCTGTCAGGAACAATACGCAGATCAGTGTTACCAGGTATTGCCAGAAGCTGAATGCCATAGACGTGCCGTATCTGGCTCCGGTAGCCGTGAATTTACTCATAGCTGCCCAGATAAAGGCGGCGAGCAGGAAGTAAAGGTTGCCTGCTTCCATCATGAGCTGGTAATTCTCCCACACCTTCAGCAATATCAAACCCGCGCACAGACCCAATCCCAGCCCTATTCTTTCATTCACGGATGGAACTCTTCTGCTCAGTGCTATGCCTATGCTGTAGGCGAACACCGGGTTCAGAATGGTTACAAGTACGCCGCCCGCGCCAGCCGTACCTGCCTTAAGACCCCTGAACGTAAAATAGCTGTAGGCGGCCAGCAATACACCCGATATGACCACATAGGGGATGCCCGACGCCTTGAGCTTGAAGCCGCCCTTCATGAACATCAATGCAGGGGCCAGCGAGATCACGACCAGTATGTATCTGTAGGCGGTAATATTCAGCGGACTGCAATAATGAGTCAGCACTTTAGACGAAGGCCAGCTCAGCCCCCACAGGCACATACTCACGATCATTCCGCCTGTAAGCCACGGATGTGCCTGGGTAGAATGACCATTCTGTTCATGACGATGCATGTGTAAAGTAACCGATTTTATCGGTAAAGAAAACAGGCAGGTCGTTTCCGGCCCGCCTGTTCATTTATGTTTGTCCCGGCAAAATGGGACTATAAATATATAACTACTTGTTATTCAGTTCCGGATGTGGCGGTGGTGTTCTGGACGGCCCGGTTTCATCCGTGTTGGCGGAACGGAAAGTTACAATGTTCTCATCACCATCCTTACCATACTGGAAGATAAAACGGTCGCTGCTTATGTTGTGCTTCTCGGCCATATACTCGATCACCGTATTCACATGCTCCCATGAGCGTTCTTCCTTCAGTTTGCTGCCATTGCCTGCACCTACTATCACGGCCTTGCAATCCGGGTATGCCTTCATCTGGCTTGCCAGCGTAGCAAGCAATTCTGCCTGCGCGGCATTCAGTTTGTTGCCGTTAAAGTACAAAGTGCCATCGGCTATGCCACCGCATTTGCCACCCTTTTTGCCGCTCAACTCACCACAACCGTCAGGACAAGGGCAATGGCCTACACCATCTGCATCAACCGGTTGGCATTCGGTAGGTGTTATCAGTTGTTTGTCTTTATAATCCGGTACGCCATCGCCATCCGTATCCAGCGGGCATCCATGAATATCCACCGCGATGCCGGCCGGCGTTTTCGGACACTTGTCAAACTGGTCGGTCACACCATCGGCATCTTCATCGGGGAGAATTGGGTTCGGAAGCATCATGTGCCGCGGATAGGATATTTCCTGGTACAGATGATCGAGCGGATTGATCCAGTAAAGTGGCTCAACCGATTTTTTCTTGTTCTTCAGGTTATAATTCACACTCAGTGAGAAGTAACTGATACCATCGCGCGAACGGCCCTGCGATACCACATTACCTAGCGGAATTCCGTACCTCGAACCATCCAGATACACGTCTGCCGGAAAGGTATAGCGTTCTTCCAGTTGTACATTAAATTGTTTGTTGATCTTGTATTGAACTCCGGCTCCTACACTCGGTGCAAAATCGAGTGTTTTATGATCCAGGATATGCGAAGTGCCGGGGTTTTCTGCGGCGCTCTCATAGCTATTGTCCATTTTGCTCTGCAATTGCTTTCTGATGCTGGATGCACTGCCTGAGGAGTTTTTTGCCAGTGAGTCAAATCTGTAGCCTACGTAATTGTTGTCCAGCGCATTCACTCGGGTCTTATAACCCAGGGCTCCGATACCGAAATACCCGAAGAACAACACAGAGTTCTTATCCCTGTTGAAACTGATATTGTGCGAACTGAAAATAAGGTCCAGACTCAATTGCGACGCTTCCATTCTGGTAGCGCGGAAAACCTGTGTTGCAGGGTTGCCTGTTGTGGCAAGGTACAAAGGCGTATACCCGTTGTTGGAATAGGGAAGCCCGTAGCTGGTGGTGGGCTGTGTGTCCAGATTTTTACCTATGCCATAAATATATTGCAGCCTCGTGGAGAACATATAACCCCAGGCTTTACGCACATTCACATTCAGGCCACCGCCGCCCTTCTGCCACAAAAACAGGGTGGGTACGTTGCCGATCACATTATACTGGCCCATGCCGATGCCTAATTCCCACATATTTCTGGGTTTGGCGGGGAACACAGCCTGATGATCCAGATATTTTTTGTGCTGTTTCATCCTGAACTTTGGAATGTAGGAAGTATCCAGCACATCATAGTTTTTGCCCCTGTAGGTCATATCCCTGTTAGACCATTGCAGCGATGGGCGGGGTTTTGTAGTATCTATCGGGGGCTGGCTTTCCTGTGCGATCAGGTTGCCCGCTACCAATACTGCCGAAAACAGGAACAACAAGAATTTCTTGTTCACCATAGATCAATTTAATATTAGTAAATGTAAAAACTATACCGGCTCGGTTGTAAAAGCAAACTAAAAAACCGGGTGAGGCAGTGGATTTAACATTCCGGTAAACAAAAGTTAGCCTAAAAGTGACCGGCAACCCCTGAACCATGGAAAAACAGCCCACCTGCGCAACTTAGCAAAAGTATCACGATACGATACAAAAAACAAACACATCGTTAATATTAACCATTATTTTGTCTTTTGGGCAGGCAACACACCCTAATTACCTTTTTTGAGCAATAATGCCCTAATTTCGTTCCCCGGCGGCAGCTTTTTCACACAACACATGGAACTGGTAAATAAGATAATAGGGGAAGAACTCAAGCTGTTTGAACAGAAGTTTTCGGATAATGTGAAGGGCACAAATCCCTTGCTCGACCGTATTCTCAAGTTTATCATTAAGCGCAAGGGCAAGCAAATGCGCCCCATGTTTGTATTTCTTTCGGCAAAGATCGCGGGCGAACTGGGAGACGTATCCTATCGCGCTGCATCCCTTATAGAATTGCTGCATACAGCTACCCTGGTACACGATGATGTGGTGGACAATGCCATGATGCGGCGCAATTTCTTTTCTATCAATGCATTGTGGAAAAACAAGATCGCTGTGCTCGTAGGCGACTACCTGCTTTCCAAGGGATTGCTGCTTTCTATAGAACATGGTGATTACCGCATACTCCAGATCACTTCGCGCGCGGTGCGGGAGATGAGCGAAGGCGAACTGCTGCAAATGGAGAAAGCCCGCAAACTGGATATTGACGAAGCAGTATATTTCGAGATCATCCGGGCCAAAACAGCTACGCTTTTGTCTGCCGCTTGTTCTGCAGGTGCATGGTCTGCCACTGCCGACGAAGCAGCAACCGAACATTTCAGAATGTTTGGCGAAAAAGTAGGTATAGCCTTCCAGATCAAGGACGACCTTTTTGATTATGGCGAGCAGAACATAGGCAAACCTACAGGCATAGACATAAAGGAAAAGAAAATGACTTTGCCGCTTATATATACGTTGCAGCACGCCGACAGGGAAACGCGCCGAAAGATCATATATATCGTCAAAAACCAGAGTACCGACCGCGCCAAGGTGAACGAGGTAATAGCGCTGGTGCAAAAGAGCGGGGGCATAGCCTACAGCGAGCAAAAAATGATGGAGTACAAAAAGGCAGCACTCGACCTGTTGGAACAATACCCCGATACACCTGCAAAAAAGGCTATGTTAGAACTGGTGGACTATGTAATAGACCGCAAGTATTGATCACAGGTCTGCAATTTGCAAGCCCCTTCTTATTTTTACAAAAGAGATTTTCCAAATTTGCCGCTATGAAAGTAAAAGACATACTGTTGGCTTTAGAGACTTTTGCCCCATCGCAATACCAGGAGTCTTACGACAACTGTGGTCTCCAGACCGGAGACCCGGAAGATCTGGTACAGGCAGTGCTGGTCTGTCTCGATGTCACTGAAGCTATTGTACAGGAGGCATTAAGCAGGGATTGCAATGTGATCGTTTCGCACCACCCGCTCCTGTTTTCTGGCTTAAAACGTATTGCTGGTCGAACCTATGTGGAGCGCACCCTTAAATTGGCCATTAAAAACGATGTGAACATTATATCTGTTCATACCAGTCTCGACAACCAGATAAGCGGAGTGAATGCGGTCATCGCCGGTAAGTTAGGTCTTGTAAATTGTAAGGTGTTGTCGCCCATGCCCGGCACCCTTGTAAAACTGTATACCTACGCCCCCGCCGCTTCTGCCACCGGCGTAAGAGATGCATTGTTTGCCGCCGGTGCAGGTGTGATCAGCAAATACAGCGAATGCAGTTTCAGCGCTTCCGGTACGGGTACATTCCGTGCTGCCGCCGGTGCCGATCCTGCCATAGGTCAGGCTGGCGGACCCAGGGAGTCTGTGGACGAAGTGAAAATTGAGGTGATCTTTGAAAAACATCTCGAGGGTCGTGTCCTTGCCGCAATGAAGGCAAACCATCCTTATGAAGAGGTTGCCTACGAACTAATTTCCCTTCGGAACGAGAACCAGAACATCGGTGCCGGTCTGGTGGGCGATCTGCCTGTTGCCGTCCCGGAAACAGAATTTCTGACATTTATAAAATCTGCATTGCCGACGGGTTGCATCCGCCATACTGCCCCTTTGGGCAAAAAAGTAGAACGAGTGGCACTTTGTGGTGGGTCGGGCAGTTTTCTGCTGAAAGATGCAATTAGTTCAGGAGCGGATGTATTTATATCAGGGGATTTTAGATATCATCAGTTTTTTGATGCCGAAGGCCGGATCATGATCGCCGACATTGGCCATTACGAAAGCGAACAATTCACGCCTGAAATAATTCAGGATGTTCTTACAAAAAAATTTCCTAATTTTGCGATTCTTTTATCGGGGATAAATACAAATCCTTTACAATATTTTTGCTAATGGCTACATTAAAAGATTTTTCAGTAGAAGAAAAACTGAGTGCAGTACTCTCTCTGCAGAAGATTGATTCCAAGATCGATGAGATCAAGACCTTGAAGGGCGAACTTCCTATGGAAGTGAAAGACCTTGAAGACGAAATAGAAGGTCTGAAAACCAGGCTGGGCAACATAGATTCTGAAATTGCATCTATCAATGCGCTCATCGAATCGAGGAATAACGCGAAAAAAGACGCGCAGGCCCTGATTAAAAAATACGAAAAACAGCAGGATAACGTTAAGAACAACCGCGAGTTTGAAGCCATCAACAAAGAAATGGAGATGCAGGAACTTGAGGTGAAACTAAACGAAAAACACATAAAGGACGCTACCTTCGATCAGAAGGACAAAATGAATGTCCGCCTGAAAACCGAAGAAAGGATTGCCAGTGTGGAAGAATCACTTGCCATCAAACGTCAGGAACTTGAAAAAATATCTGCCGACACCGAAAAAGAAGAATCGGTGCTGGTAGAAAAATCAAACGAAGCTAAAACCAAAGTTGACCCACGTCTGCTTACTGCATACATGCGTATCAGGGAAAGCTATCGCAATGGCTTGGCAGTAGTGCCGATTCTCAGGGATTCCTGTGGTGGTTGTTTCAATGTGATCCCACATCAGCGCCAGAGCGAAATTCGCCAGCACAAAAAAGTCATCGTGTGCGAACATTGCGGACGTATCGTGGTAGATTCCGACCTGAACGAGAAGTTGAATAAAAACTGATTATTCCGAAATCTGTTCACGTTTTCAGAATAGCCGGGCGTCAGGCTCATACTTTCAAGCAGTTGTGCTGTGACTTTTGGGGTCACAGGTAACTTCCGGCAGTGAAATAAGGCCAAGTCTCACGATAATTTTTTATACCATGTGTGGAATCGCGGGTGTCTACGGAAATATTTCGGACAAAAACATAACCTCGATTTCCGAAGGTATTCTACGCGACCTCAAACACAGGGGTCCGGATGGTCACGGAAGTTATACGGACGATCAGGTTGCTTTGATTCATACCCGTTTGTCTATCATAGACCTTTCGGAAGCCGGCAACCAACCTCTGTTCAGTACAGACGGTTCTGTGGTGCTGGTTTGCAACGGGGAGATCTATAATTACAAGGAAATTCGCACGGAGCTCATTGCAAAAAATCACCGGTTTGTTTCAAATTCAGACTGCGAGGTCCTCATTCATCTTTATCAGGAGTATCCCGATGATCCGGAAAAGGTGCTGAACCGCCTTACCGGGATGTTTGCCTTCGCCCTTTGGGACAAAACCCGTCAACGCCTGCTCATTGGCCGCGACAGGCTAGGCATCAAACCACTCTATTATTACAAGTCCGCAGATACTATTGCATTTGCTTCAGAGGTCAGGCCGATCGTCAATACCCGGCTCACCAATTTTTCGCTCGACCATACTTCTGTTTTCGAGTATTTTATGTTGGGCAGTGTGCCTGGCCCCAATACCCTGTACAACGAGATAAAGGCCCTTGAGCCGGGCCATTATATAGATATTACCCCGGACAAAACCAGATTCGTAAAGTACTGGGATGTGTCTCCCGGATTGAAAAATTGGAAAAACCAGGCTGAAGTAAATAAAGCGGTGGAGGAACTGCTGGCGGAAGTAGTGGAAGATCATCTGGTAGCAGATGTACCGGTCGGTACATTTTTGTCGGCGGGTATAGATTCATCACTAGTCACCTATTTCGCTACCCGGATGCATCCGGCAATAGAGACATTTACCGCGTCTTTTCCTGGCGAGGAGGAAGACGAAGGCCGTATCGCCCAGGATACTTCCACCAGGCTGGGCATAAAAAATCAGTTGTTCGAGCTCAGAAATAATTTTTTTGAAGACATAAACGATCAGTTCCGCAATTTCGATCAGCCCTTTGGCAATACAAGTGCACTTTCGCTGGGCCGTATTTCCAGAGAAGCCCGCAAAAACATCAAGGTGGTACTGAGCGGAGATGGTGCCGACGAGATATTTGCCGGTTACTACCGTCATATTTTGCCGCCTCAGCCCGGTTTCCTTAAGTATATACCGGGTGGGTTGCAAGACATCACGCTGCGCGCGGGGGCTGCCCTTACAGGTAAGAATAGCCTGGAGAAACTGCGTAGAAATTTAAAGATCAGCGAAATCTCAAAATACATTTCCAAAATTTGGCTGCTTGCTCCCGAACAGGTGCTGGAGCTTCTGCATCCGGATATTGCAAAACATATAGATACTACTCGCTTTGTGTCCCGCATGGAGCGTTTTTATGCAGATTTCAAACAGGACGATGCCATAAACCGGTTGCTGTACGTAGATGTAAAAACTACACTTGTTGACGAAATGCTGACCAAATGCGACCGCATGACCATGATGAACGCTTTGGAATGCCGGGTGCCTTTTCTAGATCACCGTATGGTGGAACTGGCATTCTCCATACCGTCAAGGTTCAAGATCAGCAACAATTTCGGAAAAATACCGCTGCGCTCTATTGTGGCAAACAAGCTGGGCGACAAACTGGCCTATCGTAAAAAAACCGGTTTTAACTCACCCCTCAGAAAATGGCTGATGGAAGACCCGGCCTCCAATGCTTTTGCCGTGAACAACATAGCAAGCCTGAAACACGAGGCTTTGTTCAACAGCGAAAAAATGAATAATTTGAAAACTAATTTTACAGCCGGCGACTCCTCGCTCATTTTTTCTTTAATTTGTCTTAATATTTATTTCGCTAACGGTAATTGAGTAGTCATGAGAATATTGGTAACAGGAGCCTGTGGATTTATTGGAAGTAGTTTGACAGACTTTTTATTGGAACAAAAACACGAGGTGGTCGGTATAGACAATTTCGATGACTTTTACAGCCGGAAAATAAAGGAATCAAATATCGCTCAGGCACTCAAAAACCCGGGTTTCCGGTTTTTTGAACTCGATATCTGCAGCCGTGACGCATGGGAAAAACTTTCCACTCACGGTATCGATACCATTATTCACCTCGCTGCCAAAGCGGGTGTTCGCCCCTCTATGGAAAAACCCGTGGAGTATAATGAGGTGAACATTATCGGTACGCACCTCATGCTGGAGTTTGCACGCAAACAAGGTATAAAAAAGATACTTTTCGCATCGTCCAGCAGCGTTTATGGGGTAAACAAAAACCTACCCTGGTCGGTAAACGATACCAACCTGCTGCCCATTAGTATATATGCATTCTCCAAGCTCACCGGCGAGCAGCTATGCAGATACTATCACGAAAATTTTGGTCTCCACATCACCGTACTCCGGTTTTTTACGGTTATCGGTCCGCGGCAGCGCCCGGATCTGGTAATTCATAAGTTTGTAAAAGCCATCTCAGAAGACAGGGAAATTACACTTTTTGGCAATGGCAACACTTTTCGCGACTATACCTTTATCGGTGATATAGTAGCAGGAATAGTGGGTGCACTCACCTACGAAAGCCAGGGTTATGAGATTTTCAATTTGGGCAACTCGCATACTGTGGGTCTGCTGGAACTGGTAGCAACCATAGAAGACCTTTTGGGCAAGAAAGCAAGGATCACCTACCTGCCTGAGCAGAAAGGAGATGTGCCCTATACCTGGAGCGATATACAGAAAACCACCGAATTGCTGAACTTTCATCCCAAAACAGACGTAAGAGAGGGCATATCGAAGTTTATAGACTGGTATAAAAAAGAATTTGCGCAATGAGGATCTGGGCATTCCCTTCGTTTTACCCTGTGGACCGACCCGGCAAACGCAGCCACGGCATCTTTGCCCATCGCCAGTTCAAAGGCTTGGTAGACAATGGTGCAGAACTTTATGTTGTTCAACCAGTGCTGGGATATCCTCCGTTCCCATTTTACCTCCTCGACAAGCAATGGACACAATTGCAGCGGAACCGTTATGAGTCCGTGCGGGAATTTGAGGGTATAAAAGTGTATCATCCGCTTATTTCAAATCTCAGACCACAGCGCCTTTTCAGGCAAGGTACCTACCACCAGCGGTATGTGCGATCTATTGTGGACTTTTTTACCCGGCAGAAAATTCAGCTGGATCCAGCCAAAGATATTTTTTATTCCCAGTGGTTGCCCGATTCCTACCATGTACAGGAGGCAGCGCACATGCTCGGGGTGAAGTCGGCTATTCTACTTATAGGCGATGATGTACTGATCTGGCCTCACCAGAGCCCGGTAAACATTGACATTTTTAAACAAACTGTTTCCGAAGCCGACATCCGTTTCTCTGTTGCCCGCTACCTCGCAAACGAATCCGACAAGATCACCGGTCCGCTACATTTTGAAATCGTGCGTCGCGGCGTGAACTACGATTTTTTTCAGCCTTACCCAGCCGACCGCAAGCTGTCCATACGAAAGGAGCTGGGCGTACCCGCCGACAAAGTCATGATCTTTTCGGTAGGGTCGGCCATTGTACGTAAGGGTTGGCTCGATCTGTTTGACGCACTGAAAGAAATAGCACAAAACAACGACGGCTTTGTACTGGTAGGTGCTGCCTCAGGCGGGCCTGAATTCGACCTCGACACTGAAGCAAAAAAGCGCGGACTGGACGGTCATTTTATCAACCTCCACGAAGTGGGTCCCGACCGGATAAAAGATGTGTACAATGCCGCAGATATTTTTTGTCTGCCTTCTCACTGGGAGGGTATAGCCAATGCGGTGGTCGAAGCCATGGCCACAGGTCTGCCCGTGCTGACGACCGATGTTTGTGGTCACCCGGAACTGATAACCAGCGGTGAAAACGGGATATTGGTTCCACCCAAAAGACCCGACCGGATCAGGGATGAAATGCAAAAACTGATGACCGACAGCGCACTGCGCCAGCGTCTGGGTGAAAATGCACGCTCGTTCATCGTCAATACCTGGGGCAACTATAAGTACAATTCCGCTAAACTTTACAACACATTGCGCAACGCACTGGGCACGCCTAAGGAATAAGGCGGTATAATGCAGCGTTGGCACCCGCCACAAAAAGATCACCATCAGGGTTTTGCGACACACTGAACAACACCGAAGTGGTGAACTGCGCATATTCAGACCAATGAACTCCCCCATCGCGGGAATACACTATTTTCCCATCTTCGCCCACAGCCCAGCCGTGCAGCTTGTCTGTAAACAAAATATCGTTCAGGCGGTATTTCTGTTGCGACAGGTCGTTGCCGTTTCTCAGCGTCTGCCAGTGTTCGCCCAGGTCGGGAGAATGAAAAATACTGCCCCAATAGCCGCATAGCCATACGTCCAGGCCCAGTACGGTGATGCCGGTAAAATTTTCGTTGCCCACATTCAGCATCGTCCATGTGTTCCCGCCATCGGTGGTTTTTTTCACCACGCCATATCCGCAAATAAATCCGTTGCCGCCATCCAGCATTTTTATTTTGTTGTATTGGTAGGGGAAAGAATCCCGGTGTATCCGGTTGCCATAGGCATCTACCTGCCACATCATGCCCGAGTTAAAACTGATGCCGCCCACCACCCATGCGTGGTTGCTGTCTGTGAAGGCGATGTCGCGGAACCAGTAGTCCTCCATCTGGTGAAAGTTCCAGACATTCGGCGAGTCGGTGTTGTAGATCAGCTTTCCTTCATAGCCACAACTATAGACTCTGCCCGACGGCGCGATGGTGGCAGAGATCAGCAATTCACCCACGGCCTGACTCTCTGTACGTTTCCAGGTAGTGCCTCCGTCAGCAGTGTACAACACCACCGAATTATGGTACAGATTGCCCCCAAACACATAGCCGTTTTTGCTGTCTGTAAACAAGACCTTGTGCAGTTCATCTGCATTACTATGGCTATCCAGTTTCTGAACTTGTTGCCATTGCAGCTGGTCTTTTTTGCAGCCTGTGGCTGCCAACAGCAGCACCAGTGGCAAAATCACGCATAATATGTGGTATGACAACCTTTTCATTTGTTCAGACACGCTTATCGGTGCAGATATATTTTTGGTTATGGTCCTGCAATTCTACCGCAAATCTCTATTATTTCAACCAATTCCCGACTGTTGCCTCCGGCTAGATTTCATAGGCCTCTAATTCAGTCAGGGTGCATGTAGGTCTTCGCAAACTATAAATTGAAATAGGTCAATAGCCCGAATGGGCGAAAATTTGAATAGCCGGGGGCGAAACCCCAGTCGCAGGAATCAACAGAAGTCAAACTGAAAGGGTTGAACAAATTCCGGACCCGAAAATTCGAAAGACACCCTTCAAACTGTTCTCCGCACTAAACTCGCTTTTATCCTTTAATTTCGTGCTCAAATGAAGAAAATGCAGCCAAAACACCCCAAGGACTCATTTATTGTCATGTCCGAACTAGTCCTGCCCAACGATACCAATCTGCTGGGTAATCTTATGGGCGGACGTCTCATGCACTGGATGGACATTGCGGCGGCCATCGCCTCACAAAAACATTGCAACTGCCCGGTAGTAACTGCCTCGGTAGACAATCTCTCTTTTTCCAACCCCATCAAGCTGGGCAACCTGCTTACCATAGAGGCCACAGCGACCAGAGCCTTTAATACGTCTATGGAGATATACTTGCGTGTTTGGGGCGAAGACCTCTCAGCCGAGTATAAATACCTCTCCAACGAGGCATATTTCACCTTCGTGGCGCTGGACCCTAATGGCAAGCCCCGCAAAGTACCTGAGCTGATACCCGAGACCCCCGAGCAGCAGGAACGCTTTGAAGGCGCCCTACGCCGCAGGCAGGTTCGCCTCATACTGGGTGGCAAAATGCAGCCCGAAGATGCAAGTGAACTACGTTCTTTATTTATCAAGTAAACGCCGCAAAGGCCCTTCTAAAACATATTGAAATGACATTAGACCGTACCGTAGCGCCTGTGATTCACGACGCTGTTGATTTTGATTTCAAACTTCCACCCATCAACACCGTGGACCTTTCCAACGGGCTGAAAATGCACTGGATTGATGCCGGTGTGCAGGAGCTGGTACAGGTAGATTGGGTGTTTCCCGGTGGCCTGTGGTACGAAGGCAAGACCTCTGTGGCACAAACCACAGCAGCATTACTGAAAAACGGCACCGGCAGCCGGTCGGCCGCGGCCATCAGCGATGCACTGGAGTTTTATGGTGCCGAGTTGAAAACGTCGGCCTCCAGCGAGTTTGCCACCATAAGTCTTTATGCGCTTTCCAAGCATCTTCCCGCATTGCTTCCCGTGGTTTACGAACTTATCACCGACTCGGTTTTCCCGGAAGAGGAGCTCGATATTTACAAAAAGAACGCCATTCAAAAACTTTCTGTCAACCTCCGCAACTGCGATTTCGTAGCCAACCGCCTCATTGATCAGGCATTGTACGGTTACGAAAACCCTTATGGCCGCTTTACCCGCAAGGAAGACATAGAGTCACTTAACCGTCAGGATTTGCTGGGCTTTTACAAGTCTGCCTACAATCCTGCACGTATGCGCATTTTTGTGGCCGGCCGTGTCACCGGTCAGGTCATCAAGCAGATCAGCGATTGTTTTGGTGGCATAGCCATTTCTCCTGCGGAGCCGGTATCCAGATCGTACGATATTGTGCCATCCGCAGACCAGAAGCAGCATGTCTCCAACGATCCCAATGGTGTACAAGGCGCAATTCGCATTGGTCGTCTGTTTCCCAACCGCCGCCATCCCGATTTCGCGCCCATGGTCGTGCTCAATACTCTTTTCGGTGGCTATTTTGGCTCCCGGCTCATGAGCAATATACGCGAGGAAAAAGGTTATACCTATGGTATTTATTCCTCCCTCACGCCCGAGCGCAATGGCGGGACACTCACTGTGCACACCGAAACCGGACGCGAAGTAGTGGAAGAAGCCATAAAAGAGATTTACCACGAGATGGATGTGCTCCGCAATGAGCCCGCCGACGAAGAAGAATTGTTGTTGGTAAAAAATTATCTGCTGGGCGGTATGCTCGCCGATCTCGACGGACCCTTCTCCATACTCAGACGTTGGCGCACCCTTATCCTCAATGACTTTACCGAGGCGCATTTTTACAACAACATCAATGTCTACAAAAACATTACGGCTGCAGAACTACAGGCACTTGCCTGTAAGTACCTGGACCCAAAAGACTTTCATGAAATTGTGGTGATTTAGCGTTGGGTTAATCCTTTACAAATTTTCCAAACACCTCATAGCCATTCTGCACCAAGTGAACCAGATAAAGGCCGGCGCTAAGCGATAGGACATCGTAGTTGAAACTAGTTCCAATTGTCTTTTCCGTACGTATTATTTGCCCCATCACATTGCGGACCGTAATTTTTGTTTCAGCGTTGTTACTCCATTGTATCATTACGGAATTGTGGGCGGGGCTCGGGGATATCGTAATACGATTAATTTTGTCTAACTCCCTATAAACCGTCAACGGCGGGGGGCAACCGTGATTTGCACCTATTTTTTCCACTTTGCGAATTCTGTTGTTGTAGAAATCCGCAAAATATATGCTGTATGATGTATCAAAAGTCAAATTATCTGGGCCATTAATTTCAGCTGCTTTTGAATTACCGTGATCACCACTAAACCCTGGGGTAGAAGATGAGTCAACAACCGTTTCGATAATACCCGACGTAAAAATTTTTCTAACGTTGTTTCCATAAAAATCTGTAATATATACATTGCAGCCTCCGTCAATCGCAACACCTCCCGGTAACATAAAACTGGCTTCGGTAGCTGGGCCTCCATCGCCACTCAGGCCATTTGTCCCATTTCCCGCAAACGTAGTTATGATGCCGTTTGGGTCTACCATTCTTACTCGATGATTGTTACCGTCAGCAATATACATGTTATTATTTCCGTCGAACGCAACACCAAGTGTCCAGTTAAGACTTGCAGCGGTTGCTGGCCCATGATCGCCGCTGAAGCCAGCAATTCCGTTTCCTGCAACCGTTGTTATAATGCCAGCAGTATCAACTTTGCGCACCACATTATTTTGTGCATCGGCGATATAAATGTTGCCAAAAGCATCGTGGTTGACACGATCAGGCCAATAGAGACGCGCATTTGTCGCGGGACCATTGTCGCCGGAATATCCATTAAGCCCATTACCAGCGAAAGTGGTAATGATACCAAAAGTATCTATTTTACGAATTACACTGTTAACATTGTCCACAACGTAAGCATTACCAATTTCGTCGAAAGTAATATCAATAGGAATATGAAAAGTTGCAGCGGTTGCCGGACCATGGTCGCCAGAATAACCAGGGGTGCCAGTTCCTGCAAAAGTTGAAATATTCCCGGACACATCTATTTTCCGAACAACGTTTCCACCATATTCCACCACATAGATGTTACCATTCATTGTACGGTAAACTCCGCTTGGTTCATTCAATGTGGCGGCAGTCGCCTGACCACCGTTTCCTGTTGTACTGGCTATGCCGGTTCCTGCGATGGTGGTTATTATTTGCGCGTTCAACTGATATGCCGCGCTTAAACATAAAGTCAGGTAAATAGCGAATTTTTTCATTTTTTTTAAGTTTAAGCAAATATAAAATTTCTATGGCGAAAAACAAAAAATTGAAAAAATGCTATGTGGTTGATACTTTTTGACCCTGACGCAAAAAGTTGCTCCCTGTTTTCTCGATTAGTATCAAATATTCTTCAGTGGAACAGAAACGGCCTAATCGTTATTGACTATATTTGCCTTAAACTTGCTCCGAATGAAAAAAGCATTAATCACAGGCATTACTGGACAGGATGGGGCTTATCTCGCAGAATTTTTGCTTGCAAAGGGCTATGAAGTACATGGCATCAAGAGAAGAACTTCACTAATTAATACTGCCCGAATTGACCATATTTACAAAGATCCACATGAACAAAATGTGTGTTTTAAACTACATTATGGAGATCTGACAGATTCAACCAACATTATACGAATCATTCAGGAAGTAATGCCCGATGAGATATATAATCTTGGTGCTATGAGTCATGTTCAAGTGAGTTTTGATGAACCTGAATATGTTGCAAATACGGACGCGGTTGGCACGCTGAGAATTCTTGAAGCGATTCGAATATTGGGAATGAAGAACACCCGTATCTACCAGGCCTCTACATCTGAATTATACGGAAAAGTACAGGCGATTCCACAAAGCGAAAATACCCCATTTTATCCCCGTTCGCCATATGGCGTAGCCAAATTATACGGTTATTGGATAACGGTAAATTATCGCGAAGCTTATGGGATGTATGCCTGCAACGGGATTCTGTTTAACCACGAAAGTCCACTTCGTGGCGAAACGTTCGTTACACGTAAGATCACCAGAGGTGTAGCTCAAATCGTATTGGGACTCAAAAGTAAACTTTGGTTGGGCAATTTGGATGCCAAACGAGACTGGGGACACGCACGAGATTATGTAGAAGCGATGTGGCTGATATTACAACAACCACAGCCGGAAGATTTTGTAATTGCGACCGGGGTAACTACTACTGTTCGGGATTTTGTAAAAATGGCGTTCAGTCATGCAGGTGTTGAAGTTACATTTGTCGGTGCGGGAGAATTAGAAAAAGGTGTTGTTTCGGCAGTCTCCAATTCCGAGTGCAAGGTCAGAGTTGGAGACGATGTAGTGGAAGTTGATAAGCGGTATTTTAGGCCGACTGAGGTGGACCTTTTATTGGGCGATGCAACAAAGGCAAAAGAAAAACTGGGATGGGTGCCAAAATGTACGCTTGACGGATTGGCCAAAGAAATGGTGGATGCAGATGTCGAGCTTTTCCGGAAAGATATGATACTCCAGAATTCTGGTTATAAAACCCAAAGTCAGTTCGAATAATGAAACAGGATTCGCGAATTTTTGTTGCAGGACACAGAGGTATGGTGGGCTCGGCCATTGTCCGGAAACTTGAACTTGACGGTTTCACCAATATTCTGACTCGTAGTTCGGCAGAACTGGATTTGCGGAACCAAAATGAGGTCGAAGATTTTTTTTTACGTCAAAAGCCTGAGTTTGTATTTCTTGCCGCGGCACACGTTGGTGGAATCATGGCCAATAAAACGTTTCGTGCTGAGTTTATTTACGACAACTTAATGATTGAGGCCAATGTTATTCATGCAGCATGGAAACACGGGGTTTCAAAACTTCTTTTCCTTGGAAGTTCCTGCATTTATCCTAGGTTGGCGCCCCAACCTATGCGTGAAGATTGTCTTCTTACAGGTCTATTGGAAGACACCAATGAACCGTATGCAATAGCAAAAATTGCAGGAATTAAATTATGTGAAGCTTATCGGGACCAACACGGGTGCAATTTCATTTCAGCGATGCCAACAAATCTATTTGGCAAAGGCGACAATTATGATCTGCAGAAATCACATGTGATTCCTGCCCTTATAAGAAAATTCCACGAGGCCAAAATTTCACAAAGCCCTGAGACCGTTATTTGGGGGTCGGGTGCGCCGTTGCGCGAATTCATGTTTGTAGATGATCTGGCAGATGGATGCGTTTTTCTGATGAGGAACTACGACGACAGGTTGTTCGTAAACATTGGTACCGGGACTGAAATTACTATTAAAGATCTTGCCTATATCATAAAAGGTGTTGTGGGCTTTGATGGGGAAGTGATCTTTGATGCCGGCAAACCGGATGGCACCCCACGGAAGTTGATGGATAGTACGCTTATTTATTCACTTGGGTGGAGGCATAAAACAGAGTTGATTGATGGGTTGGTGTCGGCGTATCAACACTTCAAATCCGAGTTTGCCTAAATGAGTTAGTCTTGTGAAAAAATTATTACTGAGCTATGTATACCGGGCAGTACTGAATTTAGTCAGGCTATTTCCCGGTAAAGTCGGTCATCGGAATCTGATTCTTATTAAAACCGATGAGATTGGCGACTACATTTTGTTCCACAATTACCTCGAAGCCTTCAAAAGTGCAGTAAGGTATAAAAATTATAAAATTATATTGGTGGCGAATGTGGCGTGGCGACCTCTGTTTGAGACGTTTGAAAGTGATTGTGTAGATGAAGTGATTTGGTTGAATAAAAAGAAGTTTAAAAGCGATGTTTATTATCGTTTTAATTTTTTGTTGAGTGTCAGAAAGGCTCGTGCTACAGAGGTAGTTAATCTGATTTATTCGCGTAGTATATTCTTTGATGATGCAATTGCCTGGGTATCGACAGGTATAAAAAAAACTGCCATGATCTCCGATATTTCCAATCGGATTGACCCCTCAGAAAACTGGGATGATAAAATTTATACCGAAATTTTGGACGCTGGAAACGTAAAATTATTTGATTCCGCAAGGAACAGAAATTTTGTGTCTGCGATTGTTGGGCGATACGATCTCCCATCCTCTACCAAATTCAATTTGTCAAAAATCAGTGCCGACCGCTTTTTTGATTTTGGACCATATTTCGTCGTTTTTTTGGGAGCGGGAAATCCTGAGCGAAAATGGAACAAAAACAATTTTTTGAAGATCATAAATTATGTGACCACTAATTTCAGCCTAACCCCGGTTTTGTGCGGCGGCCCGGAGGATGTGCCTGAATCGTTGGAAATGGAGTCAACCAATGCGGTGAACATGAAAAATATGGTTGGCAAAACGACTTTGAAAGACATGTTTTCAATCCTGGCCCACGCCCGTTTTCTGGTTTGTGTAGATACAGGAATATTGCATTTAGCAGCAGCAGTTGATTGCCCTGCTGTTGGCTTGTTCAGCGGCAAGTTTTTTGGTCGTTTCGCTCCATATCCCCCTGAAGTTTCAAAAACGATTTATGCGGTCTACCCTGATTTCGTGGATAAAATGATTCAGGAAAAAGACCCGGTACTGTACGACACTTCAGTTATGAAAAACAATACTATGAACAGGATTGAACCTGAGAAGTTGTATTCTATTATTGATAGAATCAACGCGCAGAAACCAAATCTGTATTAGATAGTTGGGTGCAGAAATCAGACTACTTTGCAGCCCAAGCAAAAACGGAATGTTTGAATCACATTTCTTTATCACTTTGTTATGTTAACGAGATCACCATTCACCAGTCATTTACCGTAAGGGGGCGTATTAATTTTTTGCCTTTCCTGGTTTTTGAATCCGCCGGTCGAAAGCCCTGTAACGTAAGGTTTTTTGTATTTGGTGTTTATTTTAAATGCAAGTTATTATACTACAATATATAATAACAACTATATTTTTAAAGTAATTAAAAGACTTGCTAATTCAATACCGAACATTAACTTTGTGTCCTGAATCACGTTTTTTTAACAACGTGTTATTCTATGTACTAGCCAGGCAAAATTCGGTTTTTGTACGCTGAACGAAGCAAAATCAGTAGTTTGCAAAACCAATTGCGTGGCAGTCCATCTGGTGATTGAAAAGAAAAAATTTAACAGATGAAAACACTGATACTTGCGGCAGAAACTACTCCGATCTCCTACCTGCCGGTACTCCTACAGCTTATCATTGGCGCTGGTATTGTTATTGTGATCATGATCGCCTCGGCCATGCTGGGGCCCAAGCGCAATACGTCAGACAAGCTCATCAATTTCGAGAGTGGTATCCCTTCCATCGGCAATGCACGTCAGCCTATGGGTATCAAGTATTTTCTTACTGCTATCCTGTTCGTATTGTTCGATGTGGAAATTATTTTCTTCTATCCTTACGCCGTAAACTTCAAAAATTTTCTGGCTGCGGGCAACGGTGTCACCGTTTTTTTAGAGGTAATACTTTTTGTAGCGTTTTTCCTTTGTGGCTTTATTTATATCGTTAAAAAAGGTGCATTGGATTGGGAAGAATAGTCAGAATACCCGGAAATTTATTTCCGGCATTGTAAATTAAACTTTAAAATCTCGATCAGAGAAACCAGATAATATATGTCGCGTCCGGTTCAGTATAACACGAATTTAAAACCGGCAGTAATCCCCGAGGGATATGCCGGCGAAGGTTATTTTTCCACCACGTTCGATAAGATCGTGGAGTTGGGTCGTAAAAATTCGCTGTGGCCTTTGCCTTTCGCAACTTCCTGTTGCGGGATTGAGTTTATGGCCACGATGGCATCCCACTACGATCTGGGCCGGTTCGGAGCCGAAAGACTTGGTTTCACGCCCCGCCAGTGCGATGTGTTGCTGGTTGCAGGCACTATCTCTAAAAAACTGGGCCCCGTACTCCGTCAGGTATATCTCCAGATGGCAGAACCTCGTTGGGTGATCGCAATGGGTGCCTGTGCATGTACTGGTGGCATTTTCGATTCTTATTCTGTACTGCAGGGTATTGACCAGATCATTCCGGTAGATATTTATGTACCGGGATGTCCGCCAAGACCGGAAGGCCTGATAGACGGCGTACTAAAACTTCAGGAACTTGTCCAGGGCGAAAGTCTCCGGAGAAGAAATAATCCTGTTTACCAGCAGCTAATGGAAAGCTACGGAATTCAGTAAATCCCTCCTCCCGGACCTCCGGAGAGAAGAGAACAGACACATTATTTTTTATGACGCCGTTACGCTCCACAAGCACCGGCAGAAAAGCTTCAGGGGAATATTTATTTATGACCAATGAAATAATTCAGCAGAAACTGACCGAAGTATTCGGTGAGCAGCTTACAGGTTGGGAAACGCCCTACGACATGCTCACGTTTACAGCGCCCCGGGATAAAAACATAGAAGTGCTGAGGTTTATGCGCAGCGAGGGTATGGGCTTCAACTTTCTTACAGACCTTACCGCAGTTCACTATCCCGACCGCAAAGATGAAGAACTTTGTGTGGTCTACCTTTTGAACAATATGGTGGAAAGGGTACGTGTAAGGATGAAAGTGTACCTTCCGGTATCAAATCCAGACATAGATTCGGCAACTCCGGTTTTTGCCACCGCAAACTGGCTGGAGCGCGAAGCCTATGATTTCTTCGGTGTCAACTTTGTCGGGCATCCAAACCTCATCAGGATCATGAACCCGGAAGAAATGGATTACTTCCCCATGAGAAAAGAATTCCCAATGGAAGATCCTACACGCAAAGACAAAGATGATGCCATGTTTGGCCGGGGATAAACGACCGGATTAGTTCTTAAAATTCAAAATCGAGGGTCGCAGCCACGAAAACCTGCGGTCCAAAACAAATCAAACTTCAATCTGGAGGTTTATGACAGACAATACACATACTCATCCGCATCACCATATCAAGCTTTCCGAAGAATCGCTTCAGAAGCAGACCACTACCATCAACCTGGGACCTACGCACCCGGCCACGCATGGGGTGTTCCAGAATATTATGGAGATAGATGGGGAAAGAGTGATCAGGACCACGCCATCGGTAGGCTATATTCACCGTGCATTCGAGAAAATCGCGGAACGCCGCCCGTTGTACCAGATCACCACGCTCACAGATCGGCTCAACTATTGTTCCTCCCCCATCAACAACATGGGCTGGCACATGACCGTAGAAAAACTACTGAAGATCAACGTGCCCAAAAGGGTGCAATATATGCGTGTCATCATCATGGAACTGGCCCGTATAGCCGACCATCTGGTGTGCAACTCCGTTATTGCGGTAGATGCCGGCGCACTTACGCCGTTCACTTATGTATTTCAGTCGCGCGAGCATATTTATGAAATTTACGAGGAGATATGCGGATCACGTCTCACCACCAATATTGGCAGGGTAGGCGGTTTCGAACGCAATTTTCCTGCTCAGGCCTGGGAAAAGCTGGACAAGTTCATGCAGTCGTTCCCGAAGGTGATGAAGGAATTTGAAGACCTCCTCAATCGCAACCGTATATTCGTAGACCGCTGCGTGGGTGCCGGACCCGTCAGTGCCGAAATGGCGCTGGAATACGGTATTACAGGGCCAAACCTCCGTGCGGCAGGCGTAGATTATGACGTAAGGGTGGCGCACCCCTATTGTTCTTATGAAGACTTCGATTTCATGGTTCCGGTAGGTACCACCGGTGACGTATACGACCGCTACATGGTACGCAACCGCGAAATATGGGAAAGCTACAGTATCATTGTTCAGGCGCTCGAAAAAATCTCTAACATAGAACGTAGCGACCCTAAACAAAAGGAGATTTTCTATGCGCAGGAAGCCGACCATTTTCACCTGCCACCTAAAAAAGATGTGTACACCAAGATGGAGGCCCTTATTTACCACTTCAAGATCATTATGGGCGAAATAGACGCACCGAAGGGTGAAGTTTACCATAGTGTGGAAGGTGCCAACGGTGAACTGGGATTTTACCTGATTAGCGATGGTGGCCGCACTCCTTACAGATTGCATTTCCGTCGTCCATGCTTTATTTATTATCAGGCTTTCCCTGAGATCGTAAAAAACGGTCTGCTGAGTGATGCGATCGTAACGCTTAGTAGTATGAACGTAATAGCCGGAGAACTCGACGCATAACAACAACCATAACAACAGTACAGCAAAAAGTGCAACAGATGAATATTCAATTTTCACCGGAAAAACTAAAGGAAGTAAACGAGCTGATCTCGCACTATCCCGAGGGCAAACAGAAAAGCGCACTGATACCCATTCTGCACATTGCGCAGGGCGAATTTGGTGGCTGGCTCGATGCGCCGGTTATGGACTATATAGCAGACATGCTCAAACTGCTTCCTATCGAAGTATATGAGGTGGCGACTTTTTATAGCATGCTCAATACCAAGCCAGTCGGCACTTATGTTTTCGAAGTTTGCCGTACGGGACCCTGTATGCTCAATGGTAGCGATGATATCATAGATTACATCAAGAATAAGCTCGGTATCAACGAGGGCGAAACCACTCCGGATGGCTTGTTTACGCTTAAGCCCGCCGAGTGCCTTGGCGCTTGCGGCTATGCACCCATGATGCAGTTGGGCAAACATTATAAAGAGCATCTGACCCGTGACAAGGTAGATGCCATAATAGACGAATGCAGGAAAAACGCAGCCAGCAAAAACTAACCGCATAGTAGTTGAAAAACAAACAATAAACATAAAAAGCCCCAAGGGGTTTGATATATGGGAGTAAAACTTTTATTAGAGCACGCAAATGTGGAGGGCATCCGGTACTACGACACTTACCGCAGGGTAGGTGGATACCGTGCCGCCGAGAAAGCGCTGAAAATGTCTACTGCCGATGTGGTGGAAGAAGTAAAAAAGAGCGGTCTCCGTGGCCGTGGCGGTGCAGGCTTTCCTACCGGTATGAAGTGGAGTTTTCTGGCAAAGCCCGAAGGCGTTCCTCGCCACTTGGTGTGCAATGCCGACGAGTCTGAGCCCGGTACCTTCAAAGACCGTTATCTCATGGAGTTTCTTCCGCATCTCCTCATAGAAGGATTGCTGATCAGCTCTTATGCTCTTGGCAGCAACCATACCTACATTTACATACGTGGTGAATACGCATGGATCGTAGACATTCTCAATCAGGCCATTGCTGAAGCAAAAAACAACGGCTGGCTGGGTAAAAACATTCTGGGTACTGGTTTCGATTGCGAAATATATGTGCATCGCGGTGCAGGAGCCTATATATGCGGCGAAGAAACAGCCCTAATCGAGTCGCTCGAAGGCAAGCGCGGCAATCCCAGGATGAAACCTCCATTCCCTGCAATTCAGGGTCTGTGGATGCGTCCAACTGTAGTAAACAACGTAGAGACACTTGCCGCAGTCGTGCCTATCCTGAATATGGGTGGCGATGAATACGCGAAGATCGGGGTGGGTAAATCTACCGGTACCAAGTTGCTTTCTGCCTGCGGCAACATCAACAAGCCAGGGGTGTACGAAATAGACATGACCATTCCTGTAGAGGAATTCATATACAGTGATGAGTATTGTGGCGGCATTCCAAAGGGCAAACGCCTTAAGGCTTGTATCCCCGGTGGTTCATCCGTGCCCATAGTACCCGCCAACCTGCTGTTCAAAACAGCAAAAGGCGAAACCCGCTACATGAACTACGAAAGCCTGTCCGACGGTGGTTTTGCTACCGGTACCATGATGGGTTCCGGTGGTTTCATTGTATTGGACGAAGATCAATGTATCGTACGCAACACCATGACACTGGCGCGATTCTACAACCATGAGAGCTGCGGACAGTGCAGTCCCTGCCGCGAAGGCACCGGCTGGATGTACAAGATCCTGAAAAACATAGAATACGGAAAGGGCAAGATGTCTGATATTGATTTGCTCTGGGGTATCCAGAAAACAATTGACGGCACAACCATTTGTCCATTAGGCGATGCGGCTGCATGGCCTGTGGCTGCGGCTATCCGTCACTTCCGCGACGAATTTGAATGGCATATTAATAACCCTGACGAAAGCCAGAAACATAACTTTGGGCTTGCACACTACGCCGACCCAAGGCCTGTACCGGCAGCAGTGTAAAATTGGATGCCGCAGACCCGGTTTAGCGTCTGCGGAAATTGAAAAAAGCATTATTGAATTTACAGAAGTACCGACTATGAGTGACCAGATGTTTAAAGTAACAATAGACAACAAAACCATCGAAGTACCACCGGGTACCACGATACTCAACGCGGCCCGCATGATCGGACCCGAGGTGGCGCCGCCTGCGATGTGTTACTATAGTAAACTCAAGGAGAGTGGCGGTAAGTGCCGTACCTGCCTCGTAGAGGTGAGCAAGGGCTCTGAAAAAGATCCCCGCCCTATGCCTAAGCTGGTGGCCAGTTGTCGCACTACCGTAATGGACGGCATGGAAGTAAAGAACTTCACGTCTCCTAAAGTGGTAGAGGCGCGCAAGGGCATCGTGGAAATGCTCCTTATCAATCACCCGCTCGATTGCCCGGTATGTGATCAGGCAGGCGAATGTCATCTCCAGGACCTTAGCTACGAACATGGTACTGAAGAGACTCGTTACGACTTCAATCGCAGGACTTTTGAAAAAGAAGACCTCGGTCCTTATGTACAACTGCACATGAACCGGTGCATACTGTGTTACCGTTGCGTATTCACCGCCAACCAGCTTACCGGCAAGCGGGAACATGGTGTACTGGAAAGAGGCGACCATGCCGAAATAAGCACACTGCTCGGCAAATCGCTCGAAAGCGAATTTATCGGTAACATCATAGATGTTTGTCCTGTAGGTGCCTTAACCGACAAGACGTTCCGCTTCAAAAACCGTGTATGGTTCACCAAGCCCGTAGACGCACACCGCGATTGCCCCACCTGTAGTGGCAAAGCCCGTTTGTGGATGAGGGGCGAAGAGGTTTTCAGGGTCACAGCCCGCAAAGACCAGTGGGGTGAAGTGGAAGACTGGATATGCAATACCTGCCGTTTTGAGAAAAAAGAAACCAAAGACTGGGTAGTCGAGGGTCCTTCGGAAATATCCCGAGCCAGTGTTATTTCACAGGGCCACTACGCAGGCAATGTGGGAACCGAAAAACCCCAGGTGTTTATAGATAAGATCATAGGCAAACAACCCAAACTGCTGCTCGACATTCACTCGATCAGCGATGTGAACAAAAAAGGTGTTACGCTTTCAAAAATCGACGGACCGGCACATTCCGACGATTTTGGTTTGAAAAACAAATAAAAAACCCCGCGCGAAAATGAAAATGCGACCTGGCAATTACCTTTTTGTAAGCAGCTTTTGCAGCAGCCCGGCACACCGTAATTATTTGCGTTGCACTATAAAAAATTAACTAACTAAATTATTTTTGTATCGTTATGCTGTTCCTCAATTTTAATGCAGCGTTCATAATAGAAAAAGCGATCCTGATCACAGTGGTCATACTTGGTGCGCTCGTTGTAGCCATGTATGCCACCTGGGCCGAAAGAAAGGTATCTGCGGTAATGCAGGATCGTATCGGTCCCAACCGTGCGGGCCCATTCGGGCTTTTTCAGCCGCTTGCCGATGGTATGAAGCTCTTCTTCAAAGAAGAAATTACCCCTGACCGTTCTACCCGTTTCATTTTCCTGCTCGGTCCCTGTCTCGCGATGCTCACGGCATGTATGACCAGCGCCGTTGTGCCCTGGGGCCCCGACTATATTACTTCCTCCGGCTACGCTTTGCGTTTTCAGGTCGCTGATATCAATATCGGTATCCTGTTCGTATTTGGCGTGGTGAGTCTCGGCGTGTATGGTGTCATGCTGGGCGGTTGGGCTTCAAACAACAAGTTTTCACTGCTGAGTAGTATCCGTGCGGCTTCGCAGGCAATATCCTACGAACTGGCAATGGGCCTCAGTCTGATCGCAATGCTCATGATGACAGGTTCGCTTAGTCTTCGCGAAATAGTGAGTCAGCAGCATGGTTTCTGGGATATCCACTACTTCTCCTGGAATTTCTTTAAACAACCCCTCGCTTTCATCATTTTCTTCACCTGTGCACTGGCCGAACTGAATCGTACTCCTTTCGATCTGCCGGAATGCGACTCTGAGTTGAACATGGGCTACCATCAGGAGTATTCGTCCATGAAGCTGGGATTCTATCTGTTTGCAGAGTATATCAATATGTTCGTAAGCTCTGCCATCATGGTTACACTGTTCTTTGGTGGTTATAATTTCCCGTTCATGGATGCGGTACAGGAAGCTGTGCCCGGTCTGGCCTTCAGCGCTATATGTATAATGGTATTGCTTGCGAAAGTAGTGTTGATGATACTTTTTATCATGGCGATCCGTTGGACGCTGCCACGTTTCAGGTACGATCAGCTCATGAAGCTGGGTTGGAAATCGCTCATTCCGCTTGCATTGGTCAATATGCTCATTACAGGTGCTGTAATTTTGTGGATAGGTAATTAGAATTAGTAGAGAACGGAAAGTTGATTAGATTCTGAACAAAGAATTTAACACATTCAGAAACAAAAAACATGCAAAAGCTAACTAACAAGTCAATACAAATAAACAGGGACCCACTCACTTTTTCAGAGAGGGTCTACCTGCCCGGTCTTGCAAAAGGACTGGCGATTACTTTAGGCCACGTGTTCAAAAAGAAGGCTACCGTGAGCTATCCCGAGGTAAAACGTCCGTTCAGCCCGGTATTCAGAGGACTTCATATTCTGAATCGTGACGAGGAAGGGCGCGAGCGTTGCACGGCATGCGGTCTGTGCGCATTGGCGTGTCCCGCGGAAGCCATCACTATGGAGGCCGCAGAACGCAAACCCGGTGAAGAACACCTTTACCGCGAGGAAAAATATGCTGCACGCTACGAAATAAATATGCTGCGCTGCATTTTCTGTGGCTATTGCGAGGAAGCTTGTCCGAAGGATGCTGTTTACCTCTCCGAGTCGGTGATGCCGGCCAACTATACCAGAGAGAGTTTTATTTATAAGAAAGAAGATTTATTGATTCCCGGCAACAAAAAATAGTCTGTACTATGGATATTTTTGATATTTTATTTTGGTTTTTGTCTTTCGTGGCAGTAGGCTGTGCGCTGGGAGTGATCCTAAGCCGCAACCCTATTAACAGTGTACTGTTCCTGATCCTTACTTTTTTTGCCATCTCAGGGCATTACATCCTGATGAACGCCCAGTTTCTGGCGATCGTGAACATCATCGTGTACGCGGGTGCCATCATGGTACTCTTCCTGTTCGTTATCATGCTGATGAACCTAAACGCAGACGTGGAGCCTCAAAAGGGTCGTATCGTTCAGTTTGCGGGTGTGCTGTCCGGTGGTGTGTTCTTCCTTGTGTTGCTCGCAGCTACCAAGAGCGCCGCGTCGCAACAAATGGTAAAAACACCAACAGATATTGGTCTCATCACCAATCTGGGTAAAGTTTTGTTTACGGAATATGTACTTCCGTTCGAGATAAGCAGCGTCCTGTTTCTAAGTGCCATGATCGGTGCAATAGTCATAGGCAAAAAAGAGCCGCATCTCCATCAAACCGAGGCTAGATAAGCCCCTGGTATTGTTCTTAAAATAAATTGTATCACTTTTCGGGCAGCTAAGATGGCCCGGCAAACACCGCAAGCGCGGATCTATTATGAATGTAAATTCAACCGATTACCTGGTATTAAGTCTCTTGTTATTCTGCATAGGAATAATGGGGGCCCTCATGCGCCGCAACGCGATCATCATCTTTATGTGCATCGAGTTGATGCTCAATTCGGTCAACCTGCTTTTGGTGTCATTTTCCAGATTCTACAATGATATCAACGCACAGTTGTTCGTATTCTTTATCATGGTCGTGGCAGCGGCTGAGGTAGCGGTGGGACTGGCTGTAATTGTCATGATGTACCGAAAGGTTCATTCTGTGGATATCAATATACTCAACAGGCTAAAACATTAATCCCAACCCTCCTGGTACACTCATATTCGAAAGCTTAGAAACTACTATATGTCAAATTATATTTACTTAGTCCCGCTCTTTCCCCTGCTGGGTTTCCTGGTCAACGGCATTTTTTGGAAATCAATGCCCAAGTCTGTAGGGGGCATTATCGGCACGCTTACTATCCTGGCTTCATTCATAGTGTCGCTCATGATATTTTTCGAGATCCGGGAGAATGCAAGCCACGGCCCGGCCATCGTCACCCTGTTCCCGTTCATACAGTCCGGCAAGCTGCTCATCCCGTTCGCTTTCCAGGTAGATGCGCTGTCGTCGCTTTTCCTGCTCATCATTACGGGTATTGGCTTCCTCATCCATGTATACTCCACATCCTATATGCATCATGATGAGGGCATGGTAAAGTATTTTTCTTACCTCAACCTGTTCGTGTTCTTCATGTTGCTGCTCGTACTGGGTGCCAACTATGTGGTTATGTTCATTGGCTGGGAGGGCGTAGGTCTCTGTTCTTATCTCCTTATTGGTTTTTGGTTCAAGAATCGCGATTATACCAACGCCGGCAAGAAAGCATTTATCATGAACCGTATCGGCGACCTTGGGTTTCTGGTCGGTATGCTGCTCATTCTGCTCAACTTTGGTACACTTTCTTATCAGGAGTTTTTCGGACAGTTGAAATCCGGTTCCACAGTCATTTCTCAGTCTTCCTATAACTGGATCACCCTTTGCCTCTTTATCGGTGCAACCGGCAAGAGTGCACAGATTCCGCTTTACACCTGGTTGCCCGACGCAATGGCCGGTCCAACCCCTGTATCTGCACTCATCCATGCCGCTACCATGGTTACCGCCGGTATCTATATGATAGCGCGCAGCAACATCCTTTTCGATCTCGCTCCTGCTACCATGCACATTGTAGCAATTATTGGTCTCGTTACAGCTTTGTTTGCCGCAACCATTGCCGTTCGTCAGTACGACATCAAAAAGGTATTGGCCTATAGTACGGTCAGCCAGCTTGGATTCATGTTCCTTGCACTTGGTGTAGGCGCTTATACCACTGCCGTGTTTCACGTCATGACACACGCCTTCTTCAAAGCATTGTTGTTCCTTGGTTCGGGTTCAGTGATTCATGCAATGGGTGGCGAACAGGATATACGCAAAATGGGTGGCCTCGGCAAAAAAATGCGCACCACGCAATATACCTTCCTCATTGGTTGTCTGGCAATTTCCGGTATTCCCGGTCTGTCAGGTTTCTTCTCAAAGGATGAGATTCTTTCACACGCTTTCTCCCGTAGCCCCATGTTCTACATATTTGGTATCATGGCTGCAATGATGACGGCATACTATATGTTCCGTCTTTACTTCCTTACGTTCACAGGCAGTTTCCGCGGAACGGAAGAACAGAAGCACCATCTGCACGAAAGCCCTGCTGCAATGACCGTACCACTGGTGATACTTGCGGTGCTGGCAATTGTGGGTGGCTATGTGGGCTTGCCCGAGGTTATGAGCGAGCACAATGAGATAGCGGAGTTCCTGGCTCCTGTGGTAACCAATTTCGGAGACTTCCACATGGCGGCCTCTACCGAATGGATGCTCATGGCGATTTCTGTAGCGGTAGCGGTGGTGATGATCCTGGTTGCCTGGTCTGTAAATAAAAAGCCTTCATTCACACCCAGCAAAGGATTGGCCAAAGTGCTCGAAAACAAATGGTATGTGGATGAGATTTACGATGCTGTGATTGTGAAGCCACTTACGGCCATTTCGAAGTTGCTGGATAGTGTGTTCGAAAAGATCATGATAGATGGCACCGTAAATGGCGTGGGCAAAACAGTGAAGTGGGGTAGCGAGCGTGTCAGGTTACTGCAGGCCGGCCAGGTTGGCTTCTACATCTTTATTATGGTTTTAGGTATGATTGCATTGTTCTCGATCAGCGTTTTTTGGATTAAATAAATTATCACGGCACCCGGCAAACGGTTGTTGCATCAATAGAGTCTGTTATGAATTTATTACTGCTTATTCTGATTCCCTTACTGTCTGGCATTTTCTCTTTTGGTATCAGGGAGGAAGGTGTGAAAATACTTGCGTTGGTCAGCACGCTGGCAACACTTGTCGTCTCCGGACTACTGGCTTTTTCGTGTGGATGCAATATGGCCACCACTTTCTCCATGCCGTGGATCCCGGACCTCGGTACACGGTTCAGTCTTATGGGCGATGGCATGAGTGCCATGCTTTGCCTCCTGACCGGTATCGTGATGCTGGTAGTGATGCTGGTGAACAACAATAAGCACGTAGATCGCCCCAATGCTTTCTACGGTCACATGCTGCTGGCACAGGCTGGTCTTATGGGCGTGTTCCTTGCCAATGATGCGTTGTTGTTTTATTTCTTCTGGGAGCTGGCCCTCATACCCGTGTACTTCCTTTGCTCACAGTGGGGTGGTGAAAAACGCATTCCTGTTACGTTCAAGTTCTTCATTTATACGTTTGTAGGCAGCTTGTTAATGCTGGCAGGTCTTATCTACTTGTCTGTGCAAACTCCAGGCCTGCGCAGCTTTGCCTGGCAGGACATCATTCATGCCGGATCGCAGCTGCCTGCTGCTACGCAACACTGGCTGTTCGCACTCATGTTCGTAGCTTTCGCTATCAAAATGCCGATATTCCCCTTCCATACCTGGCAGCCCGACACCTACGAAGTTTCACCAACACCCGTTACTATTATCCTTAGTGCGCTGATGGTAAAAATGGGCCTTTACGCCGTGCTTCGCTGGGTTCTTCCCGTATTGCCCGAAGGTGCGATCTATTGGACCGATACCATTATCGTCCTTTCTGTTATCGGCATTGTATATGCTTCGTGCCTGGCCATAGTGCAAACCGATATTAAGCGTCTGGTAGCCTATTCGTCCATCGCACACATGGGTCTAATGGCTGCAGTGGCATTCATGAACAGCAAAGTAGGTATGCATGGTGTTATGCTCCAGATGTTCAACCATGGTATCAATATTACCGGTATCTGGGTTATCATCAGCATGATAGAAAACAGGTGGGGAACCAGAGATATGAGACAGCTTGGTGGCATGGCCACTTCTGCCCCCAAAATGGCCATTGCGTTCGTTGTTATTTCGCTGGCCAGTGTGGCGCTACCGCTTACCAATGGGTTCGTGGGCGAATTCATGATGTTCAACGGATTGTTCGGTACTTCGTCCTGTAGCCACATCGTGATGGTTATTGCCGGTCTGGGTGTGATACTGGGTGCGGTATATACCCTCAACATGATTCAGAAAACCACCTATGGCGAAGTAGTGGCCATGAATATAAAAGGAGATCTGGCCTTCAACGAGTTTGCAGGCCTGTTCATAATTATCGGTATTATTATTTTCCTCGGCGTATATCCGCAACCCATGCTGGATCTTACGTCTGCAGTTAGTTCTATGCTGATAAAATAGCATTCTGTACCTGTGGGTACCGAATTGCGGCTGAGTATTAAACCGGACGACCGGAATGAAATTTTGAACTTGCTTTCGCCCTTCGCGGCGCTAAACCCAAAGCAGCGGAAGCAGATGAAAAGACAAATATTATACAGATGAAAGCATTAATTGCTGCTACGGTTTTTGGAGTTATAATGATGTTCTCGGGCATCGTGATGCATAACAGGAAGAGTATTGCCACGCTTGCGGTAGCGCTGTTCGCGGTACTTACAGGTATTTCGGTCTGGGACCTCATTTCGGCCCCGTGCGATGCTCCCCAGCTCCTGTTCAACAATATGTTGCGCCTGGAGAATCTGTCGCTCTGGTTCTGTGTCCTCATGACCGCTGCCACATTATTGTATGTCATGCTCCTTCACAAAGAGATAGAGAATGTGGGTAGCCATGTGGCCGAATACTTCGCGCTTATTTTCTTCATTCTTACCGGCATCTACCTGCTTGCTACCTTCAACAATATGCTCATGCTGTTCATCGGTATCGAGATACTCTCCATTCCGCAGTACATCCTGGCCGGCAGCGACAAGTACAACCTGAAGAGCAGTGAGGCTTCACTCAAATATTTCCTGATGGGTGCATTTTCAACCGGTATTATGCTCATGGGCATTACGCTGGTATACGGAGCCGCACATTCTTTCAACATCATGGATTTTGTAAGTATGCTGCATTCCGAGTCGCTCAATCCTATGGCACTTGCGGGTATACTGTTCATTATCATGGCATTCTCATTCAAGGTTTCCGCAGCCCCTATGCACATGTGGACCCCCGATGTGTATGACGGCGCCCCCACACCTTTCACTGCATTTATGGCAACTATTGGCAAGGCAGCCGCATTTTTCGCTTTCCTCCGCCTTTTCCATGTGGCCTTCGCAAACCTCAGCAGTCACTGGACCACCATCATAGCTATTATTACCGCCGCTACACTGTTCATTGGTAACATTACAGCAGTCTTCCAGCAAAGCGTGAAGCGTATGCTTGCCTATTCATCCATTGCTCAGGCTGGCTTTATGTTGTTTGCAGTGCTGGCAGTAAATGCAGCGGCATGGCATGGTATCATTATTTACGCAGCAGCCTATTCGGTTGCCACAATCGGTTTGTTCTCTGTACTGGTAAAATTAAAGGACTATACCTACGACGGTTTTAACGGACTGGCTAAAAAGGAACCCATGCTTGCATTCTCTGCGGCAATATTTGTGTTCTCGCTGGCGGGCATCCCGCTCACCGGTGGTTTCATGGCCAAATACTATGTACTGCTGGCTGTAATGCAGCAGGGGCACCAGATGTGGCTCATTATTTTTGCCCTGCTCATGGCTGCTGTAAGCGTGTATTATTATTTCAGGGTCATTGCCGCCATGTATTTCAAGGCCGGCGATCCCCAGATCGCATCGCCAGTCACTTTGGGAGATAAGCTGTTGCTCGGCCTCACATGCCTAATAGTGCTGTTGCTGGGTATAGCTCCACAACTGGTAATGTGATAAATGCACACTACACAAGGAAGGAGCCTTAGGTATTACTGTTGATTACACAATTGGCAGCCTACGCCAGATCTATCTCTGTATTGTCGCCTATGTTCAGGCTCTGGCTCAGACCACGCACGTATGCATCGTTGCCAATGATAGACGAATTGAGTACCACCTGCTGCAATTCTGCATAAGACCCGATAATAGAGTCTCGTACGATCGAGGATTTTACCTTGGTATGCTCTCCAATAGTAACGTTGGGCCCAATTATCGAATGTTCTATAATGCAGCCCTCAGCTATGTTTACCGGAGGAATGATCACGCTGCCTTCAAAATAGTTCTGATGTTTGTCGGGATGGGTGTCATACATCTGTTTCAGCAGAATTGCGTTGGTAGACAACAGCGATTCCTTTTTGCCGCAGTCAAACCAGTTGTTCACTCTGAATGCATGTAGCTGTATGCCGTCTTCCAGCATGTGCTGAAGCGCATTGGTAAAATGGTATTCGCCGTTTTCATCGGCTGTGTTGTTCAGATGTTTGTTCAGAGCAGCAAACATGGCTTCGGTCTCCTTGATGTAGTAGATACCCACCATGGCCATATTCGACTTCGGAATAATGGGCTTCTCCACCATTCTGGTCACCATGTCTTTGTCATTCAGTTCAGCTACGCCAAATCCACGGGGGTCATCAACTTTTCTCACGCCAATTTGCGATATGCCGCTTTCCACCACCTCTTTTACGCTGTAGTCGCATACCGTATCGCCCAGCACGATCATTACTTCGTCTGTCTGCACGCTGTCTTTCGCCAGCCAGATAGCATGGCCGGTGCCCCGCCGATCGTTTTGTGTAATAAATGTATTGTTGAGGTGCGGGTATGTTTTCTCAATATAATGCTGGATCTTTTCGCCCAAGTAGCCTATCACGTAGATAAACTCCGTAATTCCCGCATCGGTCAGTTGGTCTACAATCACACCCAGAATAGTCTTGCCTGCAATCGGAATCAGCGCTTTGGGTTGTGTATATGTCAGCGGGCGCAGTTTGGTGCCGGCGCCTGCCACCGGAATAATAGCTTTCACTGTTTATTATTGAGCGACAAAAGTAACGAAAATAAAAAGGGCAAATTACAGGTGTATAATTTATTAATATAGACATTGGACAATGGTGTGTACAGTATATTTTGTGTGAAGAATGTAATACCCATTCTACGGCATAGGTTAGCAAGCCCGAAAGGCTTGAATGAAAATAGCCGGGTCTAACCCGGGTGGTAAGATTTACTTTGATCCAACCCTGGAAGGGTTGAATTTGAATAGCCCCGGGCCTATCCCGGGTGGTAAGATGTTCGTTTAGCCAACCCTGGAAGGGTTGAATGTGAATAGCCCCGGGCCGCGCCCGCCTGACACATGACGAAGGACATGGCACAGTTTAATTTGCATTCCCTCGGGAACAACTTAGAGATTATTTATTGTACTCTATTTGCCTAACAATAACTCCGTCGAGTTTATTGTCCACATAAATATTTTTCGTTAGCCAATTTCCTTCGTTATCAATATCTCCATATTCTGATATAGTTATGCTCAAACTGCCGTCTGATTGAAAACAAGAATCAACAATAATATCACCAACTTTATTGTAACTGTAGAAACTTACAAACCATAAACTTCCATCATGTTTATTCGTTTTAAATTCAATTACATTGCCTTTTTTATCCTTTTTTAGAATTGAATTGTGGTCAAAACTATCCAGCTTATTGTAGTGAATTAATTCAATACTATCACCGGCATATTTGTATTTGGTTCTTGTTCGTCTTTTGAAGTCTTCTCCGGTACAATCGTCAAACTCAATTAACTCTCCACCGGCATTGTAATAGTAATCAAATACATAATTTAATTCTCCGACAGCGTTGAAATAATTGACCTTGACTAACTGGTTGTTTTTATTAAATGTGTTTGTAGTTTTCCAGTGGGGATTGCCATTTCCATAAAATGAGATAATTTCTATTTCGTTTCCAAGATTGTTAAATTTGAAAGTGTTCGTCCATTTGATACTGTCTTTTAAAATAATTCCTGATTTCTTTTGAACGAAATAGCTAGATTCAGTTATTGATTTAATAGTTCCATAAACTTTTTCATATTCTTTCGGAAGAACATAAAATTGCGATTCCGATGATTTTTTATGTATTCTTTTTTGAGAACAAGAAATTAGCAAAAGACAGGAGATTACAGTGGATATGGATTTCATAATGCCAATGTGTTTTGGATCCGTAAAATTAGTCTAAAAATCTATTGCGCTTTGATCGTAGCGAGATTCTACCCCGTTTTTCCGGATGTTCCGCAGGGTCATCTGGAACTGCAAATAAAACCCGGTTTTAGACCGCCTTCAAACGCAGGTTGCTTGATGTCATTTACACCGCTTTCAAATTATTATCAAGCGATCTTTGGTTACGACGGGCGTTGCAAACGCCTTTCCGTGAGATCTGCGTTGAAAACGCGGACCGGTGGAGGGCCAACCCTGCAAGGGTTGAATTTGAATAGCCCCGGGCCTAGCCCGGGGGGGATTGATATTCCTTGAGCCAACCCTGAAAGGGTTGAATGTAAAATATGCGTATGATATTGCTGTCTAATTAGTATAATCAAGTAAAACTGTAAATATTTTGAATTTTGAAATTTCCGTGTTTTCTTATTTTTGGATACTAAACCCTGAAACACCTGCTGTATGAAAAAGAATATTCTGGCTACTTGCTGCTTTCTGGGAGTCTTTTTGACTGCTCACGCCATAGATAGCAAATTGAAGCACACTTGCAATTCTTTGCCAGTCAAGTCAGGCACAATAACCCGTACCCTAACCACAGACAAGAACATCCATACGGTTTTGATAACAGGCAATTTCTACGACGTGAACTCGTTGGACGAAAGCGAAGTAATGTCGGTATTCAGGCAGAAAGACAGCTCCCAGGTTGTTATTGTCGAGACTAAATCCGGGCCCTTTATTACCTACCTGCAATTGCAGGACGTCAAAGTGCATAATGGACAAAAAATAAAGAAGGGCCAATTACTGGCAAAAGCTGGTCCTGCCAAAGACGGATCCAAAAGAGAGATCGGGATTCAGATTTGGGTATCTGTAGCCGGACGATCCAGTCAAAAGGAACTCAGTTTCGAAGAAACATTGGATTTCCTGAAAAAAGCAGACAATTGAACGCTCGACTTTTGTTAGTTGTTGTTTTGACTACGACCTATTCACATCAAGCCCGTTGACAGCCAACAGAGTACGTCATAATTTACTGAAAGCGTTATTTTTGGAGACTCAGTAATTACCAGAAACCTACAGTTTTATATAAGTACCCCAATGGAAAGTAAAAAAGTAACCTATTGTACCAAATTATTCAACCCGGTAAAATGTTCGTTTTATTCTTGGTTGGTATTGATGTTGGGCATTTTCTTGATTTTAACAATTGTCAGAAGTCTTCAAAGTGAAATAGCTATTTACATTTTGGTTCCAATATGGATTTCAATGCCACTTTTTTTTCAGGAAAAAATTAAAGATTTATTTAGAAATAAAGTCAAATTGGGAATAGATGAAAAAGCGGTAACAATTTCAATACTTGACCGAATGGATGTTGTCCAAAAGGAAACAACTTTTTATTGGGACGAAATAAAGTCCTATAAATTTTATTTTTCCCAAACTAATGTTTCTTTTCTGACTATTTATTTCAAGAACGGGTCGAGTAATTCATTTACATTTGTAGATGAGAAAACTCAGGAAAAGGCGATCAAAGAAAAAAGCGTCTTTAGCATATTCCACTACTTTGTTTCTGTTTACAATCAAGGAAAGGAAGCAGACGATTCAATCGCTTTTACACCTGGACTTTACAACACAAAAGCAGGCGTAATCGGTGTTGTGTCTTTTTTTAGTATTATCCTGATTTCGATTTTTGCGTCGTTAAAATACAAACCGGATATGGTTGTTGTGCCTGCTCTTTTTGGCGTTTCTATGTTTTTAGCATTGCTCGGAAAACGAGTCGGCGACAACAATATGAAAAAAGCCATAGACCAATTGACACCAAGGTCGCCATTTGATCAGGTCGAGGATGCTTGCAGCTGTTAATTGGGGATTTTGTACCGCATAATAAATCAATTGTCTCCACACCAGGTTTTCTACACCAATTGCAAAGCAGTTGCCACAATCTTTAGATCGTGGTAAAAAGCCATTGTTTTCTGTCTTTAGCCGAAACGGCGAGCGGGCCGGGAATAACAATATTTGAAGTTCAATTGGTATAAGAGCTTTTTTAGGAAAAATTTTGCTTAAACCCTTACCTATATTGGCTTTCGGGTAAAAATGAAACTGCAGAAAACTCCCATTGGGTATTCTGGGTTAAAACTGGCTTTTTGAGACTCGACTAACTAGTAGCAGGTGGTCAAAATTGCTATATCGGTTCGCTGTATTATTCAAAATCGGCCAACTTGAGTTGGCATTGACGGAGTATAGAGCGCATTGTTCCCATTGGTAATTCTTTTCGACCCGCGGGTACAATAACAGTCAAAGTAGGATTGCCATCCTTTCGTAACTTAATATGACTGCCTTTTTGCGCAATAAGCAGGAATCCATGTGCATGGAGGATTTTCAGCACATGTAATGAAGAGAATAACTTAGGCATATTTCACTGAAAGGTGAACTATTTCAGGATTTTCCACGTTTTGAATATCTTCATGTTTATCATCTTCAAGAAATAGATTTATGGCTTCATCAAGATTTACTAAGGCCTCCTCACGGGATTCACCAAAACTCGAAACGTCAATATTAAGACACTGAGCCACGTAATACTTTCCTTCCTTCCACATCACGTTTTCAAAAGTGCGCTGCTCCATAACCTTCGTTTTATGTTGCTACAAAATTACAGATAAAATTCTGATGCGGTCAATGCCACATACGTAGTTTGTTGCAAAACGTAAACCGATTTTGGCGAATTGCCAGTTGGCATTTTACATTATACTCCCACAATCACCCCTCTACGGCAGCATAAACGGCGCGAGCAGACTCAGCACAGTAGTCTGAATCATGGGCTCATCAAATGCTTCTGTAGCTGCAGTTTGTGATATTGTTCCTGTAACGCCGGGGAAGGTGGTAAGGTCAAAATTCTGTTGCCAGTAGTTGTCCTCGCCCACATAATAATCCCTGAATTCGTTGGGTGGAGAAGAATAAACCGAGTTGGTCATGGTTACCCACGGTTTAGGATTATCAGCCGCCTGTACCGAAAGTCTGCGCACCAGCCTGATGTGGGCTGCGTGGCGGCTCTCTACGGTGAGTATCTGAATGGCCAGGGTCAGGTTGGTTTTGTCGCCAACCAGATTGGGTATAGTGTCGATATACGCCCGTGAGCACAAGTCCTGGAACAACTGTGCGAACTCTGTGAACATCACATAGTTCATCGAGTAAAACATGGGGTAGGCGCCGTTGGCGGTAAAGTCGTATGCCGCGGGGCAATACGGATTGGCATTGTAATGATTGGGCAGAAAGGCAGTGCCACCCAATGTGGTCACGGCGCTGGTGAGCGCATTGATATGAGCCAGATTGTGCGCTACGATATTGGTAAAACCTGCTTGATCAGCGGCAGGGATCAATCCTCCGGTACTGGTCGCGGTGAGAAAAAAGTTGTATTTGAAATACTCAAGCTTAAGCAGATAGTTCAGGCTGTCTGTTACCGAAACGCCTGTGGTGGTCCGGGCTGCGGCCTGGTTCCAGGAAGCACTCAGAGCCAATGGCACTGCGGTAGCTGCAAGACGTGTCGCCATTTTGCGGATCACTTCCCGGCGGTCGCTCTGCTGCTCCAGGGTTCCATTGTCAATTCGGGCTATTTCACTGTATATTTTACTGAAATTCATTTGGCTCAAAAATTAGAAAGTGGGTACTCCCGTAAAATCAAAAGTGGTCTGTATATAGTTCTGTAGCAGCGGCATTACCACGTGTGGCGACAATGCCTGACCAAGACCGGCGTTATCTATTACAGCGCCGTCTCCGAAAGTATTGTAATTCAAGGCGTCGCGTACATAACCCGCATGACGGGCCTCTACAGAGGCTAATTTGGCGAACAATGAAGTATACTTTGTATCGCTGAACAACTGCACTGCGCCCGAATATGCGGCTACGCTCAGATCCTGTATGGTGGTAGCGTTGCTCAGGGTACTGGTGCGGTCGGCAAAAGTAACCAGTGACAATTGCAGCACTATTTTAGACAGTGCAGCATTGCCCAATAGTTTTTGAAAAAGACCCACATACGCCAATTGGTGATCCCGCAAATCGGCCATCAGGTCATATTCACTCTTCTGTGTGGAGGAAGGATTGTAGTAAGGCGTAGCATAGGCCTGCGTATAAAACCCGGCCTGAAGTTGCGCAATCACATACAGATAGTTGAGCAGACCGGTGTCGCCCTTGCCCATTTCTATGTTGTTGCTTGGCGACCTTCTACAGGCGTCCAGCAGCAGGGTACCACCGGCCAGTGCGCCGGTAACCTGGAAAAACCTGCGGCGTGTCACCCCGGAGCCAGAATTGATCTCGCCCGTAGTTACACCCCCCTGTACCGGATTTTGTTCCGGTCCATTCCTTAAGTCCATATAATAAAGTCCGTGTTTAAAACCTGTTCGCGAAAAAAGTTTGCTGCAATTTAATACATATTGCTATAAAAGTGAAAAATATAAAGAGGCTGGAAAATCCTTGCGGTTTGCCTTTTCACGATATGTATTAATAACAGGAATTGCCTTGGCACAGTCTGCCTAATTCTTGCACGCCACAAACACAAATGGATTGTCTTTGCGTTTGCGTAGTGCCGTATGGATCCTGAATGGATCTTTGTGTATTTTAAAACGGGGTACGTCTATTACTTCAAACACCCTGACGTAGCCGAAATCGGTGGCGTTACGCTTTAGAAACGACGCCAGCATTACTGCCGACCGCAGATCGGCCGCCAGTATATCCCCTAAATAATGCATCCATACTTTCTGTTCCCGCATGGCCAGGTTTTTAATTTTAATGCCTGTTTCTCTTATAACGGCTGTATAGGTCTACCCCGCAACCGCATTTCTTTTCGCTGTTGCAACTTTCGCTCACCATTATCGTCAGAAAAGCCGCAAATAATGCTATGGCAATAAATGTGCCTGATTTTGTCTTTTTCATAAATACTTTTGTAAAAATATAGTTTAGTTGCCAACAAAACAACCCAGGAGAATATTGATCGCGCCCCTCGACTGGGGTATGGGCCACACCACGCGTTGTGTGCCTGTAATAGCCTGTCTGCGCGCTTCCGGCCATATTCCGGTGTTCGCAGGCAATCAATGGCAGCGTAGTTTTATAGAAAAAATCTTTCCGGGCATAGAGAATATTCATATAGACGGGTACGACGTGCGCTGGTCAGGCTCAATGACATCCTTTCTTTTCCAGCTCCCTGGAATAGTCCGGAAAATACACAGCGAACACGAGTGGTTATTGAATCATGCGACAGCGCTCGGCATAAACGGCATTATTTCAGACAACCGGTACGGTATGTATCATCCTGATATTCCATCGGTAGTGCTGACGCATCAGTTGCAGCCGCTCAGCGCCATGGGCGTTTGGGCCGACAGGACGGCACGCAATACCCATTATGCGCTGCTGCGGAAATTCAATGAGGTTTGGGTCCCCGATCTGCCCGTTGCCGGGCTGGCGGGCCGAATGTCGCATCCCGCTGTTATGCCTGCAAACGTGGTATATATCGGGCTGTTGTCTCCTTATGCAGATACATCCTCACAACCTGCGGCTCCAGACTCGCTGCTGGTGTTGTTATCCGGCCCTGAACCACAAAGGGGTAAACTCTCTGCGATACTAAAAGAACAACTGAGCCAGTACAAAGGCGATATCTGCTTTGTGGAAGGTTCAGCCCAGGGTCTGCGTGGCGCATTGCCAGAGTCGGCCTCTTACTTTCACCGGTTAGCCCCTGGTCAAATCCAGCCACTCCTGACTGCCGCGGGCACAGTAATTTGCCGCAGCGGATATTCTACGATCATGGATCTTCTCGCCCTGGGTAAACGCGCCATCCTGATACCCACACCCGGACAAACCGAGCAGCAGTATCTGGGCAGTTTGCTTTCAGCGCAGGATGGATTTCATGCCGTAAAGCAGCAAGGTTTTAACCTCTCCAAAGCCTTAAGCGCATTCTCTGGCAAATCTGAAACCCATGCGCTACAGCCGGCAAGCTACCAGTTGTTCAAAACCGTCCTTACCAAATGGACAGAGGGGCTGTAAAGCCCCTCTGTCAGATGTTTTTTAAGAATTAACCCCTTACTTTTTGGCAGGTGGTTTTTGTGCAGCGCGTGCTTTTTGTTTGGCCGCTTCCTTTTCCAGATCTTCTATCTGTTTCAGGTATTTATCGTTGGGGTCCAGCGCGCGTAATTTTTCTTTTACTATGTTCATGTTTTCCTTGTCTTCTTTGTTGAAGTAGAAAGTGAGTTCGTAGCCGTATGCCGACTTCAGTTCATTCTTCTTTTCATAATTGGGGCCAACCTTGGCAAGCCATTGTTCGTAGAACGGCACCGCAAGACCGCTCGTATCGGTAGAGTCTATATTGGCGGCTGACTTGGCGGCGTACAGGTATGCAGAGGGCTGCTCAGGATATTTTTTCATAAATGCCTGACTGGTAGACAAACCGTTCACATAGTCTCCGCAATAGTAAAACATAATAGACCTCCATGCATAGTCGGCAGCCTGTGTTTCTGGGTTTGCCTTTACAAGGTTGTTGTACCACTCTGCAGATTTTGTGTAGTTTTTCTTACTCTTGAATGCTTCTGCCATCTGGCGGTATATCTCGGTTTTGTCGGCAGACGTATCTGCGTTCAGCCCAAGATTATAGTAATAGCCGGCAGAGTCCAGATCACCGATCCTGAGCCAAAGTTTACCAAAGTCAATATAGGCTTCAGAGCGTATCCTGGCTGCCTTTTGCATCGAGAAATACTTGCGGATATTGTCAACTGCACCCAAAGAGTCGTTGCAGAATGGCTGTGAAAAGCCGATGATACCATACAATTCTGTTTTCACCGAATCGGGAATCGGATTCACATTCATCAGCTCTTTTGCCTGTGTGATTGCATCGCAGTAGTTTTTAGACTGAAATAAGATTTCCGCATTCAGTTTTTTGTCGTTGAACGACTTGTCGGATTTCTGCATATACTCCTTGATATTGGCAAGTGCCATGTCATATCGTCCGGACCTTTGGAATGCTTCCGCAAGGGCCTTGTAGGGCAGCGGATTGGTAGCATCGCATTCTTTGGCTTTAGAGTAGTTCTCCAGCGCCAGTTTGTAGTTGGTGGCATCAAACCAAAGATCTCCAATGCGCGAGTAAGCCAGCGAATTGCAGGTTTCGGCATCCCGGGCATGTTCGTAGTTGTCCATTGCCGAGCCACCGCCTCCGGGCATTTTCCGGAACGCATCGCCCAGGGCTATGAAAATAGAGGGGTCCTTTGCGCCACGTTTCACAGCTGCAGAGTCCCAGGCTATTGCCTGCATATAGTCCCCACCCTGTGTCCTGATAATGGCTTCGGCAGCGAAACGCAGTTGTTCAAATTCTTTTTTCTTAGCCTTGGCAGCAAGATCTCTCAGGATATGCATTGCCTTGCTGGTATCTTTCTGGTGAAAAGCCACCATAGCCGTACCGGAAATATTGGCGGGGTCTTCAGGAAACTTGGTAAAACATACCGTGGCATTGCCCAGGTCGTTCAGTTCAAGGTAGGTAAGTCCGAGATAATAGTTTGCCCGTACATCTGTGGCTGCCAGTGGCAATAAGGCTGTTTGCGCACTTTGCCACCTGTGGTAGTTGAACATCTTGATCCCGCTTTCAAGCTGCGCCTGTGCGGTGATACCCATCGTCACTGCTGCCAGGACCGATACTGTTTTTTTAATTTTAGCTATCATACTGCTTGTCCGGTAAGTGTGTATTTCCTTATACTTTTTGTGTGGTTATTGTTTAATACTTGCTTCTCTTATTACAATGTTCATGCGTAAAGGGAAAAGGTGAGCGTGCGCAAAAATAAGCTGCCCCTGCTCCTTTGCCAAAAAATTCGCAAATCCCGTGCCAAGACCCGGATAACTCTCTCTGTTTATATAAAAAAGTTTGCGTGCAAGTGGGTATGCCTGCCTGGCTATCATAGCTTGGTAGGGTTTGTTAAACCTGCGCAACCCTGAGTTGTCTACGGGTGAATTTTTATTGTTCTCCAGCGCCACTACGTGCACAGAGTTGATAAAAGTGCCTGTGTTCGTGTTGTCTTCGGGGTCGCACACATAGCTAAGCCCAACAAAGCCAACCGCCGCCGGATTTTTGGATACATAGTCTATTACCGCACTGTCGCCGCTCACCGCATATACATTCTTACCCAGTTGCTCGCCGGCCATTACAGAATCGGTGATGAATTTCACCATACCCGATGTCTTGTTGTCAAAAACCACGGTATATTTTATTTTGGTTTCCCCCCGCAGTACTCCGCGCAGCAGATTCATGTCCATTTCCGTGTCGGGCGAACTGTTGTTTACGATCACCGCTACTGCATCCATTGCAATAGGCAGCGACGTGTTATAGATCTGATTTTTAGAACACACCGCTTTCTCTTCCTTCGTCAGGTCGCGGGAGATAAGTATGATCCGGGCTTTATTGTCGAAGTAGTCCTTGATGCATTCTCCTTCGGGTTTATAATGAATGGTGACATTTGCTTCCGGGTATGAAGAATCGAATACTTTCTTCTCGGCATCCAGAATGGGTTTGTATGCTTCGTCCGCCGAAATATCGATTGTGCCCTTGCCCAGTGTGTCTGTTATTTTTGGTCCCTGATTGCAAGCGGAAAACAGCAAAGAAAGGAAACCACAAATCAGAAAATTCTTAAATAGTGACATAAACAGCAATTTTACCACTATTTTCATTTAAAGAGTATATACTGTAATATGTTGTAACAATTATTTAACGTAATAGACGCCGTTTGCAGGCCTTTTCACTTCCTGTACCCGGTAACACTGCCAACATCTGTCAGGACCGGCCTTCTACGAGAAGAGGCAGGGTAAAAATAGCAACCCTTTTATAACAGCCAAGTATTGTCCGGACGCTAAAGGTCATTGCGCAATATTTTATGGGTAATGCTGGTTGGTTCAATTTGTCTGCCGGATATTTTGAACCGCTTTTTCAATTTAAAATTTCAATCAGATATAAAGCGTTATATTCGCAAAAAGCTGTGTCATGATAAAACTAGCATTTACCACAAAAACCTGGGCCGCCAACCATGCCAATGCAGCCAGAATAGTGATTGCAGTCTGTTACGCCCTGATATTCGCTTGTGTTGTTTTTCTCGAGTCTTTGCTATCCCGGCTCGGTGTCAGGCTGCCCGGGACATGGCTATGGGTAGCATTGGGAGTTGTTGCCGCCTTGTTTGCGGTACATACTGTCCTGCATAAATATTTCTTCATCCGCAACTGGTGGCTGGTGCAGCGTGGTTTTGGATTTACAGTGCTGATGATATCTTTTTTTGGTGTGCTTGTAGCGCTAAACCAGCCATCCGGTACTTTCCCTTTGTTGCAGCAAAGATCTTATGCCGCTTTTCCTTCCGCTGCCCGTGGTGTCCGGACTGAGCAGATGCACAAGATCAATACCATGCCACAGGATGGGCCATTCTCGGTTTTGACGCAGGTACTCCTTGTTGTTTTGGTAATAGCACTTGTCTATATTTTGGGAGTGTTACTTGCTGTTTTGGCATGCTCACTTGCCTGTTCGGGATATGCGCTACTGGCAACAGTAGTTGCTATTGTTGGGGGTGCCGGTATTCTATATGGAGCCATCATTGCGTTCATGGCCATTTTCGGTCATCATCACAGGCATAGGCACTACTATTACTAGGAACAGGCATTTTTCGGTCTGTCCGGCATGCACAAAATTCAATTGTATCCTTTTCAACGCCAAAAAGATGCGAACCGGAGTTCATTAATTTATGCCGTCAGAAATAATGGTCTAAAATCAGGAGCCAGTCGCGAAATTTGTCGTGATCACAGCACTTTTTTCATGCACAGACTTTTAGGTGCATTTACATACTGCCCGTAATTAGGTATAATGTGGTAACCCGCTTTCAGGTATAAGCCAATTGCTTCGTTGGGCTCGGTCACGGTTTCCAGTATGCAGTTATTGTACCCGTTTTCTGTAGCCCAACTTTCAAGATGCATCAGTATGACAGACGCTATGCCCCTTCCCCGATAAGAAGGGTCTACGAACATCCTTTTTATTTCTGCCGTTCCGGGTTCGTATTCTTTATATGCGCCACAACCCACAGCCACATTATCTGTGTAGTAGATCACCACGTTTTTGATTTTATCAATGGTGTTGAAGGTGGCATAAAACGCATGGTCGTCGCCGTCGCGAACAGCCAGAAACTGGTCCAGTTGCCTTACCAGCGTTTTAAAATCTTCATCGTCCGATGTGGTGCGTTTCAGTGTCATCATTCATTTCATTTCTGCGATTCCGATGCTGATTTTGGTCCGGTCTGTTTTTTCTCTGCGTTCCAAATCAAAGATTCCAGTTGCTTGCTGGTTATCATGGATGCCCGGTACTGGTAGCTGGGATTCCAGGTCTTGTCCACGGCATTATAAGTTTCCGAGAACGCACGCCACCAGATATTCTTTTTTGCATCTGCGATAAAGAGTGATGTGTACAAATAATTCACACACGCAAAAACAGAATGGTCGGGCAGTTCGTATACCGATCCTCCACCATTTTTGGGGCGTTTTATTTTACCGGGTGTGGTCTCGGCTTTTGGGCATCTGTATTCCCAGGTCTTTTGAAGTTCGCCACCGCTTTGTGCAGACTCTCGTAGTTTTAGGATGGACGGTGGAGCCGGGAAGTTGCAGTCGTTGTTGTCACAAAGATATAAGTCGCCATTTGCGGATTGCCTGCAACAATGCTGGTTGCAGAACAGGTAGCCTTTTTCCACAGTTTCGCCGACGCGGTATTTTTTGCCGTATTCGGCGACAACGGCTCCATCTGCATAATTAATTTTTACGACCCTGCTTATGTTTCGGAATCCGCAGTAGATCATCTTGTTTTTTTCATCGAAATAAAAGCTGTTGCCATGCACGTTTTCAATATCAAAAAATCCATCGCTTGTACGGTGCGCTGCCAGGTCGCTTTTCTTGAAGTAATCAGACGACCGCCACGACCAGACTACCTTGCCAGATTCATCATATTCTATCAGGGTGGCGAAATCAATTTTTTGATAGTAATTATTGTCCTTGCGTGCCACCCTATAGTTCAGAGTATCGTAGGTCATGCCTGCGGGTAGTTGCCACAAAGTATGTTCATTACCCAACAGCATATAGTGCCCGTTGTCCAGACGGGTGAACTCGTGATGATAGCCCTGAACATTGTCGGTACCTGTATGGCCAACATTAGGCGCTTTCCATAATATATCACCGTCGTAGTTCACTTCATAAGCTCCCAGGTTTTCAAACAGCACGGTGAGCGTGCCCTGCGGTGTGATTTTTATGTCGCGGCACAAAAAATCGCTTCCTTCTATTGCAGGAAGGTACCAGACCGGCATTCCATTCATATCATACAATGCTTTGAAACAGTCGGCAAAAAAATAGTTGTCAGCATATTTTTCAGACTGTTCAACCACCCTGATCCTGTTTAGCGACGTATCTACATAAGGAATGGTGGAAGTAGAAAAGTGGTGTAATGGGCTTGCCTGCTTGTTCGCTTTTTTGCCCGTCTGCACGACCCGCCAAGTATAAGATTCCCCGAATTTTGGAACTTCCACAATTAACCGGTCTGAGGTACAGGGCTTAGAAAAGATTTTTTTTGCGATAAACGAGTCGGGCTCATTGATCGTTCCTGTTGCAACTTCCAGACTGTAGCTGCCACCGGTTTTTTTCGCTTCCGGAAACGAAAATCCAATTATTCGGTAGTGTAACACCGCACCTTCGGTTGGTAATATGCCACCAAAAGCAAGGTGCGTAGCTATCGCGAACAGAACAAACAAAAATATCTTTTTCAATAGCTTTTTTATCACATTTTTCGTGCACAAATATACTATCGCTAAACTATTTTGTTCGCTGAATATCAAATTTTACTCCTTGGGTTTGCAAGCAAAATTTATTACCTTATAGTTAGAAATAATTACCTGTGGTAGTATTAATTTTACTTTCAGTCGCGAGGCAGCCCAGGCCGACATTGTAAGTGCATCACCCGTCGGGTCCTTTGGCGTGCCGGTCTGAAAAGGCGCAACTCCTTTACTCCAGCTGGCAACATGCCGGATAAGCCCTACCAAGGTATGCCCTGTGACCGGCAGTGCTGATTGCAGAATTTTTGGCTACTTTTGACGTATCAGGTGCGCTTTAAATAACGAAAACAGACTATAGATGGCCAAATTAATGTTGATCTGGGATTATGATACCCCACTGACGACGATCACCAGGACTGTGCCGTATGACTACAATTTTGATAATTGCCTTGCGGAAGAAGACAATGTGAACTACATTCTCGACGCTGCGAAAAAAATTAATGGAAAATTTACGTTTGCGGTTTTGGGATTTGGCGCAGAAAAGTCAGTTGCGCCGTTTGATGTGCGCCATGTCATACGCCGCATCCATCAGGAAGGCCATGAAGTTGCATCGCATTCCTGGAAACATGAGTGGCTGCCCCTCACTACAAAACTGCAATTGCAGAAGACCATAGAGCGCAGCAAATTCAGTATTGAAAAGGCCGTAAATGATCCCGATTTCACCGTAAAGGGGTTTGTGTTGCCGCATGACCGGCCCATGAGTTGGTATTCCAAGTTCGGTTTCAGCAAGGGCGACAGAGGGGTCTATCCATTTTTCCCGGGCGCCAGTATAGATGGGGTGTCCCGGCAACTAAAGGAAAGCGGCTATAAATGGATGCGCAATTCTTACCGCCCGGTTTGGGAGAAATTTGTAAACTTCAACGGCGAAAATCAGAAATACAAGCTGAAACGCAAGTTCCGGCAGCAGGGCAATTTTCATTTCGTGCCATCACATTGTATGGAGCCCAGCGAACGCGCGGTGGAGGCCATGCATTATGCCGTAAAAAACAATACACCCCTGGTGGTGGCAGCCCACCCGGCATTTTTGTCTGAGGCGCCGGGCAACCAGCAAAAATTCGACCGTTTTATTGATGTGGCGGGCGAATACATTTCTAAAAACCAGCTGGAGGCACTTACTGTTTCCAGGTATCTGAACATATAACAAGATGGACAATAAAGAAAAATTCCTGCAGATCTTCAGGGATCAGTTTAAAGAGACCGACCCCATGTTGGTAGGCTGGGACACAGATGTGGTGAAGATAGACGAATGGAGTTCGCTTATGGCTTTGTTCGTATCGGCAGCGATCGGTGAAGAATTTGGCGTCAATATTACCGCACTTGAGTTGAAAGCGTCCCGTACTCCCGGAGACCTTTATAGAATAGTAGAGGGTAAAATAGGCTCTGGTGCGCCGGAAGTGAAAGAGCAGGTACGAATATCACTGGAAAAAAGTGTGGAGATCACCATGCCGCAGATGGCCGTGAACGCATTGTCTGAAAGCTGGTTGTACAAAGAACTGGGAGATATCCACTGGGAATTGCTGAGTAAGGGTCTGGGTCAGAAGTCTTCCCGGTTTCAGGACGAAGATGGTAACAGGTTGTATGCCACTTTTGTGCGCATATCCATGCAGATTGACCAGTTAGCCAACTTCAGGGAAAACGACGTGATTGATTTTGACGGGTCGGTGAAAAAGTACGGTAATTCAGCCTACATCAGCGACATAAACGGGGTGAACGGCGCGCACAAACTGCATGCGAACATGATCACTATTTTCTCTATACGCAACGCCAACGATAACTCAAGGATCGAAAAAAGCAAACCCGTTACCAACACCAACAATATTGAAGAACTGACCACGGCTCCCGATATGCTGAACGAGTACTATGCGCTGAAGCGGGACTCTGCCACACAATGGCCGGTAGGTGAGTTTATGTTGCCTGTTTCCGGAGAATCTGTTTGGGAGGATGAATATATCATCAATCCGTTTACCGATATCAATGGTGTGGGTCTGCTTTATTTTGCCGCATACCCTGTGATCTCTGACTATAAAACAAGATTCTTCTACAGCCATAAGTTCGGCGATATGAACCATGAACTGGACTATACTACTATTGCAAGGGATATAAACTATTTTTCGAACTGCAATGTGACCGATACCATAATTTTCAGGGTGAACTCTTTTGAACAGGACGGTCGGCATATAAAGACCATGACATCGCTATACCGGAAAAGCGATGGCGCGTTGCTGGCAAAGATTTTTACAGTTAAGGCAAAGAACCACTAATACTATTTCAGACTATGGCCGACATGAAACAATTTGAAAAACTGCTGAAGGTGCTCACCATGCAGGGTTTTACAATAGAGTTTCTTCAGGAGGCAGATCTGGATGCACACCGGCGGTTCATAATCAGAAACTGGCCCAAGGTTCCGTTGCGGTACGACCTCACGTACAACACCTGGAAATTCAGAACAGCCAATGGTGAAAGGCTTATGAACATCGTGGTCTGCAAGATGGGCGACGAGATAGTGGGGCAGATAGGATATATCCATGGCAGGCTACCGGTAAATGGTAAGCTCTATGATGTCTACTGGGGCGCGAACTTCAAGGTGAACGAAGAACTGAAAAGCATGGGCATAGGCGCCGGACTGGAGATTTTTGCTGCCCGGTATTTCCCGGTGCTCCTCTCCAATACACCATCCAACGATGCGCTGAAGTATAAGAAGCAACTGGGGTACAAACTGCTCGACGGTGCACGTACCATAATGATACCCATCAGGGCCAACCATGTGGCGGGCCTGAAGATGCCGGACCAGTACAGGAAGTACCTCCCCCTCATCACAGGCCTTGCCAACCCGGTCATGTGGAGCGCCCGCAGGGCGCAGATGTTATTCAAGGGCCGTAATTGGGAAACAGCTTCGGAACAAACAGTGCTGGAACGGGTGACCAAAAAACAAGCGACGCTCACGCGCCTGCACATAACGCATGATAAAGACTTTCTGAACTGGAGGCTTAACCCACCGGCAGAAATACCCAATATCAAACCCAATGTGGTGGTGTCTTCAGGCAACGACCGGGAGTATGTGATCTTCAGAGTGTCCAATCAGATCGTACATCTGTATGACTACCATTTCGGCTCGAGCGGATCTGTGCTAAGTTTCCTGAAATACTTGCTGGCAACCTTTCGTTCAGAGAAGATCAATACGGTACAGTGCTATGCCAACAATGCGGCCGAGGAGGCGTTGTTTAAAAAGATAGGCTGTATCGCACTACGCACCAGATGCGTGGTTACAGCCTTCAGCCAGGAGGGCATTTTCGACTCGGAAACGCACATGTACGTAGACCTTTACGACGGAGAGGGAAACCTTTAGCCATGCAGTCTGCATGCAACAAGAAACATTGGTGGATGGGGCGCTCTCCTGTCTGGTATCTATTTTTTGCCGGCGGCCTTTTTGTTTTTTAGTTTTTGTATA
>CAIYJV010000032.1 GCA_903926605.1 uncultured Bacteroidota bacterium
CCTCCGGATGTTGTCGCAGCGCATCGTGTGGCAAAAGTAAAACCCGTCTCCGACTGTCTTCATTTTCTTGCAGCCGAACACACTTCGTTCCGCTACTGTCTCTAAAATGTTTTGCTTTGTCAAGATGAAAGCCTTAGGAAACGGAGCCTGGTTGGCACTCCCGGATGTCCTAAAGGAACAGTTGGAAGAACAGGGCAGTGGGAATAGTGGGGCAACATTCGTGCTTTGAATTCGGTTCGGAGAACCGCAAATATAACAAGACACCGATGACCCTTCGGAACATCGGCGCCAGTGGCGTGCTAACATCTGGAGGAGCGGGAGTAGCAAATGACAACTCATCAGCTGTACCTTGAATTCCGGTCGGAGACCGGCTTATTTAATTAGACACGGGTTATCCTGCGGAAAACCCGCGCCAGATGGACATTAGCACTCGTTGCTCCCACGTAGAAGGTGTCAAGACCCGGACTATATAGAATGTAAGCTGCTGGCATAGTTATTAAAAACAAAAAGCGGAGAAATCTTCGCTCTCGCTCTGTTTCTCCGCTCTTATTTCGTGGGCCCACTAGGACTTGAACCTAGGACCACCTGATTATGAGTCAGGTGCTCTAACCAACTGAGCTATAGGCCCAATGACGGTTGCCCGTCAAAAAGGATGGCAAAGTTAAGGGTTTTTGTCAAATTTGAAAGTGGTAGGGGCATTTTTTCTTTTTTGTACGCAAAAGAGGGTAGCCACCGGAGGGGTATTGCTTCGAGCCGGGGTATCAGGCCTGCTGCACCCAGGGTGCAAGGGCATCGGCCACTTTGCGGTCATTGCCCAGACGGGGTACTTTGTTTTGTCCGCCCAGCCGCCCCAGCGACTTCATAAACTCTATGAACGAGTTGCGCTTCATGACCCTGATCTTGAGTGGCTGCAGTATTTTGCCACGCAGCAGATCGTCGTAATAAATATTTTTCTGACGAAGATGGTTGTCTACCGCGAGCGAAAATCCCGCCAGGTCGGCCGGGGGTGTCTCGAACTCTACAAACCACTCGTGGTAGGGCAGTTCGTTTTGTACCCAGATAGCAGGTGCCACCGTGAACTCTATGATGTGGCAACCGAATGCCTCTGCCGCATGGCGCATGGCGTAGTCTACCTCCTCGCCTATCACATGCTCGCCAAAGGCAGAGATGTAGTGCGCTATGCGACCTGTGACCACCAGCCGGTAGGGCTGGGTGCTTACAAATTTTATGGTGTCGCCAATGAGGTAAGACCAGAGACCCGCATTGGTGTTGAGCACCAGCGCATATTGCTCGCCGATCTTCACTTCGCCCAGCGACAGGCGTATGGGTTGTTCCTTACCTATCTCTGCCACAGGGATAAACTCGTAGAACATGCCTGCGTTGGTATTGAGCAGCAGACCGGGTTCGGTAAGGGTGTCCTGAAAGGCGAAAAAGCCTTCGGATGCAGGAAAGGTCTCTATCAGGTCTACCTGGCCACCCAGACTGTCTTTTAGCTTGGAGCGGTAGGGCTCGAAGTTGACCCCCCCATGCACTATGACCTGCAGATTGGGGAAAAGCTCTTTTATTTTTTTGCTGTCGTTGCGTTGTGAGAGCCAGTCGAAGTACATCTGCACCCAGGGCGGTATGCCGCTGATGAGGGTCATGTCCTCGCGCTGTGTCTGCTCTATGATCTTGCCCAGTTTTTCTTCCCAATCCTCTATGCAGTTGGTCTCGTAGTCGGGCAGCTGGTTGCCGCGCAGATAGCGTGGCACATAGTGGTTCACAATACCGCTGAGCCTGCCAGTGGGTATGCCGCCCACGCGGTCCAGCTCCGGAGAGCCGGAAAGGAAGATCATCTTACCACTGGCAAAGTCGGTCTTGCCAGACTCTACCATGTAGCAAAGCAGCGCATCGCGCGCACCGTTGATGTGGTAGGATATGGAGTCGGACGAAATGGGTATGTATTTAGCACCGCTGGTGGTGCCTGAAGTCTTGGCGAAGTATATGGGCTTGCCCTTCCACAACACATTTACTTCTCCAGCCTTGATGCGCTCTATGTAGGGTTTAAAGGCCTCGTAGTCACGAATGGGAACGACTTTCTTAAAATCGTCGTAAGTCTTGATCTGATCAAAGCCGTGTTCCTTACCAAATGCTGTTTTGGACCCTTCTTTTACCAGCTGCTGAAATATGGATTGCTGATCTGCCACGGCGGTCATCATTGCCTTGCGTACCCGCGAATGAATGATGGACGCATACGGTTTTGCGAGAAAAGATTTGAGTTTCATGACCGGCCCTGGATTAAATTCAAAGTTAATAAATTTCGATAATCCGCTTGCTGCGATTTACGATCTGCATTTGTATCAATGTTTGAAAAGTCCCGCGATGGTAAAGGCCGCAGCAGCAGCAGCCGAGCCAATAAGCATGACCTTGAATGCGCCCTTCCAGGGATTTTGCCCGGTGACCCTGGCCTTGAAAAAACCGAAGACAAACAGACTTAAAATAGTGATGGCGCAAGACCACTTTAAACCCTCGGCAGGCGTGGCTGCGAAAAAGTAAGGCGTTAAAGGTACCAGGCCGCCGGCTATATAAGACAGGCCGATATTGAGTGCGCTGTTGCGTGCCCTTTTAGGGTCTGGTTTCTCGAGGCCCAGTTCGAACCGCATCATAAACTCCACCCATTTGTCTTTGTCCTTCACCATTTCGTTCACCACCAGCTCCTGCGCCTGCGTGCTCAGTCCCATTTGCTCAAACACCTCCCGCACCTCTTCTTTTTCTTTTTCCGGCAGATTGTCTACTTCCCAGTACTCCCGTTTTAGCTCGGAGTCATAATGTTCCATTTCCGTTTTGCCAGCCAGGTAGCCGCCAAGACCCATAGCAATAGAGCCGGCTGCTATCTCTGCAATACCGGCTGTGATGACGATGGCTGTGGTAATGCCGTTGCCGGCGCCGCTTAGCCCCGCTGCAAGTGCAAAGGGTACTGTAAGCCCGTCGCTCATGCCTATTACGATATCGGTAACAAGGTCTGAACTCTGGAAGTGTGTTTCGGTGTGCTGGTGTGGATTTTTCATGAAAACTGGTAAAAAAATTTCGACTCCGCAAAGATGCGCTTTTTACCACTTAAACCAGTTGATAAATGTCAAACAGGCAGGGGCGAACACAAGGAGTTCTATTTCAGTAGTTTGCCTATCTCCAATATCTGCTGCGTGGCCATAACAGGAGAGGCCGGATTGCGCAGTGCAAAATTTCCGTCCTGGTCTATAAGGAAATATGCAGGCAGGGATTGAATGCTGTATGCCTGTGCCTCGTTTGAGTTCCAGCCGCCTCTGGCCCGGCAGAAAATGCCTTCTATTTTGTATTTTTTCAGCAGTTCGGCTTCTCCATCCGCGTCGTCACCTAAAGACACATATGCAAAGACCACGGGTTTGTTTTTCTCCAGGTCTTTTACCCGCTGCTCCCGGAGCATCTCGCTGATGCATTGCTTGCAGAAACCGGCCCAGAATTGCAGGTACACTACCTTGCCCCGCAGCGACGACAAAGGCACGGGCGCGCCTGTACTGTCGGTGAAGACGATTTCGGGAGCGGGCTGTCCGGGCTCCAGCCTTTCGGTGATGGCGATCTGCTTGTCTATCCATTCGCAAAAGGTGCTGGTCGCGAAGTGTTTTTTGAAGTCGGCATACAGTGCCCGCGTATCACTTAATGGTTGAGACCGCACACCGGCATAGATACCCTGCGCGGCATAAAACTCAGCACTACCGGCGGGCATATCTTTGTACACGCGCTTGTACACGCTGTCTCTGAAACGGCGCACCCTGGCGGTGTCTTTCATAAAGTAGCTGAATCCGGATGCTTTCATCCTAGCCTCGATGGCTCCCGTAAGGTAGAGCAGGTAGGGCGGTAGTTGCAGCAGCGAGTCGTGGAACGCAAGCGGCATTTGCGCCACCACCTTGTAGTTGCTATCCGGAATAGTGTCTGTGTAGCGCCTCACCCGCAGCATTTCGTGCACTTGCGGGTATTGCTGCATAAAAAAGTAGTTATAATACTCGTAGTAGGCAGTCCAGTAATTTACAAACCGAAGGGGTAGATCTTTCTTGTGCAGTTTCAGGTAGTCCGTTTCTGCCTTTCGCTCGCGCTCCAGGGCTTTCAGGTAGGCAGTAGGTGTTTCGGGTATGGATTCCTTCAGCCGCATCGCATACTGGTTCATTCGGCCTTTGGATACGGTATGCGCGGCCACATAGTTCTGTATTGCACTGCCGCGCCCATTGTAGTGAATGGTGCTGTCGAAATGGGCTGCGTTCACCGTGAGCAACAATGTGTCGTAAGGGTCAAGGATCAGGTCTGCAACCCGGTTTCCGTGCTTCAGTTCTACAGTGGTGTATTCTTTTTCAGGCACATCGAACGACATACTGAATGAACCATCCCTGGCCAGCACCGCAAAGTACTGGCGGGGATAGTAGGCGATCCGGTTGGTGTTGAAGCTTACCGAAATAGTGTCTGACAACCGGTTTTTTATCGTGCCGCTTATTACCACCGCATACGCACTACGGGCAGTAGCCAACAATACCACCAGCAACACCATGCCTGTCAACGCACGAACGCCGACCCGGGTTGCATTTTTTGGAGTGTTGTTCGCCACTGGGTTAGGATAGTACGGAGTCGGTTACGTGTAGTTTTCGCGGTGCGATGTTCTTTACAGCCTTTGCGATCGCGGCAATGTGCTGCGGCGTGGTGCCACAACATCCTCCTACTACATTTACCCAACCGTTTTCGGCAAATCCGCCCACTATCGCGGCAAGTTGCTCGGGTGTTTCGTCATAGCCGCCCATTGCGTTGGGCAAACCGGCGTTGGGGTAGGCACTTACATAGCAATCGGCCAGTTCGGATAGTTCTTCTATGTAGGGTTTCATTTCACCTGCGCCCAATGCGCAGTTCAACCCTATGCTCACTGGTTCGGCGTGCATTACGGAAATATAGAAAGCCTCCAGTGTTTGTCCGCTCAGCGTTCGTCCGGACGCATCGGTTATGGTGCCCGAAATCATTACGGGTAAGGGTGCTGTGCCCTTGTCGCTGAAATATTTGTTGATTGCGTAGATAGCGGCTTTCGCATTCAGCGTGTCGAATATGGTTTCCACCAACAATACATCTGCACCACCGTCCACAAGGCCGGAGATCTGCTCATAATAAGCAGCAGCCACCTCGTCGAATGTTACAGCCCTGTAGCCAGGGTTGTTCACATCGGGCGACAAAGAAAGCGTTTTGTTCATGGGGCCAATAGCGCCGGCCACAAACAGGTCGGCATCGGTAGCACCGGTCTCCCGGCAATATTCCTGAATGGCCTCGCGTGCTACTTGTGCAGCCTTCACATTTATCTCGTAAGCCAGAGACTCCATGTGGTAGTCTGCAAGCGATATTTTCTGACCGTTAAAAGTGTTGGTCTCCAGTATGTTGGCACCAGCGGCCAGGTATTTTTTGTGTATTTCGCGTATGATTTCCGGATGGGTAAGGCACAAAAGGTCGTTGTTGCCCTTCACGTCGCACTGCCAGTCGCGGAACCTGTCTCCACGATAGTCTGCTTCGTCCAGCTTGTATTGCTGTATCATGGTGCCCATAGCGCCATCAATGATCAGTATGCGCTGGCGCAGCAATTGTGTTAACCTGTTTGTAGAATCCATGCGGCAAAGTTAGGGATTAGGCATATAGCAACATTTCCTTTATGAATTTTATAACGCACGATGCCGGCAGGATAAAAATTGCATAGGGAATAATTATTTATATTAACCATGCCCCGCAAATTGATATTTTTTTATCTTAGCGTTCAAATGAGCAGGAAATTTATTTTATTCATCGTTTTATGCCTTGTGGTGATCAGTTTTTCTGAGTGTGCCAACAGCGGCTACCGGTACAAGCCAACCGCGTCTTACAGGCCGTGGAGGTACTACAACAACTACAAGCCTTTCCATTCGTGGCGCAAACCCGGGCGCGGCGGCAAGGGCGGATATTATCATCGTCCGCGCCATAGATACCACACCAAGGTGTACCATAACCGTACAAAGGGCTGGTACCAGCTCAATGGTTATTCGCGCTAAACGAAATCAATTATTTTTCGGAAGATACCTAATCAGTCAGGCAACCAACCTGACTGATTATTTTTTTGCGTAAAGCTTGCTTTTTATCAATCCCCATTTGTGGAACCGGTGTGTGAGCGATACGCGCAATACACCCATACCATAGGTCATACTGCGGGAGAAATTAATGCTGGATGCCTCTTCAAAGTACTTTGTGGGGCAGGTAACCTCTGCTATCTCGAAACCATTCATGAATATCTGCGATATCATTTCGTTGTCGAACACAAAGTCGTCGCTGTTGTGTGTGAAGTTGATAGACTCGAGTACTTCTTTGTTAAAGGCGCGGTATCCGGTATGGTATTCGCTCAGTTTTTCTGCGAGCAGGATATTTTCAAACAACGTAAGGCAACGGTTAAATACATATTTGTACATGGGCATTCCGCCTCTCAGGGCACCCTGTCCCAGTATTCTCGAAGCCAGCACCACGGGGTACACTTCCATGGCTATGATGGACGAGATTGCGTGTATCAGCTTGGGCGTGTATTGGTAGTCAGGGTGCAGCATGATGACGATATCGGCACCAATTTCAAGGGCTTTTTTGTAGCAGCTTTTCTGGTTGCCTCCATAGCCTTTGTTCACCTCATGTTTTACGATATGCTTGATGCCCAGGCTTCTGCCCACTTCTACTGTATTGTCAGGACTATTGTCGTCTACAAGGACCACATCGTCTACTATATCGAAAGGTATTTCCTTATAGGTCCTTTCCAGTGTCAGTGCCGCATTATAGGCAGGCAATACTATTACTATCTTTTTACCGTTCAGCATAAAAACCCCAAAGTTAATATTTTTTAATAGCTGAAAGTAAAAATGGTTTTGCAATACCCGGAATTAGGGCAAATTGATGAGGGTCACTGGTTTTTGCCCTCTGAAACAGGAAACTAGGGAGCGTGATTTTCCTGTTTGAGGTTTATAAATTCTTACATTGTCTGGATCAGCATAGCCCGAATTTTAGGATTTTCAGCAATTTGCAGGGGATAAGTTCCTAATTTCTAGCAGAGAATGCAAGCCAGTTTTTTCATTATTAGCAAATAATTATTTATTTTCGACCCAAATTTAAAACCCTATGTATCTCAAACCCTTCCGGTACACCGTACCGACGATGGCATTATCATGCCTTTTAGCAGCTTCATCTGTATTCGGACAGACCTACACGAAAAGCTTTAAAATTCCAGGCTCCGGCATCCGGGCAAATTCCGGCAAACTACTTTCCGACGGCAATATGCTCATTGCCGGAACAAGTTCTCCTGTGGTTCAGGATCGTGCGCTTCAGTTGGTAAAAGTAAGCGCCGGCACCGGCGATACTGTCTGGTCCCGCTCCTTGCGCATGGCAGGTAAATTTCTTTCTGCTCCAAGCATAGAAGAAATGGGAAACGGCGACATTGTTGCAGCCTGTATCCAAACAGATTCTAACAGCATAGTAGATACGCCTAAGATGCTGTTGCTGAGTCTCGATCACCTTGGGAACACTAACTGGAGCAAGTATTACATAGATCCGGTACACTATCCGCGTTTTGCACGCCCCCTGGTAAAAAAAATAAGCCCTGTTTCGTTTCTTGCCTGCAGTACATCGCAGGATACGATCGGGACAGTTGTCACCAAATTCAATTTGGCGGGCGACACCCTGTTTTCAAAAGCAGTTCTTTTAGATAGTCTGTACACCAATAATGACTTCCGTATCAGTGATGTGCTCAATATTACCGATGGCTATTTGTTTACCGGTGTCGTCCGGTATTCGGAATTCGAAGAACATAGTTTGTTGTTCAAGACCGATACTTCAGGCAATTTGCTTTGGATAAAGTCGGACGGGCATCCGCTTGCCTCCGGGCTGGGGACCGGTTATTCGCTTTCGGCACAGCAAATGATAATGACACCCGACTCTAATATTGTGGTAAGTGTCTTGTCTGGTGCGGGATTCGGACTGGTGAAAATGACAAGGACCGGTGTTGTGAATTGGGTGAACGTAGCCAACGATACAACTACTTACGGCACATATCCAGCGTATGGTTACCTTGCTTCGGCCAACGATGGCGGTTATTACATTGCTGGTTTTACGGATGCGCCGGCCCAGAACATAAGCAACTTCAGGGCTGTTGGCCGCCAGTTGATTTTCAAGTTCGACTCGGTTGGAAATGTAAATTGGGCTAAGACCTACGAGTTTGAGAAGAACTACAACAATTGCGCCTTCATTGCGCAGCTTACCTCCGGAGATTTATTGTGTGCCGGCACCATCTATGACACCATTACCGCTGCACCTGTAAACAGTGGAAAATTTTATGCGATGCGCCTGGACGGGTCCGGCAACAGTGCGGGTGCAGGATGTGGCACAGACTCCGCCTATCTTTATTATACCACCACGCCGCCTTTCGTTTTTGCCAGTGTTCCTCATCATTACTGTCAGGGATATGGCTTCGGTCTTCGGGATGTTACCAACGACTTGAATGCGCCCGTCGTCAGTGATGCAGTACCGGTAAAAGCGGTTGCACTTTTTGTATCTCCGGCTACGAGTGTGTGCCAGGGTTCAACTGTGTGGCTGACCGCTGTTCCGGCAAATGGTGGGACCGCCATAAATTATGAATTCAAAGTAAATGGCGTTTCGGTGCAAAATGGTCCGTCGGCTACTTATGTCACGTCAGCGCTCGTATACCCTGATGTGGTGACCTGTGTAATGTCCAGCACCGGATCGTGCGGAACCACAGATACGGTCTTCAGCAATCCGCTGACGCCAAACATCTATCCCACAGCCACCCCATCGGTGACCGTTAATGCTGCTCCGGGATCTACAGTTACACCGGGAACGTCAGTGACTTTTTCAGTGACCGTGGTAAACCAAGGTCCCACGCCTTCATACATGTGGAAAAAGAACGGCGTTAGTATTACCAGTTTCCCAACCTACACCACCAGTACGCTTGCAACCGGAGATATCATTAGCTGCAATGTTACTAACAGCAGCCTTTGCAGTGCAGCCCCTACCGGCACCGGACAAGTAACAATGGTTGTAGCGCCAGTGGATGTAGCAGAACTGACAGCCTCAAAATTTCAGGTAGTTCCTAACCCCGCCAGTAAGTTTATTTCTATCACCGGGAATGAATTGGCAGGCAAGCAACTTATGATAAACGATATAGCAGGACGATGTGTTTTGAGCGCTGTACTTGGTCAAACGTCCCAGACCATAAACATCGAGGATCTGGGGGCTGGTTTGTATTTTGTACAGATCACAGATGGCAACTACCGGGAAGTAAAAAAACTGACGATAGTAAGATAAATTCAACCTTCTGATGTGGACTAAAATGCCCGGTTCGTGCCGGGCATTTTGGTTTTTTGTTCTCGTTCTGTAAGCGCGCGCCAAATCCTATTGCCCCTCAGTTCGGGGACTACGCCGAACTGGGTTCCACTTATTTGTGGACTTTAACACAGTTTGTTTTACAGCCTCAAATAACCACTTACCTGCCATGTAGGAAGCCTTTGTTGATCTTCAATATTTTCGGTAAACGCTTCTGAATCTTGTTTTTCATTTTATTTACCTCCTTTCCTTTTCAATTGCACCAAGTATCAAAGCAGATCTTTTCCCGTGTGCACAAACTGTAATTTAATGAGCAGTTTCAAATTGTTTTGTCGTATTCATCACGCTGGCATTCCTCAGATGAGAATTCGCTGCCACAACAAGTTTATAAGGACGGTTGAATGCTTCCTGTGATACTTTGAAGTGTGCAGCCAGCAAACGAATAATATCTTTCGAAAGGCCTTTTTTGTAATGCAGGATGTCAGAGACCAAACTCTTGCCTACGCCTAAAATATCGACCAGGTCCTTTGCCTTGAGATCGTTTTCTTCCATTAAGTGCCTCAAAAGTGATACCGGATCTAAATCAGCAAAACTGTTGTGCTCGTTGTCCCATTTCTCAATGAGAAAAGTCAGAAGTTCAACAACTTCTGCGACTTGTTTGTCCTTTGAATCGTGCTCAAGCAGTTCCTCTAGCTTGTTACAATATTCATTGTACTGTTTTTTTGTCTTGATCACCTTATACAATAACACTTCCATTTTGCACAGTTTTAATTTACAATTTACTTCTTCAATATACGTGTACTTCGTACTGCAGGCTGGCCTTACAGAGTTGATCATACGCCGCATGTGTGCCAACCCAGCAAACAAATAAGCGAACTCTTGCAACCCCAAAATGATATTTACAGATCATTCGATAATTGTTGCCACCAATATTAAACACCACTCTGTTTGAACCGTTCCCAAGCAAGTCTGCTGTACCGAAAGTATACTGTATATCTTCCGGTGTGTTCCATTCTGCATACTTTATTGTTCCCAACCAAAATCTAAACGCAGGCCTGCTTCCGGCATTGGCGGCAGCATAATCCTCAATCGCTTGTTTCTTTATCAAGTGAACCTTCATATACTTTTACAAAGATACCAATTAGTTCACAAAATGAGAACTTAAATAAATTTGTTATGTGAATGTTCAAAAAAGCAATGGTTATATATTCACTGATATTGAGATGTACTTGATTTGATCACGGAAAGAATCGACCTGGGATTGCCAGCAAGGAAATGAGATTGTGATCTTGAAAATAGAGTTAAATTGTATCTTGGCAAGACATCCAGAATAGTGAGATATTTTTGCATCAAATTTATGTTCGAGCATGAAAAGAAATGAAATTCATTTAACTTTTTGCATACGGGACTTTAATGATGTATCGCATGAAGAAATATCGACCATGCTATGTATAAAACCCACTAAAATTCATGTTAAGGGGGAAAAGAAAAATC
>CAIYJV010000033.1 GCA_903926605.1 uncultured Bacteroidota bacterium
ACTATCTTTCCCACAACTTGAAATACCCTGATTCCGCACGGGAAAATGATATTGAAGGCCGTGTGGTGACCCGATTCCGGATTTTACCGGATGGACGGATAAAAGATGTGAGTATATTGAAGGGAATTGCCGGTGGTTGCAATCAGGAGGCAATACGCACATTGTCAAATCTGCCGCGGATAAAGCTCGTTGGATCTGGTACGATACCTGATACAGGAATTTTCTTTGTACTTCCAATCAATTTTAAACTTGAATAAACGAAAGCTAAACGCTTCTACGGTTCCGATACCTTGATCATCATCATTTTCTCTGAGTGGTCCGTGATCCGGAAGCGCTCATCCATACGCATACCCACCACCCAGATTATTCGTTTTGCAGATTCCACCACCCAGATATTTTCTTTTTCATGCAGGGCAACTTTCTGGTCTATTAGATAACGGCTTATTTTTTTCTTCTTCATTTTCATCCCGAAAGGATAAAAATAATCGCCTGCTTTCAACCGCCTTATCACCAATGGAAATTCTACCATCTTCCTGTCCACGCAGGCTACAGACCTGTCGGTTGGGATTATAGACTTGTCTTTATGTTCCGAAAATGAGATCGTGCAGGTACTGAGTCTCACTTTTTCTGGTATCTGTTCCACTAAGACCAAATCTGCGGCTTCAGTGGGTAGGGATGTTACCACAAGGAATTCGCGGTTGCGTATGACCCGGTGGGTTGACGATGCCACGTAATGGCCGGACTCAGCTTTTAATAAATTCAGTACGTGCGGTAACTGGTCCTGACCGTATCCAAATGGACGCAATAACTCGTACAAAAGTGTATTTATAACCGGATGCGTTTCAAGCTTGCGGACGGGTATGTAATAGTCATTCCCGCGCTTTTCCATGTGTTTTCTCTTTTCAGCGTCCAATGCCTTCTGATAGAAATATTCGGCTTCCGTAAACCTGTATATACTGGAATTTGCCTGCAGCACTGCGTTTGGGAACACTTCCTTTACCACCGGAATGATCTTATGCCTTACAGAATTGCGTAAATACACATCCGATGCATTGGATACATCTTCCCGATAGGGCACATTTTGCGCCCTGACATACCTTTCGACGTCGGCCCGGGTGGTAAATAACAAAGGCCGCAACACCCCGTCATTGTCGGGCAATATTCCGTGCAAACCACTGAGACCGGTACCTCTGAATACTTTAATAATCAGCGTCTCTACATTGTCATCGGCGTGATGAGCTGTTACTATGCGTTCGTATTTATGGGATGCACACAACGTTCTGAACCATTCATACCTGAGATCCCGTGCCGTCTCCTGAAGACCTTTTTTGCGAATCGCCATTTCATTTTTCGTGTCAAATTTCCGCTGGTGAAATTCAACGCGGTGCACCCGGCACCATTCAGCAACGAGTTCTTCATCGAGGTCTGACTCCATCCCCCGCAAACCGAAATTGCAATGTGCTACCGCAAACTTGATAGACGACCTGTACATAAGCGATGCCAGTGCCATTGAGTCTATCCCTCCGCTTACAGCGAGCAAGAATGTCTTTTCGTGGGTATTTGCGGCAAGTGTCGCCCAGTTTTTCCTGAATTCTTCCAGCAGCATGTCTTGGTATCAATATGCCAGGTCTTCGTATGCGGCCTGTAGTTCGTTGTATGTGTGTTGGTCTTTTGCAGTTTTGGCTACACCCATTCCTTTTTCGTAGATTGCTATAGCCGCCACTGTCTCTCCTGCCCGCTCCACAAGTTTGCCAAGGTGGTAATAGGTTGCTACATAACCAGGATCAATGGTCAGGTTAGCCTCAAAATATGTGCGCGCTTTAATATCGTCCCCTGCCTTTATATACTCCAATGCCAGTGCATGGTTTAAAAAACTATCGGTCGGACTGTCTTTTAAAAAAGCTAATAATTTTTCTATGCGTTCAGACATACACTTTGTAGATAATATAAAAGTTTGGCAGCGTGCATGGTCACAAAAAAGGTTGCAACTCTGCCTGCGCAAATTTGCAACCCTTTTTCCGAATTCCACTCAAAAACTATTTCTGGACCAAAATTCTGGCTGTTAACTTTCCTCCGGGTGTCTCGTTATCGTAATAGGTAAAAGTGTAGACACCCGTACTTAATCCCTCAATATTTATCTTCTGGTTGGTACTCGATACTTTTACTTCGCGTACTTCACGTCCCATAGCATCAGTAATCCGTAGCGCACCGTCTGCCACATCCATGCCATACAGTTGCAAGGTTACTTCTTTGCTTGCAGGATTGGGGTAAACTTCAATTCCCGCTTTGGTGCTGTTCACATAATTGATCGCTGTGGGATAATCTTTAATGGTAAAGTACTGGGAATACCCGCATCCAAAGTCGTTGTTGAAAGTACCAGAGGTCACATATCCGTTCATGGGGATTGAAAAATTGTTCATTCTGCGCACACTGAGTGATCCGTCCGTAACTCCATCGGGCGGCGAAGCATGATGTACCCACCACTGTAATCCGTCGCAACTGCTGTCTGTAACAACCAGCCTGTAGCAACCGGGAGGCAATGCGATGGTATCATTATACACAGTACTAATGTTTACATTGGCCCTGCCGTACATGATAGTGTTATCCAGATTAAAAATAAACCAGCTTGTCTCGCTGATGTTCGACCCGGTAGCAATGGATTCATTATTGGTGGTAAACACGATCTTAAACGGATTGGGGAAAGCGGGACTGGCAATAAACTGCGACCTCATAGAGTCATTGGTGCGATCGTTGTCGGGCACGCCATTTACGGTAAGTATCGTAGCAGTAAAATAGGTGGTGTCTACCGGAGTAAGACCGGAAATAGTGTCCAGAACGGGTAATGCAGGCAGGGTCACATCTGTTTCCTCAAGCGCTGCCAGGGTTCCTACCCATGTATAAGTAGTAGTAGGAAAACCGGCCACGCCGTATTGAATAGCTACAGAGTCGATAGTTGTGGCACCCGTATTTTTAATATGAACTACGGGGTTACCGCAAATCGGGTTTTCTCTGAAATGATTTTCATCCCGGTTTGGAGCTATGATCTGATCCATCGAGGCGTCCAGCGCTTTGTTGAAACCGCCGTAGTAAAACAACTGTCCTTCTATGCCATAACCGGCTCCACCATTGCTGATATAGGGATCGAACTGAACACTAACAGCCGAATAAGAACCTTCTACAACACCCGGCAATTTATGATGTTTTGATAATACACCGGAACCGGGGCACCAGTTGGCACGTTCGTATATCCAGGTTCCGGACTGGGGAGAAAGTTCATTCATGCCGCAATCGCTACGCCAAACCAAATAGTTGTCTACTACGCCACCATTTAGCACTACGCTATAATTGTGCGCGCAAAATTCGTTGCAATAGTTCGCGTCAGAACCATGACCCGTTACTGTAAATTTCATTTCGGCAAACTGGGTCATCGCAGGTGCGGTATCCAGCCGGGGTGCTAGATGCACATTGATGTTGTTGGAGTCTGAGTGGGTTGTGTCTCCGTAAGCCCAGTATCCACTCCACAATTTCTTTATTCCCTTTACATCCCTGTCCGGCGTACCCTCGATGAACATAAACTTGATATCACCTGTAAAACCCCATGAATAACCGGAATAGTTGACTCTGATCGTAGCACTGTCGTGCATGATTTTTTGATAGTCGGTTACATCATACACATAGTGTTGTTTCCAGGTCCAGGGAGTGCGGGGTGCGCCGGCGCCGGCATAGGGGGTAATGAGCCTGGAAATTTCATAGGAATCTCCACCCGGTGTCATCAGGTAGTTGGTAACTGTGTAGTCCCAGTCGCCGCAATACCCACTTCCGCCACACACGTACTTGCCCAGTGTAAAGATCATATAGACTCTACGGTATGTAGCGCCGGGCGTTGGGAAGGCAATCGTTGTATCGAAATTGCCGTAATGCGTAAACTGGGTATTGGTTGCCTGAACCCAGGTAGTATCTCCCGGCATGGCAAATGCAGAGTTTGCAAGACATGTAGCCAGGCCGATCAAGTAAAAAAATCTCTTCATAAAGTTGTTTGTGAGGTAAAGTTAACTAATTCGTAAAAGAAAAACAGGCAACGTTGTAGAGTTGCCTGTTTCCAGTCTTTTTGTAACTATTCATTATTTAAAGTTTCACCACCTTGCGGGTAAAGTTCATATCGCCTATTGTAAGGCGTACAAAGTAAATGCCTGGGGCAGCAATTTCTACAGGATAGGTATATGTGCCCGGAGCCTGTTCGCCGGCTGTTTGAACACTTATTACTTCCTGTCCTACCATATTGTAAATACTCAAAGCCACTCTCTGCGTACCAGACAATTTGTAAGACACATAAGTAACTTGCCCGGCAGGATTAGGACGAACCAGCAAGCTGTTGCCGTCTTCCAGAATATCCATTGCAGGACCGTTCACATGGGCAAGGCTACAGTTGGATATTGTGGTGAGTGATCCACCCAGAACACCGAAGTTGGCTTTGAAAGACTGGAAATACTCATTAGCCACTGTACTGCTGTGCAGTATCACGATGTTCTCATCGTTCAGCGTCGAGGCAGCGGTACTCCAGTCATGAGAACCGGTGAGCAACAGCGGATCGGAGCAGTAATTGGACGCATCAACAATGGCATACTGGTTGTTGTTCTGAAATGCTCCGGCATAGGTTTTCAATTGGCTTCCCAGAATAGTTCCCAACAACGAATAAGAAGAATTTGCGGCGGACGCCTGATCTACGATCCCGCTCACGTATGCACCAGCTGTTTTCACAGTGTTCACGTCCAACGCTTCTGAGTTGTTGGCGAAGTTGTACATAGAGAAATAAAGGTCGGTATTGGCAGTGCCTATGGCAGACTGAATGTGCGCATCTGTTCCGTCGGAAGGTGCGAAGTACACTTCGACCAAATGACCGCCCACGCCAAACAGATGACGGCCGAGATCTGTTTTTGCAGTACCAAACCTCGAAGCAGCCGTATTAGGAGTAGCATTTGCCCCACCCCACATCATGTTAAATTCACCGTCAAACGCATGAGCCAATCCGGAATCCTGTACAAACATCAGGTTCCCATAGGCATAGTTTAGACCGGTGTCGGTCCAGTTCACAGATCCTGTACAAACCACTGCATCGCCGGGGTTAGACGAATTTGCGTCTATCACCATAAATTTATTGTGCATAGCGGCACCCGACCCGGACCTGGGCCTGCCCAAAGTGCTGATACCCGAATTTACCTGACTCAGACCTGTATTTGCCGCACTGCTGTCGAATATCCAACGTACGGTAACGCCATTCAGATAGGCTGCATTCACTGCATTTGCAATATTACTGTACAGACTGTCCTGTTCGTAGTTGTATTGTGCAATGTCAATAGAGTATTTAGCTCGGCTGATGTACGCGATCAGCGTATCGGCCATGGAATGATTCAGGTATCCGGCATTTGTACCGGTAGAAACTGAATTATCAACCGGCTGATTAAAGTACACGGTAACCATGCCCGAAGATGCCGAGGTTGGCAGGCAAGCAGGCGTAGAGAAAGATGTAGCTGTGGTGTAAGACCCGATGCCGAGCCCGCCGCAGACCGACTGAAGCTCGAATTCGTAGGTAGTACCGCAACTAAGACCACTGATCGTCTTGCTTGTAGTGTTAGACGAATCCACGATCCATGCAGATGCACCCACGGCACGATAACGGAAGTTGTAGAAACCAGCCCAAACTACAGAGGTCCAGCTCAGTTTTGCAGACGACATGGTGATGGAGCTTGCTGCCAAACCCACAGGCATGGGACAAGGACAACTTGTCGTAGCAAAAGTATCCGAGAAACTATAGGAACTGGAGCTGGTAACCGAACAATAGGTACCTACCTGAAACTCATACTGAGTGCCGCATATAAGTCCGGAAATATTCTTGCTGGTCAGTGTAGTTGTGTCTGTGGTCCAGGGAAAGGTGCTCAGTGCACGATAACGTACGGTATAGTGCAGTGCACCCACCTGCGGCGGCCAGTTTAACGTGGCCGTATTGTACGTTATTGCCGAAACCGACAAGCCCGTGGGTGTAGGGCAAGCACAGGACAGTGTAGCAAACAACAAAGAATCGCTGTAGGCCGATGTATCTGTACATACGTTCTGCACTTCGAACATATAGGTGGAACCACAGTTCAAACCTGCCAGATCTTTTTCTGTACCCGTGATCGCGGAATAGTTCCAGGAAGTGTCTCCCAGTTTTTTATAGCGGAAATTGTAGCTGGTTGAACCCGCTGCACTGGCCCAGTATAGCTTGGCGCTCGTGGCCGTAATGGCAGAATCACCCAGGCCTACTGGTACCGGACAAGGGCAGATCAGGGTGCGGAACAAAGAAGATCCGGCCCAGTCGCTGAATGAACCGCTGCTGCACAGCGTTTGTATCTGGTATTCATAAACAGTATTACACTCCAGCCCGGTAACATTTATAGATGTAACGGCAGACACTGTGTTTGTCCACGTAGTATCACCCAGTTTTCTGTAACGCACGTTGTAACTGGCGGCACCCAATACTGCTGCCCAGTTCATGGTAGCTGAATTGTAAGTAATTCCAGACGAATGTAGCAGTGATGGCTGTGTACAGCCGTCTGCCAATACGACAAATCCGGTCACAGCCAGATTTTCTACCTGCAGCACACCCGCAGTGTCCGCTGCATTAAAACCATAAATACGGAACAACAATGTTTGGGGAGCCGCTACTGCGATGGTTACGGGCCAGGTAGCTGTTGTTACCAGTGCGCCACAGGCACCATCGAAGGGCACATAGCTGATCTGCTGGTAGGGCCAGGTAAGTCCACCATCTGTACTGTAGGCGTACCGAATGGAGTCAGGTCCTGTGGACGACCGGCGCAATTGCGACGTGATACCAGAAACATCAAGTACATATCCTGCATCGGGTGTAATAGATATTTGCACCGCCGGCTTGGTGGTATCCAATGCCAGATTGTTTTGAAAATGATTGCTGGAAAAACCTCCTGCCACACAAGGGCTCGAAGGCTCCGAAGCGCCATTTACGCGCGATAACGGCAATCCTGTAGCGAATGCAGCGACAGAAAACAACGCTCCCGATGTATCGGCGGCATATTGCAGTATCTGGGACTTTGCAGTAATCGGACTGAAGAATACGGCGATCACCACCATCCACCGGGCAAACGTAGAAAAGTACTTCATTTTTCTGGTTAAGTTTTAAGAATGCTCATTGCAACTACGCATCACCCTGAAACACAGGAAATACCTGCACTGCTGTCTCAGCAGCGCGGGCAGGACACGCGTCTGAACAAAAGTAATATTTTTTATGTAACAGGCAATATGACAGGCGCAAAAACATATACGCAATGCTTAAGTATTTTTAATGTCCCTCTGCCGATCGGTGCTGAAATCGCGCCAGCGCGAAATTGTTGGTAAAGTCATAACGATTGAGGTATTTTACATCCTTAAATTTCCACGATGAAGATAGATATCCATACCCACATCATGCCGGAGCACATACCCAACTGGTTTCAGAAATTCGGATATGGTGAATTTATCAGACTGGAGCACCACAAACCCTGCTGCGCCCGCATGATAAAGGGGGACAAGGTATTTCGCGAAATAGACCAAAACTGCTGGGAGCCCAAGGTGCGTACCAAAGAAATGGACGAGACCGGCGTAGGCATGCAGGTATTGTCTACGATACCCGTACTATTCAACTACTTTGCCAAACCGGAACACGCACTGGAGACATCCCGATTCTTCAACGACCACATAGCGGGTTGCGTGAACGACCACACCACCCGCTTTCTGGGTATTGGCACCGTACCCATGCAGGACGTTGACACGGCAATCAGGGAAATGGAACGCTGCGTGAAGGAACTGAAAATGCCGGGAGTGGAGATCGGTTCAAACATCAATAGTAAGAACCTCGGCGATCCTGAATTCGAGCCATTCTGGGCTGCTGCCGAAGAATTGGGGTGCAGCATTTTTGTACACCCGTGGGAAATGATGGGTGAAAAAGAAATGCAGAAATACTGGCTCCCCTGGCTGGTGGGAATGCCGGCAGAGACCAGCAGGGCTATTTGCTCCATGATATTCTCAGGAGTACTGGAGCGTCATCCGAAACTCAGAGTGGCATTCGCGCATGGAGGAGGTAGCTTCCCGCTCACGATAGGCCGCATCGAACACGGCTTCAACGTTCGGCCCGATCTCTGCGCCACAGACAACCCCATCAATCCCCGCCAGTATCTAGGCAAATTTTGGATAGATGCCCTCGTGCACGACCCTGCTGCACTCACCTTCATTAAAGACATAATGGGTGAAGACCATATCTGCATGGGATCGGACTACCCTTTCCCACTGGGCGAACACCATCCCGGCAAACTCATTGAAAGCATGACGGAGTTCTCGCACGCGGTAAAGGAAAAAATGCTGTGGAGAAATGCGATGAAATGGTTGGGGCGCGAATGATACTTTAACCGGTTTTGCGTAATAAAACTGAGCTCGAGACACACCGCTAATCAGATACGAACGCCTTTAAGACTCGCTTTCGAGACAATCAAAGGCTAATGTAGTCGTTATTAAATTTTTATACTTCGAGCCTCTTTAATTCTGAAAATACATCTGCTTTTGTGTATTATGGCAAGAACTTCGATGCGTTCTTCGGTTATTCTGTATATCACCAAATAGGAAACGAAAGTGGACATCCTATATTATTTTTTGACTTTGCAGGCAAAAACCTGCATTCCGGGTGGACCATGAAATTTCTTTCAAGTTCATCAATATCCTGTTTTAACGATATAACAAAATGAACTGCACTTACATGGGAAAAAGTTTCTGAGCCCTAATCAAAAATTGATTTTAGGCCTTCAATTGATAATGCAGAAAAAACTAACGGGAGTATTTTTGCTCCATTTTCTTATTATTTGGCTCACCTATCCAGACGTATAAAACGGTCCTTTTTCACTGTCCTTTACAAGCTCCTCATTGCTCAACTTTGTATCAGAAGGAGACATAAAATGTAGTTTCTTTTGTTTTGTAGCTGGCATAATATGAAGTTACCAAAAAGTAGCATAAATGTGTTGTACCATCCACGATTTTTCGTTGAGTGCCCTGCCACTGTTCAAAGTCCCGTTTCTACCAGCGGGGTAAATAATTTAAAGTGATTTACTAACCTTTTGTTTTAGGGTACCGTCTAATATATAAATCGCGTTGTATGAAAAAGATGAATCTACTTTTTGCAGCTGTATTGGCGCTCCTGTTTTTGGTCCTGGGATGCGTAAGAAACAACGATAACAGTTGGCCTAAAATAAATACAATACCCTATACTCCTCAAATCACGATGTCATTCCATACTTTGTTCGCCGATCTTGCAACTACATCTGAGTCACTGACTGTCAGGGCTGGCAGCGATACGACCATATTTACGACCAAGGGAACCAAATTGCATTTTTATCCCAATTCTTTCGAAGATGTAGCAGGTGTAATTATAAGTACAGGCATTGTAAATATCCGGATTACAGAAATGTACACGATCGGCGATATGATTCGCAACGGCGCCACAACGATGGCAGGTGACCAGCCGTTGGTGAGCGGTGGTCAATTCAACCTTGTAGCCACCTTGGGCGGTAATGCTGTTTATGCCCACAATTATGGCGTAGGTTTCCCGCAACCGGGTCCATCAAGCGGAGCAATGTTTCTGTATGCAGGTAGCACGAACGGAACTACAGGTATCACTTCATGGCAGGCGAGCCCTGACACTTCAACCGGTAAAAAAGCTAGCCATACCTCAAATGACTCTTCATCTATTATGCCCTGGAACAGTTACTATTTGTTTGATTCTTGCAGCACTTTTACGTTCGTCAACTGCGACCACCCATTTACTACGGGATGTTCTCATTTTCAAAGTCTGGTCAACTTTTCTGATACCCAGTTCACATCTCAAAATTCCATTGCGTTCATTTGCCTGCCTGACTATAAAACGGTTATCAGCAATGCATTCTTTTATAATCCTGGTGGTAGCAGCCTGAACGGATCTTTCTATGCACCGGCCGGTACAAATTATGTACTCATTGTCATGTCCAACATTGGTGGCGCATATTCCTATTGCCAGTCGTCCGGTATAATTCCATCCACATCCGACTCCTTGAAGATTTCAGCCAATATGCAGCCCGTTACAAAACTGCAAATAATCTCCAATCTATCTGCTTTGTAAATTTGCAAAGTGGAAAATCAACGCATCCCTTTTGGCAGCTGGTCGAAGCCTCAAACGGGGAAATACAAATTGATTTATAGACCCTTCCAAGCGGATCTGCTTCATCAGGCTGAATCACGAAAAAAATCAAATCGTTTGTGAAGTACTAACCTTGCTGTATTTCGGGTTCGCGATTCTTATTTGCAAACCTCACAAAATTCTATTGTTCAAACAACGATAACATCTGGCTTCATCATGCTGAATACGTTCAGAGAACGGTCCTTATTGGCGCTCCCGGATTCCCTTCGAAACATCAGGGAGAACGGGCTAATTGGTACTCAAAAAATCAGATATAGTTTGTATCCACTCGTCATGGTTCTTCAAAAGAAAATTTTCATGTCCTGTGGATGAAAGAATTTTTAGCTTTTTAGGGCCGGCAAGATTGCTGTATATTTCGTTTGTTTCACTTCTGCTGACATTTTTATCTTGATCACCATACATCAACAAAGTATTGCACTTAACCCCCTTTGCATATTCAATTGGATTGTGCCCAAATGCCCAAAAACCATTTTGGACACCACCCCAAAAGACCAGTAGTGCTGCCATAGGGAACGTTGGCAAATGCATTATTCTAAATCTAGCACATACAGTTTCGAACATGGTGCCAAAAGGACACTCAATTATTATTGCTTTAGTAGGCAATTGATAACAACTGACGGCTTTCAGCACGGCAACTGATCCCATTGAAGTTCCGAAGAGAAAGATATTTTTCTCCCCTTTATTTACCATATAATCAAATACCGTTTTTACTTCTTCTGCTTCCTTATATCCTACCGTTGTTTGATCCCCTTCCGATTCTCCACTTCCCATAAAATCGACCAAAACAGTGTTGTAACCCAATTTAAGAAATTCTTCAGCTTTGTCGAGCATAGATGCTTTTTCGCCACTATAGCCATGAAACAACAAGACAGTACCTTTGATAGTCCTATTTTCACTTCCTGCATTTTCGGAAGGTATAAACCAGCATGATATTTTTTTATTACTCTGTAGCTCGAACGTGTAAAAATATCGGTTCGGCTTTTTTTTGTTAACTGGTCTTGGGTTGTTCACCCCAAACACTAGTGTTTTCAATTTATCGGTAGCTGATAAGTTTTCCGGCTTCTCCGTTTTAATGACATTGTTAGCAAAATGAGTAAACTTATACGCATGAAAAAAAGCTACAGCGTTGATTATGACAAACAAAGTAAGTAGCGAAACAGAGAGACGTTTCCAATTTTCCTTCCTTTTTTCCATACTTGCAGGTAAACGTGTATAAAACTAGTTTATTGCTAGTTTTAGTGGTAAGAACTAATTTGTCGATAAATTCACAAAAAGTAAGCAATAGCGCCCCAACTCGGATTACATTTGACGTGTTTCACACGAGTAGGAAGCCTTTAACCTGGTTAGCCCCCCACTTGTTCTCGTCTTCGACGAAGATTCACCAGATTGGCGATTGAAACGCCTGTCTATTCCTTCACTGTACCCCACAACATACACAACCACCCCGCAATAAAGAACAAACCTCCGATAGGCGTAATAATCCCTACTGGACCGAGGCCTACGCCCTTGGTGCTCATGATGGTCATAAGGTAGAGGGAGCCGCTAAACAATACAATGCCGACCGTAAAAAGGTTGGTGGCGACCCTGTACATTTTGGCGGGGATATGGGCGTACATCAATCCAGTGATGAGCAGTGCAAAGGCGTGGTAAAACTGGTAGCGCACCGCAGTTTCAAATATCTTGATCTGGTCTTCGGGCAGGATGGCTTTGAGTCCGTGTGCGGCGAATGCGCCGAGTGCTACCGACAGCGCCCCGAAAAACGCCCCTATGATGATTGCCTTTTTGTACATGATCTTATGGTTTGCTCAAAAGTAGAAAGTTCCAGTTGATTAACGTCTATTGCCATATCGGCCTGGTTGTAAACAGGCTCCCTTTGGTGTAGCAGGGTCTGTAGTTTTTGTGGCATACCGGCATCGGCGGCAGACAATAGCGGTCGTTCGGTATCGCCTTCCAGATTCCATAGCAGTTGTGGTATTTCGCACTTCAAATAGATTACGACACCTGCCGCCTTCATTAATTCCAAATTGTCATGAAAACAGGGTGTGCCTCCGCCACAGGCAATGACAGCAGGCTCTGACAGATTGTGGATCAGCAGTTCCAGCAGATCGTGCTCCCGCTGCCGGAAACCCTCTTCTCCATATTTCTCAAACATCCCTGCAATGGTGTCCCGGTATCGGTACATCAGTTGTGCGTCCAGGTCGGTAAAGGGCATACCCAAAAGGGGTGCTACCCTGCTGCCCCACCAGGTCTTCCCCGCACCGGGCATACCGATCAGGAACACATGGCTCATAACTTGTTGTTGATAAAACGCCAGAGAAAAAGCATCCCCATTTTGGCTGCGATCTCCTTGTTGCGCTGACGGTCGTAACGGAAGTAAAACATTTTGGTCACGACTCTTTCCTTGCTGGCTACCGCCATCCAGACCGTTCCCACTTTTACCCTGTCTGTGCCTCCACCGGGACCAAGGACACCCGTGGTAGCCAGTGCAAAGTCCACATCCAGCACCCGGAGTGCACCCAGCACCATTTCTGTTGCAGTCTCTTCGCTCACTGCCCCATGCGCATCCAGTGTGGCAGCAGACACGCCCAGCACCTTTTCCTTGATGCTGTTGTCGTACGACACCACACTACCCATAAAGTATTCGGACGAGCCGCTGACCTGCGTTATGCAATGGCCGATATAGCCACCCGTGCAGCTTTCAGCAATACCGATCCTGCTGCCCGAACCCACCAATGTCTGTCCCAAAAGTTGCTCCATGGTCAGGTCGGACGTAGCCACCACAATATTCCCGAGAATGGACACCAACTCCTGCTGCAGTGCAGTCACTTCCTGTTCCAGCACCGCAGGGTCGCCACCTGTGCCAGTAAGCCGCAGTTTCACAATAGAGAAATCGGGCAGATAGGCCAACCGAATATGTGCAGGCAGCCGCTCCTCGAAGCCCATTAGTTTCTCAGCAATAAAGCTCTCCCCTTCTCCCGCCGTGACCGTGGTCTTATGAACAATGGCATCGGTAGTCAATCCCTGCTGCAGCCTTGGTATAACCTCGTCCTGCATGATCACCATCATCTCGACCGGCACGCCCGGCATGGATACAAATATCTTGCCGTTACGCTCAAACCACATTCCCGGCGCAGTGCCCATGCGGTTGAACAGGACGGTGCACACATCCGGCACATCGGCCTGCATCAGGTTTCGTTCTATTATGGGGCGGTTCAACCGTCCGAACAACTCGCGTATGTGAGTCTCCACCCGCTCGCTGCGCACCATTTTGCCGTTAAAATAGCTGCAAAGCAGTGGCTTGGTTATATCGTCCGACGTGGGTCCAAGGCCACCAGTGATCAACAGAATATCGGCAGACTGCTGTTCTTCGTTCAGCGCCTTCAATATCTCGTCTTTCTGGTCTGCCACCGCAACCCGGCGAAGGATGGAAATACCAATTTCATTCAGGCGCTGGGCTATCCAGGCCGAATTGGTATCAATGGTCTGCCCTATCAGTAGCTCATCACCAATGGTGATGATGGTGGCCGCAATGTTCGCCATAGTAATTATTTAAAAAACGGCAGTAGCCGGTCGTACAATACCGCCGGCATATTTACCTTTTTCTTCAGTTTAGGGTCGTAAAACACCAAAGTGGTCACGCCTTTGTTCAGTAATTGTTCCTGCTCGTTGTACAGTTCTGAATGAAACTGGATCCTGGCACCGACATCCAGTTCTTTCAGCAGCGTCTTTACGGTGATCAGATCATCGTAGAGCGCAGGGCGAAAATATTGTATGTGCAGATCGGCAACCGGCATGAACACGCCCTGCTCTTCCAACTGCCGGTAGGTAAATCCTAGTTCTCTGATGGCTTCAGCTCTTCCAACTTCGTAATACAGCGCATAATTGCCATAATACAGATATCCCATCTGGTCGGTCTCGCCATACCTTACTCTTATTTGCGTTGTTGCAGTAAACATACGGTTCCGGTTAATGATGAAAAATGGATCAGGCAACCGGCTTGGCCCTGTCTGAATCCTTGATGGAATATACGCTGTTGGCCTGCGTGAGACAAGTTACTGTAAGATCGTTCACACATACCCTGGCAGGCAGATTGGCGCAATACCATATCAGATCTGCAATATCGTTGGGGTTCAGCGGATGTACGTCGTCGTACACGCTTTTAGCGCGTTGCACGTCGCCCTTGAAACGAACCACGGCAAACTCTGTTTCTGCCATTCCAGGATTGATGGACGTAACCCGGATGCCATAGGGCAAAAGGTCTATGCGCATACCCTGTGTCAGTGCATCTACCGCATACTTGGTGGCACAATACACATTGCCGTTTTTGTACACGATCTTACCAGCCGTAGATCCAATATTGAAAATATAACCATGCCCTTGTTTTTTCATCATGGGCGCCACCTGCCGGGTCACGTACAAAAGGCCCTTGATATTGGTGTCGATCATGGTGTCCCAATCTTCCGTGTCGCCCTCATCTATTGTGGAGAGGCCGGCAGCAAGGCCGGCATTGTTTACCAATATATCTATAACAGTCAGCTGCTTCTTCAGTTCGGCTATGGCGTGTTCCACTTGCTTTTTTACCCGCACATCAAATGCGAGTGCTATTACCTTGCAACCATACTTTTCTATCAGCTCTTTTTCAAGATCCTGCAATCTGTCTGCCCTTCTTCCTGTAATAACTACAGTGTAACCGTGTTTGGCAAATAATGTAGCGGTGGCCTTACCAAATCCCGAAGTAGCACCCGTAACTAAAATAGACTTTTCCATTCCGTATTAAATTTAGTGTCAAAAAATATCTTTCCTATCCGTGCAGATGCGGCTTGTCGGTCCACAAATTACCTACATTCCATTCTTCCAGTTTCCTGAATTTGTGTTTCCGCGCTCCGCAATCGTGCAAAGAACACAATGTGCATTGCTCCGGCAAGCAATTGTCCACATGAATGAAAAACTCTACCTGATTGTCGAACCGGGACTTGACCAGTTGCTCCACATTGTTCACCTCCTTCGACATCTCTACCAGATTATAATACCAGGGCAGGGTCATGTGGGCATCTATATGAAGCAATTTACCATATTGAATCACGCGCAGATTGTGCATATCCACCCACTGCGACTGTCTTTGCTCCTGCAAGACCCGCACCACCGAGACAAGCAATTTTTCGTCCACCTCGTCCATGATGCCGGAGATAGATCTGCGCAGCACTTTGTATCCCGTTGTAAGTATTACCATTGCAAATCCCAATGCCACTGCACTATCCAGCCAGAGATACTTGCCCTTTGTGGCGGGAATGGACTGAACACCAATAAGCAGTGTAAGCCCAATGATGATCGCCACGCTGGAATAGCCATCGGTAATGAGATGTTTACCAGCGGACTCAAGTACTATAGAATTTTGCTTGCGCCCGGTGATCTCGGCTGCTTTGCCCAATACATAATTCAGCAAACCGCAACTTACCACGATAACCAGACCAGTATCCAGTTTTTGAATTTCATGTGGTACTATAAGTTGCTCGGTAGCTTCGTATATAATCAGGAAGGCTGAAATAATGATGAGTGTACCCTCTACCGCCGACGAAAGGTATTCTACTTTCCCATGCCCGAACGGGTGGTTGGTGTCTCTAGGTTTGGCTGCCAGTGAAACGCTATACAGACCCAGGAAACCGGTGACCATATTGACGATACCCTCCAGAGCGTCGGTCAATACCATAACCGAATTGGTAACATACCAGGCCGTGATCTTTGCCAGGAATAGGATAACTGCGAAAGCGGCAACAATGCGTTGAAAACGGATAACGGTCAAAATCCCCTGTTTAGGCGGCAAAATTAATAAACCATACCCGATATACCCGCCACAAAAAAAATGAAATTTCCTGCGGGTACAGGAGAAACCTTACTTATGGCTTTTCTTATCGGCATACCCCAGATATGAGGTAGCAGACGGATAAAATTCCATATTGGTAAGCTCCAGATAGGTAGAATACATGATGGCATAGTAACCCACCTGCCATTCGGGAGACAACCAGGTGTCGAAGTCCTGCACGGGTAAAGCGATCAGGTCTTTGTAGAAATGGTTCATGACCATTCCCAGTTTTCCTGCGGTGGAGTTGCGATTGTTCACGTTTATTGCGTTCAGACGCTCCATTCCGGCGCGGGCCGCATTATGAACCTGCCAGGTGATCCAGCCGGTGGCATGACAATCCTTGGCGCTGTTGTTGTCGTGATTTACAGACTCATACAGCTTGAGCACGTTTTCTCGTACTTCGGCCAGTAATGAATCGGACACCTTCATGGGCAGATTCAACCGGAGCATATGATTAGAGACATCAAGCAAGTGATTAATATTGCAGGAAGTGCAGGAATACAAAGTGTGCTGCGGGCCCATATTGAGGCTGATGTGATTGCCGCATTCGCGGAATGCCTGCTGGTTCTGCAACGAAAATGTATAGAACATTTCGTTGAACGAAGAACCCAGAACGGAATAAAACTGGTACTCGTCGAGCGGATCGGCCAGGCGATCCATCTTGCGGGTATTCATTTTATCGTTCAGGCAGCCGGATTCGGTACCTGCCGGAGCATATTTGAATGAGTTCTGTGAAGTCTCGTACAAATAATTGGCGATCCCGTACCGGATCATCTTAAAATCGTTCTGATAACTGGCAGACTGAGCCAATGACGTTACAGAAAACGAGGCCAGCAAAAACAAGGACAAACAATACTTCATATCTGTTCGGGGTGAAGCTACGAATTAATAAACGGCTAAAAATAAGGAAGTTTTCCCGTGGTTTCAAAATCCGGCGAGAAAATGATTCAATAAGACCATTGGCTAGTACCGGTTGCGGCCCCGGAAAATACGTGTGATGGACCCCCAGAACACATATAGCACGTAACAGCAGAACAAAAAAATGATCATGCTGAAAGCCAATTGGATAAATACGAAAGCCAAATGGAGGATTCGCCAGAAAAAAAATAACGCTACCAGCGATACGATCAGAAAACCTAAGCTGAGTCGCCCCATGAATTAAAAATTTGGTTAGGATAAAATTAGGTCATTTTCCTGTAAATATGGTGCTGCGGAACTTACTGTTGTAAAATTTTGGCATTCTATTACAGATTTTTTTGCTCTAGGACCTAATACATTATTCATTTTCGATTGTAACTTGAAAATTGAATAACACAAAAAATGAACCGTCGAAAGGTGGGGAAAACAGAAAAATACAACTTGCAGTTAAAAAAAATATCACTTTGAATCAAATTCGCCTGATGAAACCTAGCCGTCTAAGTATTAAAAATTGACATGAAAATTAAAAGCAACTGATTTATTTTAAATTACTGCAAATCAGCATTTTAAAATCACCTTAAAATTACAATCACTCATAGCTTATTTGCAATTTTCGTGATAAATTGCAACCAATTCGCTTTTTCGACCCATTTTACAAGATAACTACATGAAGAAAAAATTTGTACTTTCTGTTTTAGCAACAGCTGTTTTTTATGTTGCGCTCACCAGTTATTCAAGCCAACCTGCCACAGGCGGAGTGGACGGGACCGGGGCAACCGGAGCCGGGGGGTGTTCGTGCCACGGTGGTATGGCAGCTGGCATTACTTTAGCGATAGAGCTTGACTCAGCAGGTGTTCCTGTGACCAGGTACGTCGGCGGACATGCTTATACAATAAAAATAACTGGAACCAACACTACCACAAGTAATTTGCCCGGATTTGGCTTCGAACTTACAGTAGTAAAAAATACCGGCGCTGGTTCCGCCTCTGCTATAAATGCAGGAACGCTCGCTAGCACCGGACTTCCGGCTAGCTGTGTTAACGACGTGCTTTCGGGCGGGTCCATTAATATGGTTGAACAATTAAATACAATTGCAGCTACAACCGGTACAGGCACAACCGGCTCTACTTATAGTGAAACTATAGCCTGGACTGCACCGGCAGCAGGTACAGGTACCGTAAAAATATATGGTGTTATTAACGCTGTAAATGGTACCGGAGGAACTGGTGGCGACAAATGGAACAACGGTAATGTTACAATTACCGAAGAGGTCGCACCAACCGTGAGCCCTATAACAGGAACCGCAATCGTTTGCGCCGGGTCTACGACTACGCTTGCAGATGCAACACCGGGCGGCACATGGTCTAGCGGTAGTACAGGCATTGCTACCGTGAGCACTTCTGGCGTTGTGACCGGCGTAACTGCTGGCACAGCAGTTATTAGTTATACCGTTGCTTCGGCCGGCACCGCTACGATTACGGTAACGGTAAATCCACTTCCCGTAATGCCTGCAGCTATCTCCGGCAGTTCATTTACTGTATGTGCAGGTTCCGCCATCACACTTTCTGATGCAACGACCGGCGGGGTATGGTCAAGTGTGTCAACCACGGTTGCGACAGTTTCATCAACCGGAATTGTGACCGGCGTTTCAGGCGGTACAAGCATCATTAGTTATAGCAACACGAATAGTTGCGGCACCCTTGCTGCAACAGCTGTGGTTACCGTGAATCCGCTGCCTGCTACACCCGGCGCCATAACCGGTGCGACCACCACGGTTTGTGTGGGTTCAACTGTCACTTATAGTGAAACCTCTACGGGAGGTACCTGGTCTAGTGCCAGCCCAACGGTTGCCTCTGTGTCGTCGACAGGTGTAATAACCGGATTGACCGCAGGTGTGGCTGTAATTAGCTACTCAGAAACAAATGCTTGCGGAACAGTAGCTGCTACAAAACCTGTAACTGTGTCGGCAGGGCCACCTTCTCCCGGAACCATTTCTGGTACGCTGGGCATTTGCCTGGGTGCTACGTCCACATTAACGGATGCCACGCCTGGCGGAGTCTGGTCGAGCAGTAGCTCAACTGTAGCCCCTATATCTGCAACGGGCGTGGTAAGTGGGTTGGCCATTGGCACCTCAGTAATAAGTTATACCCTGACCAACTCCTGTGGCAGCACTGCTGCTTCTGCTGTGGTATCTGTAAATACACTTCCAGCGGTACCGGCTCCGATCGGAGGCTCCGGTTCGCTTTGTGTGGGATTCACCACAAATCTTACGGAATCGGTTCCCGGTGGTGCTTGGTCCAGCCTAACACCCGGCATTGCAATGGTGAGCGCTTCCGGAATAGTGACCGGCATTTCGGGCGGCACCGACAGTATTAAATATACAATCGCCAACGGATGTGGCAGCAATTCTGTAGCTATGCAGGTAACAGTCAATCCGTTACCACCCGCACCAGCGGCAATCACCGGGACTTTTGTTTTATGTGCTGGTACTACCACCACGCTGGCAGATGCAACACCCGCAGGTACATGGATCAGTGCAAATACCTCAATAGCCACAATTTCAGCCACAGGTGTCGTAAATGGAATTTCCGGTGGAACCGATACCATTAAATATGCGATCAGCAATATCTGCGGTTCCTCTTTTGCAGTAAAGGTCATCACAGTTAATACCGTGCCCGTAGCTCCTCCGGCTATGACCGGTGATTCATCTATTTGTGCGGGCACCAGTACCACATGGACAGATGCCACGTCGGGTGGCGTTTGGGCATCTACCAATCCAGGTATCGCTTCTGTTGCGTCTACTGGTGTTATCAGCGCCGGGGCTTCGGGAACGACTCAGATAAGCTATACAGTGGCCAATTCCTGTGGCACAACTACTATCACCCGTGCGATAACTGTCAATACCATTCCGGTACCACCGGCTGCAATTGCCGGTACATTTGTTGTTTGCCCCGGAGCAACCACCACACTGGGCGATGCATCGGCGGGCGGCAACTGGATAAGCGCATCTACAGCAATAGCCACAATTTCAGCATCGGGAGTTGTAACAGGCGTATCGGCCGGCACCACCCTTATATCTTATGGAGTGGCCAATATTTGCGGGTCTGCTTTTGCTTATGCTTTGGTAACTGTAAACCCTCTACCAAATGCTGGAACCATATCCGGTGGTACGTCCAGCCTTTGCTATTTGTCCAGCACAACCTATACTGAAACCGTGTCCGGAGGCACCTGGTCTGTATCCAATCCGGCCGTGGCAACCATTAGCGCTACCGGTGTACTAACCGGAGTAGCACCGGGGTCTGAAGTTGTGAGCTACACCTACACCAACTCCTGTGGTACAGCTACCGCTACAGTTTTATTGTCGGTGATCAACTATCCTTACGCTGGTACCATTTCGGGACCGTCTTCAATATGTACCGGAATCCCGCTCACCTACAACGACCCTGTGACCGGCGGTGTTTGGGCTTTGTCCAATTCTAGTGCGACTGTATCTTCAGGCGGTGTGTTGGTAGGATCAGCCGCTGGTACGGATACAATTATTTACACTACTTCCACCCCATGCGGTGTGGCTTCAACCACCGAAGTGATCACGATCAACGTTTCGCCGGATGCGGGTACTATTACCGGCACTACAGAAGTGTGTCTTGGAACTACCCTTACTCTTTACGATCCCGCTCCGGGCGGCGTTTGGAGCGACTCCGGTTCTACACTGGCTATGCTGAGTGGCGACGTGGTAACTACCCTGTTCTCCGGAACGGTAAATGTGTACTATACGGTAACAACGTCCTGCGGGACCGACGTTGCAATCTTCCCACTTACTATTGATCCGATACCGGATGGTGGTGTAATTTTTGGGTCGTCAGAAGTATGTCTTGGTATACCCACAACTTTTGTGGAAACAGCTACCTGGGGAAACTGGAGCTCCGGTTCCGGGGTTGCGACCGTATCTGCTTCCGGGGTTGTTACAGGTGTTTCACTTGGAACGTCGACGCTTACCTTCACCCAGTCCAATACATGTGGTTCTGCAACCGCAACCTACCCCATTACAGTCATGACAACACCCGCCGCCCCTGCTGCGATCACCGGGCTGGATAGTGTTTGTGTTGGATCCAGCATCAACCTGAATGACGCTACCCCCGGTGGAACCTGGACGCTGAGCAATGCTACTGGTTCGCTTTGGGGTCCCGGAATCGTTTACGGTAATTCGACCGGCACAGATACCGTGTACTATGCTATTTCTAATTTCTGTGGCTCTGCAAGTGCGCATCATGTGGTCAGGATCGTTTCAGGACCTTATTGTTGGCCGTTGGGGACGCTGAATCAAGCCCTGCAAGCGGGTGAAATGCAACTCTACCCCAACCCATCAAACGGTGACTTCTCGGTCGTTTTACCTGCCGGCACATCATCAGCCAGTTACGTTCTGGTAGATGCAATGGGCAGGGTTGTAGCCAGCGAATACAACCAGACAGTCACTAACGGTAGTTTCACCGTTCAATCTGGGAATGTTGCTCCCGGCACTTACGTATTGAAAGTCAATACGGCAGATCAGGTGTTCAGAGGTAAAATCCAGATTGAAAAATAAATTTTGTCAATGAACGTTCGAAAGGGTGCCCTCTAACACAGGGCACCTTTTTTTTGCCACTTCTGTTGCTGTTGCCCGCAGTGCGGGGTCC
>CAIYJV010000034.1 GCA_903926605.1 uncultured Bacteroidota bacterium
GACAAAACGTATATAGCAAGAAAAATAATATTAACTAACATTCTATGCGCTGCAAATGTGAGTCCAACAAAAAAAATGGACTGCCCACTTAATCAAAAGTAATGAATTTTAGAGTATAGCAAAATAAAGGGAATTATATTGGATAGGAAATAACCCTTGTTTCACCAAGTCGTTTTTAAAAATAGTTAAACCACACCTCGGTAGCTCCAAACCCATATTTGGCGCTCCACTCATTCTTAAAACGTGCTACTTCCTTTGTGCGCTTTAAAATTTTGTGCACTTCTTCGCGCAATGTTCCTTTCCCAAGACCATGAACCACGACCAGCAACTCTTGCCGGTGTGCCACAGCCTTTTCTATTGTTCTTTGTAGTACCCCAAGCTGAATAGTAATTATGTCTGTGTTGCTCAGTCCCCGGGTATTTCCAACCAGGTTTTCAATGTGCAGGTCAACGCATGGTTCAGATTGGCCGGACTTTACATTGTTGGTTTTCGATGCAGTCATTCGGGGCGCCTCTGGCAGGTCCATGTCGTATTTCAATTTTTCCTGCTCTGGTTTCAGTATGTCGGCCAGTAAATAGGAAAAGGATGAGTCTTTGCCAGCCAGAATTTCATTAATATGTTCGAAATATTTTATGGGCTTTATTTTTAGTATTCCTTCAGCGTTTTCAATTTTCCCGGCCTGAGTTTGGTATGCTTTCCAGTCAAATCTGGCCTGGTCGTTCATCTGGTCGTCCGAAACATTGTGGAGGTACACACTACCGAAAGAATGGAGTGCGCCGGTATGCGCAAACACGGGTATTTGTTTCACCCGGCATTCATATTCATATTGCAGGTCGTGGGGCAGCTCGTTGAGCAAATAAACTTTTAGGTAATCCACGCGATCTTCCATTTCTTCTGTTTTAAAAACAGGAAGGAAGGAAAGATAAATCCCTGTGGCCAGCCTTCGTTTTCGCTCCAGTGGTTTTTCCGGACGAATTTCTGGCATGGCGGCATCTGGTTTCTTTTTTTGTGCTTTTTCGGTAAACCATTTTAAGAAAGGGTGGTCTATTTCGTCAACAAATACCGGAAAGACAGTGCCATCGAGGTCTACCTCCACCATTTCGTCGTTTAGAATAGATGTGATGGTGCCCGAATCGCCCGATCGCTTAAAAAGAATTTTGTCGCCTATGGAAAATTTCATTCTGGGTTTTTCTGTTTTAGGGTAAGTGCTTTAAACGCCAACTTCTACACCCAGTTCTTCAATCAGGTCTTTTTCTACTCTTAGGTTATTAATGATAAATGCCTGGCGGTCGGGCGTGTTTTTTCCCATATAGTACTCAAGCAGTTTTTGAATCTGGGCATCCTGGCTCAGCAGCACCGGGTCTTTTCGCATATCATCACCGATAAAGCGGGCAAATTCTTCAGGGCTTATTTCGCCCAATCCTTTAAACCGGGTTATTTCAGCCTTGGCACCTATTTCTCTTATCGCCTGCTGGCGTTCGGTGTCAGAATAGCAGTAGATGGTTTTGTGTTTATTACGCACCCTGAACAGCGGCGTTTGCAAAATATACACATGATTTCCCCTTACAAGATCAGGGAAAAACTGAAGGAAAAAGGTCATTATCAGCAGGCGTATGTGCATACCGTCCACGTCGGCATCGGTTGCTATCACGATATTATTATACCGAAGTCCGTCCATACCTTCTTCAATATTCAGTGCATGTTGCAGCAAGTTGAATTCTTCGTTTTCGTACACCACCTTTTTGGTCAGGCTGTAACAATTAAGCGGTTTACCACGCAAACTGAATACGGCTTGGGTCTCTACATTCCTGCTCTTAGTAATGCTACCACTGGCCGAATCTCCCTCGGTGATGAAAATGGTGGATTCCAGTTGTTTCTGGTTAAACTCATCCCGTCCTTTGGTCGGCGCTTCATCGTTGAGATGGATTCGGCAGTCGCGCAGTTTTTTGTTGTGAAGATTTGCTTTTTTAGACCGCTCGTTAGCCAGTTTGCGAATGCCAGACAGTTCTTTTCGCTCCCGTTCGCTCTGTTCGATCCTTTTTTTCAGCGCTTCGGCAACTGCCGGGTTTTTATGCAGGAAATTGTCCAGCTCTTTATTCAGGAAGTCGGCTATAAAGGCTTTCATTGATGGTCCGCCCTCAAAAACGTATTGAGACCCCAGTTTTGTCTTGGTCTGAGACTCGAATACAGGTTCTTGTACACGTACCGATATGGCTGCACAGATGCTTTGCCTTACATCGCTGGCTTCATAATCTTTCTTATAAAAATCGCGTATGGTTTTTACAAAGGCTTCGCGAAATGCACCCTGATGGGTACCACCCTGAGTGGTATGCTGGCCGTTTACAAAAGAGTAAATGTCTTCTCCGTATTCGCTTGTGTGAGTAAAGGCCACTTCTATATCTTCGGCCTTCAGGTGTATGATCGGGTAGCGAATGGTTTCCGGATTTGTTTTCCGGCTCAGCAGATCGAGCAAACCATTTTTAGAAAGGTAGTTTCTGCGGTTGTAATGTATCTGGAGACCTGCGTTTAGAAAACAATAATTCCAGACCTGATTTTCTATGTAGTCGTGTAGAAAATGATAATTACGGAAAATAGTATCGTCTGGTGTAAACTCAACCAGAGTGCCATTTGGTTCGGTGGTATCGGTTTCTTTGTATTCTTTGGTCAGTATACCGCGTTCAAAGTCGGCGCACTTCATGCGCCCTTCCCTGTACGCAGTTACTTTAAAGTTTTTACTTAATGCGTTCACTGCCTTTGTACCCACTCCGTTCAGGCCCACCGACTTCTGAAAGGCTTTACTGTCGTATTTGGCACCGGTATTTATCTTGCTCACAACATCCACAAGTTTCCCTAGTGGTATGCCACGCCCGAAGTCGCGAACGCGGACCGCGCCTTCTGCAATTGTCAGTTCCACGCGTTTTCCATAGCCCATGGTGTATTCGTCTATGCAATTGTCCATGGTTTCTTTTACCAGCACGTATATACCGTCATCGGCGCTGCTGCCATCACCCAATTTTCCAATATACATACCGGGTCTTAGCCGAATGTGTTCTC
>CAIYJV010000035.1 GCA_903926605.1 uncultured Bacteroidota bacterium
AAGGTGGAAGTGACTACTCCAGACCAATACATGGGTGATGTAACAGGTGACCTTAACCGTCGTCGCGCAATGCTCGAAGGTATGGACAGCCGTAACAACCTACAGGTGATTCGCGCCAAAGTGCCACTGAGCGAAATGTTTGGTTATGTAACACAGCTCCGTTCATTGTCTTCAGGTCGTGCTTCTTCTGTAATGGAATTCAGTCACTACGCTCCTGCGCCTAAGAACGTGGAAGAAGTAGTAGTAGCCAAAGCAAAAGGCAAGTCTAACTAAACTGATCGAAAAGTCTGAAAATACAAGCAGCCCCGGAAATTCCGGGGCCGCTTTTTTTGAGGGCTTTGAGCAAATTTGTTTTGAACTACATAGAATCCTGCACTCGTCCGCGAATGTTTCGCGAATGCTGCATTCGTCAGCGAATGTTTCGCGGATGCCCCGGAATGGCGTTTGCAACGCCCGTATAAAATTGGTATATTCGTACTATGGCTGGCGACAGGTATACCATCAAAGATCAGGCTTGAATTTGAAAATAATACTGGCGTTGCAAACGCCTTTTAATCGCATCCTCGTTATAAACGAGGACGAGTCAGGGCTACATTTCCTAAAATTGTAATTACAGGTTCGAAAAGCTACCTTTTAACCTTCGGCTTTAAACAACCGCTAACATTTTATTCAAACCCCGATTCCCTACCTTTGCAATTCAAATCATTGTAGGATGGAAACAGTAGTGAGTACACCGGTAGGATTATCTAAATCCGCGATTGCCGAAGTAAAAAGATTGATGCAGGAGCCTGGTTTCGAATCCGGTGCCAGCCTTCGTCTGGGTGTAAAAGGCGGAGGATGTTCCGGTATGACTTATGTGCTTGAATTCGGCAAACCCGAAGCAACCGACGAACAATTTGAAATTGACGGAGTTCCAGTGATCATGTCTCCCGCGCACGGTATGTACTTGTATGGCATGGAGGTAGATTTTGAGAGTGGACTGAATGCTCGTGGATTTGTGTTTCACAATCCCAACGCCACCAAGACCTGCGGTTGCGGCACCTCGTTCTCTGTTTAATGAAACCTGCCGGTTAAAGATGCACCTGTGTTGAACGTACCTCCTGCTCGAAAAACAGGGATGCATGCGTGTCAAAATCAGAAGGATCGTCGGTGGTACAGACTGTCACACTCCCACCCCTGCTCAATCTGGCGTTCATTTCCTTATGCCGTTGCAGGTAGTCATAAAGACTATGTGCTACGATCGAACCCTGCGATACCACATTGATATGTCCGGGAAGGTGTTTCCGAATCCTGTCGATCAGAATTGGATAATGGGTGCAAGCCAGTAAAATGGTATCTATGTTCGCGTTTTCGGACATTAATTCGTCCAGATACTTCTGGATAAAGTAGTCGGTACCTTCGTCGTTATACGCACCGTTTTCTATCAGTGGTACCCACATGGGGCATGCCATCTGGTGAATCTGTAGTCCGGGGAAAAATTTCTTGAGTTCTATTTCATACGATCCCGAATTGATCGTGCCCCTGGTACCCAGTATGCCTATATGCCCTGTGCGGGTATAGTTGCCGATTACCTCTGCCGTGGGACGTATCACGCCCAATACCCGCTTGTCGGGTGCCAATAGGGGAAGGTCCAGTTGCTGAATCGTTCTCAATGCCTTTGCGGACGCCGTATTGCAGGCCAGGATCACCAACGGACAGCCCGCCCTGAAAAACCAATCCACGCATTGGCGCGTGTACTCATGAACGGTATCGAACGACCGGTTGCCATAGGGAGCCCTGGCTGTATCGCCCAGATAGATAAAGTCATAATCGGGCATCATCGCCCTGATAGCGCGAAATACAGTGAGCCCTCCATATCCCGAATCGAAAACCCCTATCGGTACCCGTCCATTCATGCAATAAAAGTAAACAAAACAGAGGAATAGCCGAATTTGTCGGGGCACAAGGCTTCAAAAGGAAACCTCTGTACAATATGTAACGGAAAATAGCCGTTTATTGCTAAATTTACACCTTTTAAGAATATGGGATTTTGTAAGCGGATCGCAGTTTTAATAGCAACACTCATTTTTACCGGCGCACAAGCTCAGGAGAAGCCAATAGGCACATGGAGTGCGTTGTTTCCCTACAATACTGCCTACGGCGTAGCAAACGATGGCAGCAATATGTACGTCATTACCGCCAATGCATTTTACAAGGCCATACGTAACAACAATGGCTTTGACATGGAAACCTACAGCAAGGTAAATGGCATGTCGGACGTGGGTATGCAGTTTGTGGCCTATGATGCCACCAGTGGGTACACCATACTGATCTACCAAAACGGCAACATTGACCTTTTCAAAGACAAGACCTTTTATAACATACCCGACTTCAAATTAAAGAGCATAACCGGCAACAAAGCCTCCTACCACGTTTATACGCTGAATGGCAATGCCTACATCAGCACATCAATCGGTATACTAGTCGTGGACCTTGCCAAACAGAATATTCAGGAAACCTACCAGTTCGTCATCAAAAACCAGATCATACCGGTAACTGGCTTTGTTGGCTTGCGCGATACTTTTTACGCCATAACACCCAATGGCTTGTTTTGTGCACCACAGAACAGCAACCAGTTGCAGAATTTCGCCATCTGGACGTGTCTCGACAGCACGCATTCCTTTAACTATATCGCAGTTTCAAATAACTCCCTTTACCTTGCCAACACCACATCATTGTTCCAATACGCAAACGGAAACCTTGCCCAGGTGTACACCAGTCCGAACACCATCAATCATATAGACGCCGGACTTGATGGGATCCTGATCTCGGAACTAAATGCCACCGGCTTTTCAGGATATGTAAAAAAGCTTAACTACGCGTACACAGTAACAGACACGATAAAATTTGTAGGATATCCTTATCAATCCACACAACTGCCATTCGACAGCACGGTGTGGGTAGCCAACAATTATAGTGGTCTGGGGCTTTGGGCAGGTTTGTACCTTAATTCATACAACCCGAGCGGCCCGGCAGACATCAGTTCCTTTAATATCTATGCGAATAATGGTAGTGTTTGGATAGCCCACGGAGGCTATACGGACTCCTACCTGCCCAACAATAACGGACGAGGAATTTCACATTTTGTCAATAACTCCTGGAATACCTATCAGGACTGGCAGTACAGCCCGTTCCGGGACACGCTGGCCGACTTTGTCTCGATTACTAAAGATGAAGCGGACGGCACCATGTACGCCGCATCCTTTGGCAGTTACGGGAATGGCGGTTTGTTTCAACTTAATGCTGATAACACCTATAAAATATATAAGAATGATGTATTTGAACGCTGCTCTTCATCGGGCGGATGGGAAGTATGCGGTGTGGCGCTGGACGGCAACCGTAACCTTTGGGCAACGACCTATACTTCGTCATTTGATGAGTTGTATGTACGTGAGCGGAGTACAGGTACCTGGTATAAATATCATGTGAATGTGAGCAGGAATCCGGCCAATACCGGAGGTCCGCTGGTGGTGGATGAATACGGAGAAGCGTGGTACGTTTGTCTTTTCGGCCAGGGTGTTATTGCCTACAATACCAACAATACATTCGCAGACGCTACAGACGATACCTATCGCCATTTCGGTACAGGGGTAGGCACAGGCAACCTGCCCAGCAACAATTGCTATTGCATTGCCAAAGACCTTTCGGGCGACATTTGGGTAGGTACAGACAATGGCATTGGTGTCATTTACCAATCTGTGTCCTGTATTGCCAATAAATGCGATGCCGTGATTCCTGTGGTCCAGTACGATGCCTATGCTGGCTATCTGTTTGCCGGGGAGAATGTGCGTTCTATTGCAGTAGACGGGGCTAACCGCAAATGGGTAGGCACCGACAACGGTGTTTGGCTACTTTCTCCGGACGCTGGATCCATTATCTACAGGTTTACGGTAGACAATAGTCCTCTTCCATCAAACAGAATTCAGAATATCGCCATAGACAAGGTAACCGGCGATGTATATTTCGGCACAGACCAGGGTCTGGTATCGTTTCGCAGTACGGCTACTCAGGGTGGTGATACCAACCATAATGTAAAAGTTTTTCCAAATCCGGTTCCAAAAGGATATACGGGTACCGTGGCCATTAGCGGTCTTGTAACCAATGCCGATGTGCGCATAACGGATATAGACGGACAACTCGTGTACAAAACAACAGCCTTCGGCGGTCAGGCTATCTGGAATGGCATGGACTACAAAGGCCACCGTCCGCAGAGCGGCGTTTATCTGGTATTTGTGTCCAACACAGACAACTCAAATTCGGGTACCCAAACCTACGTGGGTAAGATCGTGTTTGTGCAATAGCCACTACACACCATTTTTACAGACAAAAATATGTTGGAGAAAACCAGAGGAATTGTGCTTAGGTCTGTAAAGTTTGGCGAATCCAGCCTGATCACAACTATTTTCACCGAGAAAGAAGGGGTTCAGAGTTTTCTGCTGAAAGGAATAAGGAAGCCCAGATCGGGCCAATCGCGAACTGGTTTGTTACAGCCGGGATGCCTGCTGGATCTGGTGGTTTTCCACAACCCAGCCAAAAATCTACAACATATCCGGGAGTTTCAGTCGGCATGGCACGGCCAGAGCCTGCAGGAAGACATTGTAAAAAACAGCATAAGCCTGTTTTCAATTGAGCTTCTTTTGCGCATCCTTCCGGAAGCTGCGCCGCACCCTGGACTGTTTCAATTTGCTTTTGACTATTTTACACGTCTCGACGGCACGTCAATTGTAGCCTGCGCCAATTTCCCGCTTTTTTTTCTCGTCAATTGTGGCCGGTTGCTGGGGTACGAACTGAACGGTGCATTTTCTGAGGCCACACCCTACCCTAACCCGGAAACAGGCTGCTTTACAGCCCTTCCTGCCGTGGTTCCTGTACAACTGACCCGGGACGACGTGATAGCCCTGAGCGGCATAATTAGTGCATTGAACATAAATGAACTGAGTAGGACAGAATTGAGTAGCTCCGGTCGCCTGCGACTGATAGACTGGTACCTTTCGTTTCTGCAATATCATACGCAGCATATGGGCGCTATACGCTCCCTGCCTGTATTGCAGGCCGTGTTGCATCAAAACTAATGGGCAGTATGCTTATTTCGTATATTGCATAAATTCATAAATATAAATTATGATTCAGGACTACTTATCATACACATTTCAAGATACTCCCGAACAGGTAAACGCTTATGATGAATTGCCTTTGTGGAGTGCTTATTTTGGGATGCAACTGCTCGACAATCTGGAGTACCTGACCGGTCTGAGCATACTGGATATTGGATCGGGAACAGGTTTCCCGCTACTGGAGATCGCTTCCCGTTTTGGAGAATCCTGCCACTGCTATGGACTGGATTCCTGGCCCAATGCCAATGCCCGTGCACGCATGAAGTGCGAACAATACGGCGTTAAAAACGTAACCATCATTGACGGATCTGCAGACCGAATTGAGCTTTCGGATTCAAGTATGGACCTGGTCGTATCCAACCTTGGAATAAACAATTTTCAGAACAGGGACGCGGTGTTCGCAGAGTGTTTCCGGGTATTGAAAAAGGGGGGAAAACTGGCTATCACCACCAATCTGGATGGACACTGGCAGGAATTCTACGATATTTTCTGCACTACCCTGGTCGAAATGAAACTGAATCATTTGCTACCGACGCTTAAAGCCCACTGTGCGCACAGAGGTTCCATGGCATCTGTCTCAGAAATGTTTGTGCAGGCCGGTTTTATTGTTTCCAGGCAAACAAAAAGCCGGTTTCAGATGAGGTTCGCCAATGGAAGTGCATTTCTAAACCACCATTTTATTAAGCTGGGCTGGATGAGTGGATGGAAGGAATTGCTGCAAGGAGAAAATATTCCGGCATTTTTTGCACGGCTGGAAGAAAAACTTAATCAGACTGCCAAGGAGGAACCGCTTACTTTTTCAGTACCCGTTCTGTTCATACAGGGCGTCAAAGTATGATGCTGTCTGCCTGAACGAAATAAAATAGTAAATTCGCCGCTCAAATTAGCAATAAGGGCGCACCCGTGTTAATGGCGTGAAAGCAGTTGCCCTTTAGAAAAGTATTTTCAAGGAAATGAGGCACGTCAGTCAAAAAGAAGCGCAGAACGAAAGAGATTTTTTCAGTAAGAAAAACAGCGGAAAGTTTACATTGTTCAACAACCGTGATTTCGTTACTTATCCGCAACAATTTATTGTAACAGGGTACGACAATTTTGAGTCTGGTGTACTGGGCCTGAAGCGCCCAAAACATACTACGCACGTAAAAGTAAAAGTGGCCGGAGACGAAGGACACACACTTGCTGTAAAATTTATCGGGGGGCACCACGAAAAAAACCGCTTCATAGAATCCTACTCCTTCGAAATACCTATTACTGCAGAACAAACAGAGGTATTGGTTCGCATTCATCCTAAAGATAACGGCATCGTGTTCGTGCTCGACCCCGATACCATAGACGACCTGACGGGCGAAGAAGAAGAAGTAAGGGTAGACGGCGAGTTTGAGTTTGTAGAGATTAAGCGCTTTATGCTCTTCTCCAGGTACCTGAACAAGTATTTTTAGTTTGGGAACTGACGCTGGGTATCCGGGTGAATATCACCACCTCCGGAATCGCCGAAACTGACATACAGATAAAGGTATATCATCCTTGAAAGCCGCATCAGGTAAGGCTGTGCCAGGACCACCACGACGGTGCTCGTAACCAGAAAGTAATAAAAACTATTGTCCTTGTAAGAAAGTCCCAGAATAGGCCAATACCAGCCCAGGTTAAAAATAAAAAGCAGTACTGTAAGGGCGTAATTGATGCCGCCACCATTATTGCGCTCAGATTTCAGACTTTGTCCGCACACGTCACACTTGGTTTTCAGCATCACAAGCTGGGATAATGGAAAAATGCTTTTGTGTACAAAAACAACCGATTTACGGCAGGAAGGGCACTTCATAGTGCACAAAGCCGGCAACATAGCGGGCTTATTCGACATATTAGTCATCAAACGCAAAAATACGAAATTTCGGAATGGCCCACCCTACTCTGTTTCTACTGCAATCTACAGCACTTATCTGGTCAGTCTACAAAGTACATCCGCAGCGCCCCTTTGTTCTTGGCTGCGATCTCACCCCGATAAGTGCAGGAAAAGAAAGGATGCACCAATTCCCAAGTAGCTTGTGAGATGTTTATTTTCCCTGGCTCACTGTTCTGTTCCATTCTGGCAGCGGTATTTACAGTATCGCCCCAGATATCGTAGGCAAATTTCCGAACCCCAACAATACCTGCCACCACAGCGCCACTATGAATGCCAATACGGATCTCAAAAGTACGCTCACCAAGCCTCTGTCTCCGCTCTATCATAAAGTCACGCAGTTCGCGGGCGGCTAATATCATGGTGCGCGCAGGGTCCTCCATGGGAGCAGGCAATCCGGCCACTGCCAGGTATGCATCGCCCACGGTTTTAATTTTCTCAATACCGTATTTTCCCATTATTTCGTCAAATGCCTTGAAACACTGGTGCAGTTCGTCCACCAGCTGCTGCGGGCTCAGCATTTCTGCTACTGTTGTAAATCCTTTAAAGTCAGTGAACAATACGGTTACATCCTTGTAAAAACGGGCATCGGCGCTGCCTTTAACCTTAAGTTCTTCAGCCACGTCCGCTGGCAGTATGTTTAACAACAGTTTTTCGGTCTCCAGTTTCTGTTGGTTCAGCTCTGTAGTGCGCTCTTTAACCTTAGTTTCCAGCATGGTATTCTGGGTCAGGATCAATTCTTCCTTTTCTTTGCGATAGCGGTTCACCCTGTCGGCCAGCGCATACGAGAAGATCACGGCTTCGAAGGTGGATGCGAATTCGGGTATGTGGGCGGTGACCTCTGTAAAATTGTACAAACGGTACAGGCCCATAATGTAACCTATTACCGCCGCTGCAGCAGTACCCCACCCTGCAAGGAACAAACGTGCAGGCTTGTACCCGCGCCTCATGACAAAAAGCGTAGATGCGATCTCACCCGCCAGAAGCAGCACGGAAATGCCGGGTATAAGATGGAACGCGGTCTCGTTGTAGCCCGACAGTGCCATAATCATCAAAAGTGCCACGGCAGCCGTCAAAACGCACATCATTCGGTAGTGACCCTGAGAGAATTGTTTTAAATTCAGGAATGAAATAGTGAATAAGGAGCCGAAAAAAATGGTGCCTGAACTGAACAGTGTGTCACAATGACGAGTCACCGGACTGATGAATCCGCCATATACCAACCCTACACCGGATATTTGGGCAAAGAACAAAAGGTACGTAAGGTTGTACAGCACATAATACAGATATGCCCTGTCTCGCATATTGAGGTACAGGAACAGATTGTAGAAGGACAGCATAAGCAACAAACCAATGTTGATAGCTGCCAACAGGGTGCGTCTCTCGGCCCTTGGCAACAGATCGGCGAGCGAACCAGCCTTCATCGTGTAAAAATGAGCACGGCTTTCGTGTACCCTGAGCAGATATTCTGCGGTGTCGCCGGATAGGTTCAGATCATATAAAAACTCTTCTGTCTTTATTTGTCTGCGCGTGTACGGAGGTCGGGTGCCCTGAATTCCGATCAGTTGTGCCTTATGGCCCACAACTTTATACAAGGCTGCAGAATCAAGCGTGGGCAGGCCGACGGACAAAAACGCATGCTCACTTCCTGTGTTAAAAACCTTGAAACGCACCCAGGAAGCCCCGTTGGTGATGCCGTAGCAAACAAATGACTGGGTATGACCGGCAAAAAGTGAATCATATTGGCCCGAGGCCAGCTCTTCCGCCGTTAGCCTGTTGGTGGTATCAAGCAGTGTCTTTGCATGGAAACCTATATCCGCTATACCCATACCATTACCCACTACCACGCGCTGCTGTGCCGCACCTTTAACAGTAAGCAATAATATAATCAATAAGCAGGTCAGGCCACGCCCTGTCAAACAATTGGACAACTTTTAAGTGATTAGTGCGTAAAAATAGCTCAAAATAAAATACTACAAATTTTCACTATAAAATCGCTAGAGATGTATGAACCATCGCCCTTCGAAATTGATACATAAAATGAAACAAAACTTCTACTTTAGCACTATGAACAGAATATTGTTTTTCCTTTTGTTTGTCCTGCCTTCAACCGCCATAGCACAAACTTATTGGCAACAAAAAGTGGATACCCGAATTGATGTAACACTTGACGACAGGAACCACACCCTGGCAGCGTATGAAGAAATAACCTACACCAACAATTCGCCCGATACGTTGAAATCGTTATTCTTTCACTTGTGGCCAAATGCCTACAAAAACGACCATACGCCGTTTGCCAAACAAGACGACAGGAACGGAAAAACTGCTTTTTATTATTCTAAAGAAAATGACAAGGGTTATATTGACAGCCTGCAATTCACTGTAAACGGCGTCACGGCAGAGCACTATGCCACCGAAGACGCACCGGATATAGCCAGGTTAGATCTTCCCACACCCTTGTATCCGGGTGCCACGATCAGGATCGCCACACCGTTCAAGGTAAAAATACCCACTGTATTTTCAAGGCTGGGACATACCAAACAGGCCTATTTTATCAGCCAGTGGTTTCCCAAACCAGCGGTTTACGACCGTAAAGGATGGCACCCTATTTCCTACCTGGATCAGGGTGAATTCTTCTCTGAATATGGCTCTTACGATGTCACCATAACGCTGCCGGCCAACTATGTGGTCATGGCTACCGGCAATTGTATGTCGCCCAAAGAATCGGATTGGCTGGATGCCAAAGCCCATGAAGAACTGCCAAAGGATACGCTTTACAAATCAGGCTGGTTTCCTGCCAGCGCATCCGAGTTAAAGACGATTAGTTTTCACGAAGACAATGTACATGACTTTGCCTGGTTTGCAGACAAACGTTGGGCTGTGATGAAGGACTCCGTAATGTCACCCGGTACCCACCAATGGGTCACCACCTGGTCTGCATTCCTGCCGGCCTATAAAAAAAGCTGGAAAAAGTCCAACTTTTACCTAAAGGAAACCATTTTGAACTATGGTAAGTGGGTGGGCCCTTACCCCTACAAAACCGTGAAAGCTGTGCTGGGAGATATGCATGCCGGTGGCGGAATGGAATACCCCACGGTAACTATCATTGACAAGGGCGCGTCCGGTGCCTTGAAAACCGTAGTGGTGCATGAGGCCGGACACAACTGGTTTTATGGCATACTGGGCAGCATGGAGCGCGATCACGCCTGGATGGATGAGGGTATGAATACTTTTTACGAAAAGAAAACCACCCGCGCAATTCTGCCGGATTCGGAAAAAGTGCATCATAACGCTATTACGATGTCAATATCCGGCCTTAATGAAGAAGTCATTTATGCTGAAATGGCGGCAACCGGTATTGACCAGGCTGTAGACCAGAATGCAGACAATTTCGTCTCCATGAATTATGGAATAGACGTCTACAACAAGACCAATCTGATGATGCGCTGGCTGGAGCACTACATGGACTCTGCCAATTTCGATGCGGGTATGAAGGAGTATTTTGCGACCTGGAAATTCCGCCATCCCTACCCGGAGGATTTTATGGCGATCATGAAAAAACACACTGCAAAAAACATAGATTGGTTTTTAGATCAGGGACTACGTACAGAACATCCTGTAGACTTCAAAATATCAGCGGTGGAGGTAGGCGAAAAAACAACAAATGTGTGGGTGACCAACAATACGGATTTTTATGGTCCGGTTGGCATAAACGCAATGGTCGGCGACAGTGTCGTGGCATACATCTGGAGCGCGCCTTTTACAGGCACTACCAGCCTCACGATACCCAATTCAAATTGGTCGGCTCTGACCATTGACAAGTCCATACCGGACTACCGCACCACAAACAATATGTATCGTCGCTCCGCTTTATTTCATAATTCCGGGTTTGGGATGCACATGCTTACTGCTATTAACCAGAATTATTCCAGCAAGGTCTATTTTGCTCCAGCTCTAGGCTACAACCAATATGATGGTATAATGGCAGGTCTGGTCTTTCATGATTTTACGGTACCGGAACACAGGTTCAAGTTTGCCGTTGCGCCCATGTATGGTTTCAACTCCGGCACGCTTGTGGGAATGGGTTCATTAGGATATACCTTTCACTCGACCGGTATTTTCCGCGAGCCGTTGCTACAAGTGGATATGCGCACTTTTCATGACAACCACTCACCTTTCGGAGCAACACCCGACCCCGGCGGTTTCCTGAACTATACTAAAATTGCGCCCTCGCTGACGTTGGAGTTCGCGCACGCTCACCTGAGCACCGTTAGGCATGAAATACTTTTTAAATTTTACCATATAAATGAACAAACAATATCCTGGCGAACCGACTCATCACTGGCTGTAGGTAACCAAAACAAAGTTTACGGCCTGATAGCGTTCAGCCATAAGAACAACCGTACTTACAATCCTTTTGGATACAAGACGGAAATACAGGCAGGTGCCGACTTCGCCAAAATAAACGTCGAAGGCAATGTGCGTATTGATTATAACCAAAAAAACAAGTCCATGTTCGTCCGCGGCTATTTTGGAAAATTCATTCCGGTAAGCAACGATCCCGCGGTGGCCTCCAGATACTATCTCAATGCCAGTTTCTCAGGGGTGAACGACTACTTGTTCGACGGTACCTATCCCGGAAGGAACGCCTACAACAATGTGGCGTCTCAACAGGTGTCTATTCAGGAAGGTGGGTTCAAAATACCTGTTTTCAACAATGCAGCACGCAGTGATAATTGGATGGCCACCATAAACATCCAGACCACACTACCCAAAACCAAACTGCTGCTTTTATACCTCGACGCAGGATTAATACCCAATGCCAATCCCGGTTTCACACATTCGGGCAGTACTACTTTCCTTTACGAGGGAGGTATTGAGGCCAGGCTAATAAAAAATCTGCTGAGCATCTACGTACCTGTAATCCGCAGCGCCGATTTCGATAATTATCTGGTGAATACCTGGGGTCAGAAAAAGGCATTTGCGCACAGCGTTTCGTTTACACTGGAACTGCAGCAATTTAACTGGCTCAAATCGCCAATGAGTATGATAAAAATCTAAAACTGGGTTTAGCAGGCTAAAAATCAGTAGCTTTTCACGTACAGATAGTCCGCATACCCAACTGTGGCGGGAGCCACTTTGAAGCCAAATCCTGATCCGCCAAGCGTGCGTGCTGCCATACTGAACACCTGAGTACCATTGATGTATCCTGTCCAGGTACCATTTGCCTGATCTACCTCCAGCGTATTCCAGCCTTTTTTAGTGGCGTACATTGTATCCTGTGTAGACGGTATGATTGTAGTGGAAGCCACAGAACCGAAGCCTTCTTTATATAGTGAATAATATCCGTTGGAGTCTACATAAAAAGCATATCCATTGTCTGATGAGGATGTACCGAATACCAAACCCATCATATTGTTGGATTGTATGCGCGTCTGGATGGTTAGGGTGCCTGAAGTACTGGCGTTGGTCATAACCACGCTGTTGGGGTAATTTGTCTTGCTGTAGTCTACGAACTGGTAGGTACCGCCACTGATACTGGCATAGGTGGAATCTGCCGCATCTGTGAACGACCACCCGTAACGGTCTGTTCCATTAAACTCGTCATCAAAGATGTAAGTCGTGGTTGTACTGTCGTTGCTGTGGTAGTTATTACCGTTATTATTCGGGTTTGCATCATAATAATTCTTTTGGATACATCCGGGCAATGTGAGCAAACCTGCAATAACAAGTACGTATAATTGGTTCATTCTGTTTTTCATGATACAGTAGTTTGAGAATATAGACTCAAAAACCTTGCCAGAGATTAACCAACACCTTGCAAACGAATTAATAAAACAATAACTTGTTTTTAAAGGGCTGTTACAGCCGTCATCGCAAACCTGTGAAACTGCGGACTGCATTATGTTCGGCACAAACTGTTTTGAAAAAAATAACGTATAAATTGAATCAGTTTATTACTTTTGATGGTACATAGTGACGAATTGAAGAGCATTGAAGGTGTAAAAATACTGATCGTAGAAGACAATGTGCTAAACCAGCGCATTGTAAATCTGGTTCTTACTAAAATGGGAGCCATTTGCGAGTCTGTGGCCAATGGTGCAGAAGCAATCGAAAAGATCATTGACACCCATTTCGACATTATCCTTATGGACATAAATATGCCGGTAATGGATGGCTATGAAACAGCCCGCCATTTAAGGCAGGTTTTAAAAAACCAAACCCCTATTATCGCACTCACCGCCGACACTTTTTCTGCCGACGATGAAGATTATAAAAAAGACGGCATCAATGCAATGCTGACCAAGCCCTTTGAATTCGACTATTTCACAGAATTGGTGAATTCATTGATATGTAAACCATCCTGAACACTAAACAAAACTGAAAATGGAAGCATCAATTCTGGATTTGAGTTATTTGTACGAGGTATCTTCAAATGACCCGAAATATGTGTACGATATTATTAGTCTTTTCCTCGAAAATGTCCCCTCGCAGATCGCTAAACTAGATAGCCTCATCAGCGAAAATGCAGAATGGCTTGTGATACAGAAACAGGCACATTCCCTGAAGTCGAGCGTACTTTTTGTAAAAATTCTGGGATTATATGACGGCTTCTATGGTATAGAAATGCTGGCCAGGCAGCAAATAGGCCGGGAAGATATGCGTTTTAAAATGAATAGCATTCTTGAAACTTACCGCAAGGCCGAACCACTACTTGTGGAAGAAAAAAACAGATGCGCTGCTGCCAGCAACTAAACGTTTTGTTGTAAAAATAAGAATACGAAAAAAGCCGGATTTTGGTCCGGCTTTTCCATTTTTATATAGTTGCAATTATTATTTCGACTAACCCTGCAATGCAGCCGCGCCGCTCACGATTTCCGTAAGTTCGGTAGTAATGGCAGCCTGACGGGCCCTGTTGTAGCTGATCTTCAGCGACTTCAGCAACTCGTTGGCATTTTCACTGGCCTTATCCATGGCGGTCATACGCGCACCATGTTCAGATGCGTTCGCATCCAGAACGGCTTTGTACACCTGAGTATTCAATATCTTAGGCATGAGCTCCAGAAGCAAAATCTCTACAGAGGGCTCGTAGATAAAATCAGAGCTTTTCGCACCTTTCTTCTGCTCAACCTTGGGAATTGGCAGGTACCGCTCAGCAATAAAGGTTTGCGTCGCAGCGTTCTTAAAACGTGAGTAAACCAATTCGATAGAATCAAATTCTTTACGGAGGTACGCACCCTGTGCATATTCGGCAGCACGTTTTACGTTGTCAAAATTCAGCTTTGAAAAAATATCCCAGAACTGGTCTATTACTTTAGCTCCGTTGCGGGTAAAATATTCAAAACCTTTTTTGCCAATGGGCAGTATGGTCACATTGCCCTTTGCAGCCTGAGCCGCATACTTGGTAGCAATGGTATGGCGGGCCATCTTGATGACATTTGCATTGTATGCACCGCAAAGCCCCCTGTCGCTGGTAACGACAATGATAAGTACTTTTTCTACAGGACGCACTTCAGCAAGCGGCAAGCTCACATCCGAAGACACACTGGACACGATATTGCTCAGAATGGTTTGCATATTCTGGGCATAAGGCCTCATCTGCAAAATAGCGTCGGTAGCCCGGCGCAATTTAGCCGCGCTCACCATCTTCATGGCTTTTGTAATTTGCTGGGTTGAGGTAACCGACTTGATCCGGTTTCTAACTTCTTTTAACTGACCTGACATATAAAATATTACAAAATATTGTGAATCTGCCGCAAAGTTATCTTATCGCATTGAATATTTCAAAAAAGGAGGCAGAGAATTTTATCACAATGTGTGAATCAAATCGTTGACCAGCAATTAATACCACGATTACCCCATAATGACTACCTTGCAAGTTCACATAAAATGAAAGGAAAATGATGCATAAAACTAAGGTCATCGCGACCGTTGGCCCTGCTTGCAACACATTCGAAAAACTGTTGAGTTTGGTAAAGGAAGGTGTGAACGTATTTCGGCTCAACTTTTCGCATGGCACCCATGAGCAGCATAAGGAGGTAATAGACCATATAAAAAACATAAATAAAACCTTTCCGTTCAACGTGGCTATTATCTGCGACCTTCAGGGGCCTAAGCTCCGCGTGGGCGAGATAAAAGACAATGGACTCGAACTAGCCAAAGGCGACAGATTTTACTTTACCAACGAGAAGTGTGTGGGAACAATGGAACAGATCTATATATCCTACCCCAATTTCAGCGCTGACGTAAGAATAAATGAAAAAATACTACTTGACGACGGGAAAATTGAAGTAATCGTAGAGGAAATTCTGCCAGACAAGCGTGTGGGCGTGCGGGTACTGACACCGGGGCTGCTTTCGTCCAAAAAAGGGGTGAACTTGCCCGACACTAAAATATCGCTGCCATCTCTGTCTGAAAAAGACCTGAACGACCTTGACTTCATTATAAGTCAGGGTATTGACTGGGTGGCATTGTCATTTGTACGTAAACCCGAAGATGTGACGCATCTCCGGTCTATCATTCGGGGTAAGCACAGCAAGGCCAAAATAATATCGAAGATAGAAAAGCCCGAGGCGCTACAGAACCTGCGCGAAATTATTCTGGCATCCGACGCCATCATGGTCGCCAGGGGCGATCTTGGTGTGGAGTTGCCCCTGGAACAGATACCCATGATCCAGAAAACCATTATCCGCAAGTGCATTCACCGCGCAAAACCGGTGATCATCGCCACCCAGATGATGGAGAGTATGATAGACAGGACACGGCCAAACCGCAGCGAAATAACAGATGTGGCAAATGCAGTACTGGAAGGCGCGGATGCGGTAATGCTGAGCGGGGAAACAGCCATGGGCCAATACCCCGAACTGGTAGTGAGTACGATGGTGAGCATCATAAAAGAAGTAGAAAAAGAAGCTATTGTTTACAACAGAAATCTCGTACCTCAGGCACATTCCCCTTCTTTTTTAAGCGATGCACTTTGTTACAGCGCATGCCAGATGGCAAAGGAAATAAAGGCCAACGCGCTGATCGGGATGACCCAGTCGGGCTATACCGGCTTTATGCTATCCAGTTTCCGCCCCGATTCACCACTTTTTATTTTCACGAAAACACAGACACTGGTCAACCAGCTTAGCCTGAGTTGGGGTGTACAGGCTTTCTACTATGACAAGGAAGAAAGCATGGATGGCATTATTGAGGATCAGGTGGCCATATTGATGGAG
>CAIYJV010000036.1 GCA_903926605.1 uncultured Bacteroidota bacterium
AGACAATACGATATGGTAATGCCCCAGAACTTTTTCTGTAGCTTGTGAGGACAAAATGCCGTAAACGACCAGCAACACGTTCACTCCTACCAGACTGGTGCCGATAAATTCTGAGGGGTTTTCCATAAACCGGGCCAGGATCCGGCCGGAGAGATTGCCCTGCTTTTTTCTCAGTTCAATATTGAGTTTGTTGGCAGAAATAAACGCGATCTCCGTGCCGGCAAAAAAGCCGATCAGTAGTATGCAGGCCAGTATATAAAATACTAAATGCAGAAGAGACATCCCTTCAAAGATAGAAAATTTTGGCCGTCAGATGTAAATAATGTTTTGTCTTTTTTTGATGACAAATTTTATTTAACTGATTTATGTTTCGACGATTTTTCCTCAGCTAGAATGCAGGTACTGTAAATTTTTAGCACGCATACGGATTGGAGCAAACGGAGGGCGATAATAATTGTAGTTCAGCAAAAAATGAGTGCCAGGATTCCAAGCTCGTAAAACAATGAAAACTGGCTTGGTAGACATCCGGAATGCGAACGATGTAAAGCAAATCCGAACTAGAACCAACGGCGTTCTTCGGGATGGCAACAGATAGCTGTCTAATGGCCTTGTGCGCCATTATATACCAACAATACAGCAGCGGAGATCAAAAAAAATGCAAAACGTCGTAATCAGCCCACCGACTTTAGCTTCACGCTCCAGGCTTGTGGTTTGTCGGCAAACAAAGCCTTGGTTTTGCCCCAGGTATCTTTGAAGAAATCAGAAAAACGATAATGGTCCAGATCGGTTTCGGAGTTCCAGTTGCTATAAGTGAGAAACACATTTTCTTTTTTGGAATCCTGCCATAATTCCAGATGCATACAACCCGGAAAACTCCTTATCTGTTCCTTACGTTCTTCAAAAATCCGGTTGAACTCTTCTACACAGTCTTCTCTGAATGTCATCTGTACTATTCTCACTATCATTCGAATACAATTTTGATCTCGTTATTGGTGCTCCCAAGGCGTATGCCCAGCAGCCCGGCAGCCCTGCCATTACGTACACATATTTCCATGTGACCTGCGCTGTTGAACCTGCACAATACGTCACCCTCTCGCACATCGGAATAACTATTGCTGATCCGGTTTATCACTTCCGTTTTCTTTAACCGTACTTCAAAGATACGACCTCTTCTCTGGTCTTCAAACTCCTTCCGGGTGTAGTTGAGTACTATGTTTTCAAAATGATCTATATGCAGCACTTTGCAGTCTACTTCGGTGTCGGTTGCCGAAGCCTTTGCGTTGGCTGCCGGTCGCCAGGGTTCCCAATGTTTTAGGTTTTGAGTAAAACCGTTTGGATCTTTTGAGAGTGCCGCGATGGCATTACCCGCTAGCCGGATACAGTCGCTATAAGTGGCGGTTTGCGGTAATTCCTGGTAAAGCCAACAGAAATCCGGATTTTTCCCCAGCGCAAGGGGCAGGACTCCATTGTCCGGACATAGGAAAAACCAGTCTTTTTCCCGCGCCAGGATCAGTCGGTTGGATACACCGCCGTATAGATCTGATAATATAAAATTAATGCTGCCGGGTGGAAAATTCCTATACGTAACGCCCAGCAGATAGGCAGCTTCTTCAATTTGAAATGGTTTTGCCTCGTGGCTAATATCGGTCAGCAGAATGCCGGGGCATACCTGGTATAATATGCCCTTGGCAATGCCCACGGAGGCATCTTTAAGCCCAAAATCTGATAGAAGTGTTACAATAGGCATAAAATGAACGTGGTGAAACAAGCCGGAAAAAATTACCTTGCTTATTTCACCACAAAACTACTAAGGCCAGCCCGATAATCCGAGTGACGGGAACTGTTTTTCAGGGTATTGGCCACCAGTTTTATAGTAAAACCGGTCCATCCCCACACCTACATATTTATTTCTTTACGTAACTCGGCTTCGTCAAGCCCGCCCTCGTGCTTCCAAACGAGTTTCCCATTTTGATAAAGCTCCAGATATGGAATACCTGAAATTCCTTTTTTGTTCAGCAGATCTTTGTTTTTGTCGGCATCAACAGATACCATTTTCAGCCTGTCTTTTTTCTCGGCGACGATTTTTTCAATTATGGGCATCATTTTTTTACAAGGTTCGCACCAGTTGGCGTTAAAATCTATCAACACATAAGGGCCGGAAGCAGTAATTTTGGCAAATTCTTCCAGCGACATACCGGCTGCCTGGGGGGCTGCTGCTCCCATGTCAATCGGTTTGCCGGCGGCTGTCCATTTCATGATGCCGCCATCCATATTGTAAACTTCCTTAAATCCCATGGATTCCATTTTGCTGGCGGCTGAAGAACTTCGCCCACCCGACAAACAATAAACAAATACAGGTTTGTTTTTATCCAGTGCGCCAATTTTCTTTTCAAATTCATCTGACCGGTAGTCAATGTTCACCGCGTTTTTTAAATGCCCGCCCGTATATTCTTCGGCCGTTCGCACGTCTACTAGCTGTGCGTCGCTAATGGCGTTCAGTTTTTTGTCAAAGTCCTCCACTTTTATCTTTTCACTTATTGCACCGTGGCCGTTAGCATCGCCGGCTGCGCCGTTGTTGCATGCGGCTACAAGGAATAAAATTGGAAATATCAGCGTTGCAAAAAGTGATCTCATGCTGGTTTGCTTGTTTTTTTTTGAAATTATAAAAGGTCAGTTTCTGCCTTGCAGGCATTCCATAAAAAGAATCCGCCCGATATATTGTGTACCCTGTCGAATCCGCTTTGAAGGAGGATGCGTTGAGCAAGATATCCTCTAAGTCCGATCTGGCAGAATATATATATGGTTTTGTCTTTGGGCAGTTCTCCTAACCTGTCTCTCAGGTCATCTACGGGTATGTTGATGGCACCGGCAATAGTAGCAGTTTCAAATTCACGTGGTGTACGTACGTCTACCAACAGATCATCGCTGGTCAAATCATAAGTTTTATTCCAGGGCACCACTTTCAGTCTGCCGTTCATGATGTTGTCCGCCACAAAACCAGCCATGTTCACAGGGTCTTTTGCGGATGAATAGGGTGGAGCGTAAGCATGTTCAAATTCGGTAAGGTCGGTCACTGTCATTTTGCTCCGGGTGGCCATGGCAAGTACATCCAGCCTTTTGTCGGCACCCTCATACCCAGCTACCTGTGCGCCAAATAGCACACCGGTTGAAGGGTCAAATACTATTTGTATGCTCATTTGTTTGGCATCCGGATAATATCCGGCATGCGAACCACTATGGGTAGTAGATGTCCTGTATTTTATGCCTGCTGCATCCAGCGACTTTGCGGCCATTCCGGTCGAGCCTACGGTCATATCAAATACTTTTACGATCGCCGTATTAACGGCACCCTTGTATTTTACGGTATTCCCTAAAACAATATTGTCTGCACAAATACGACCTTGCTTGTTGGCCGGACCTGCCAGATACGTATTCATAGATTTTCCGGTTATGGGGTTGGCAAATTCTATCGCGTCACCAACGGCGTACACCGATGGGTCGGAAGTTTGGAGGTATTCGTTCACCAATATTCCCCTGGCATCTCCCAGTTGTATGCCCGCTTCCCTTGCCAGCCTGGTATCGGGTTTTACGCCGATGGAAAGTATCACCAGATCTGCTTCTATGCGTACGCCGTTCACTACCAGCACATTTATTTTATTGCCTTTTTTTTCAAAGCCTGCTACTGCAGTGCTCAGGCGCAGCTTAACACCCTTAGACCTGATGTGTTGCTGAACCAGGGCTGCGATTGGGAAATCGAGCGGTGCCAGTATTTGCTTGCCCATTTCAATTACAGTAACAGCAATGCCCAGTTCGTGCAGGTTTTCGGCCATTTCAAGACCAATGAATCCGGCTCCAATGACCACAGCGCTACCGGATTTGTGTGCATCAGCCCAGGTCTTTATCCGGTCGGTATCTGCAACATTTCTTAGCGTGAAAATACCCTCTCCGTCTATGCCTGGCAATGGTGGGCGTACGGGTTCCGCACCGGGAGACAATACTAATTTGTCATAATACTCATCGTATTCCGATCCGTCCGGCAGGTTTTTGGCCTTTATTTTTTTTGCATTGCGATCTATGGACATCACTTCGGTCTGCACTCGCACGTCTATATTAAAACGCTGCCTGAAACTGGCAGCAGTCTGTACAAACAATTTGTTCCGGTCTTTTATTACGTCGCCTATATAATAAGGAAGTCCGCAATTGGCATAGGATATGTAAGCGCCCTTTTCAAAAATGATGATCTCGGCGTGTTCGTCCATTCTTCTCAATCTGGCTGCTGTGCTGGCTCCGCCCGCTACTGCGCCTACGATAATGTATTTCATTACTTAATTATTTTTTACAAATCAGTTGTGCCACATTTGCAATTCCCTCATGACCTTTCCCCTCACTGAGATAGGTCTCGGTTTCGGCAACTGACAAAATATGGAATTCCTGCATTTCGGCCCCGATTATTTCCCGCGTCATCAGCATATCCACATCTTTAGGCCCACCAGAGGTATGTCCAAGCTGAAGTGGTGTAAACGCTTCCATTATAAATGTGCCGCCGGGTTTCAGCCATTTATAGGCGTTCTGGTGAAAAGTTTTCCTCAGTTCAGAAGGGAGGTGGAAGAATATTGATGCAATGGCATCAAAATTCGCCTCGGGGAAATCTGCCTGGGCTATATCGCCAACGCGGTAGTCTATGCGCACATTTTCTCTGGTGGCCAGCCTTAGAGCCTTGCTCCAGCCCGAAACACTCAGATCCAGGCAGATCACTTCCCAGCCCTTGCTGGCAGCATAGACCGCGTCGCGGCCTTCGCCTGCACCTGGTATGAGAATTTTTCCCGGAGTAAGGCCGTCCAAAACTGATTTGAAAAACACATTGGGCTGGCTGCCGAAAATGTATTCCTGACTATCGTACCGGGCGTCCCAGAATTCCTTTGTCATATGGTTGAATTATGCGGCTATCTTACTCTTTATGATGTCGCGAAGCTGGCTGGCAGGTACCACGCCCGATTGTCTCCACAATACCTTTCCCTCGCGGAACAAAATAAGCGTAGGTACGCCGGAAATGCCCATTTCGTTTGACACACCCGGATTGTGGTCTACATCAATCTTTATGATCGTTATAGAGTCGCCCACCATTTTTTTTAGTTCCGTAAGTATGGGTGCCATCATTTTGCACGGTCCGCACCATTCTGCCGAAAAATCAACCAGCACTGGTTTTTCGCTGTTTATCAGGTCACTGAACGACTTATTCATAGTTTATTTTATTTCTTCGTATTCTGTAAAACCCTGTACTTTGTTTTCCGTTTTTCGCTCGGGAGGGGTGTAACAACCCTGACTTCCACAACATCCGGTATTGGTCACCGCC
>CAIYJV010000037.1 GCA_903926605.1 uncultured Bacteroidota bacterium
AAACAATTTGAAAATCTATAAGACTACTACCAACACCCGAGTGTCTTCGCGGACATTCTGCTGAATTAGTATAAATCCGCTATTACTCATTTTTCTGCACCTCATTTTATATTATCCCGGAAGAGTTCGTCCCGATGATTAATAATACCGGTCCTGATCGCAGTTTCATCAATATCGCTTAGTTTCTTGTGGAAATTGATTCGGCGTGTCAATCCGATTTGCGGAAGAAGGGTATTAACCGAAGAAAAATCACCTATGTACCGGCAATCCAGATTAAGGTCAGTCAAAATAAAATGAAAACGTAAACCAATTGTTCCTGTAAAATATGTTTTAGAAAAATTGTCTGCTGATGAAGTTGCGATGCCGAAATTGACGTTAAAAGCTCGTCCAATCAAATTGCTCACTTGTATGTCTGTCAGTTTGCCTTTAGCGGTAGTACTCGAACCCGAAAGTTTGACTCTCTGCGAAAAATCGGTATAGCTATACCTGATGCCAACGAGGTTTGAGCCAAACCGGTATTTTCGTTCGCGTATAGACTTGTTGGTGCGCTTTATATGCCACCTTCTGTAAAAGCCTATTGAATAGTTAAGATCGGCATAATTGCCAACATTAGAGGATTGTGAATTCAAATCAGAACCGAGCAACCCCAATCCGAGCGAAACACAATAATTCCGTGGGCGGTGGGTGAGTGTGTCTTTTTTTGCACTCCTGAACCGGAGATCATAAATTTTCTTTTGATAGTTAATCAAATCATCATTATCCTTCTGAAACTCTTCAGATAACCGAATGATTTTTATATCAGCTTTGTCATATTCTTTATGGTAGATCATCACTTTTAGTTCGTCCAGATTTTTCTCTTTCTCAATACCCCATATTTTGTCGCTCATAGCATCAAATCGTCGTTGATCTATCTTGGAATAGGGTTTCATTTTATTCAAGTATTTTCGTGCATCTATGTAGTCGTTTCGCTGTACGTAATTTTCGATTTTTGATGCGCATTCATTAAAATAGTCCGCTTCCACGCTCGCAAGTTTTTTCTCCATTTCATCGAATGCTATTCTGTCGTCAAGTGCCTGGTTTATTACCTTGATCGCTTCCTCAAATTCTTTGTTTCTAATCAGGTCCTGAATTTTATAGTTTATTTCTTCAGTTTGTTTGTCAAGGCATAATTTTTGTGCCTCTTTCGCTTGTGGAAGGGTAGGATTTACCCTCAGCACAAAATCTATCACGTTCATAGCTTCTTTATATTTTTTGGAAATAATAAGCGCCTGAGCGGAGTCTATTTTTGTGTACAGATCCTTACTGTTTATTTTCATCCCTATCTGAGACAATTTGGAACTTACATTATCCTTTGAAGTTTGAATAGTGGTGTCACTGCTCAGTTCGTCCCTGGACGAGATGGCCAAATAAATTTCGATCATTGAGTTTACCTTGTTGCGTTTTCTTACGCACTCAGCATACTCATTAGACAAGTCCCGGGCCGCATAACTATCCATGTTCGTAAATAGGTTGTTTACCTGCGATACCAGATCTCTTAGTTTTACTTTTATCAGGCTCATTTGTGATGAAATAAACTGCCTTTTGTCAATGTAGATCATGGCGTGGTAAACGTCGTGTTGCCTTCGGTCTGCGCAAAAGTGAAATTCCGTACCGCTTAAATCCACATTCGATTCACTTTTAGTACTCGACGAATAGTTTTCTTTAGTGTCAAGTGCGTTGTTCGAACTTTTTTCGGTTCGTTCCATTCTTTCCACACTAGAGACTTTTGTGTTTATTTTTTTAGCCAGGTCCTGCCTCAACTGTTCTTTCATTGCAGCCTGATAATTTTCTCTTTGGATATTATTTTCACTCAATGAAAAGTCAAAAAGAAATTCCCGCAGATATTTATCTTCCGTATAAACTGCGGAATTAGATTCCTCAAACTCCTTCGAACTACAATAGTTTTTCCCGGAGTTGATGTCGGCCAGACTATCCGTATTGTTTGTTTTCGATTTGCTTTTCCCGCCACCTAAAATTTTGTTGCCATAGCTTTTTATTTTATGGCCGATTTGTGCATTTGCATCGGCTTTGGCAAAAAAAACAATGAAAAAGAAAAGTAGGAATTTGTTCATTTTTTTGGGATTTTATAAGTGGGATTGAATTATTAGGTTTTAGTTTTTCTTCGCTTTGCAGCGTTAAAAATGAAGATCGGCCGAGCGTTTAATGGGTGTTATTTTTTATTTGGTTTCGGTGTGATTCGCATTTTGATTTTCCAGGGTAGTACTATTTCATTTTCTGATGGACCTGCGTCTAGTTTTTTTGTTTTAAAGTTTAGCATTTTTTGCCGATTTGTTAATAGCTAGAACACTATTTTTTTATTTATGCTTACAAACCTATTGAAATTATGTCTAAATACCAATATGTAACATGGGAAGAATTTTCGATTTGCAGACTTAGTCGAATTATTTGCAAAGCAGCTAATAATTTGTACAGCTAGACTCGTTTGTTTTTGGACGAAAACACCAATAAATAAACAGGTGCAAAAAGAAAGGTCTAAAATATTTCTAAACATTAAGGATAGCTACGAGCATATGCCGAACAGGCTGCGGCATGAGTTCTACCGTTATGCTGCATTTAACGCAGATCAATGGAATGATGGATAGGGTCAATATATTTTGGTAGTTCGTTATGTATGTCGTTCAAAAAATTGAACATCAAGTGGTGGCAAGGCTAAAAATTCTACACTGTTAGATACAAAAAGTTGAATCTCCCTGTTTTCCCGGAATGCACGTAGCTTTGTAGTACGCATGAGTATACCCAATAAAATTGCGGTGGCAATAACGGGGGCCAGTGGCTCCATCTATGCAAACCGCTTGCTGAACCGTCTGCAAGATTTGCCGTCGGCACCGGTAGTAGACTTGGTATGGAGCGAAAATGCCCGTACCGTTTGGAGCCATGAACTGGGCAATGAGGATTTTAATTTGTTTCCATTCAGGACGTGGCAAAAAAACGATTTTATGGCCCCTTTCGCTTCTGGCAGCAGTAGCTATTCCGCACTCATTATTTGTCCGTGCAGTATGGGCACATTGGGGCGCATTGCCGGCGGGGTGAGCAACGACCTTATTACCAGGGCTGCAGACGTGATGCTCAAAGAGCGCAGAAAGCTGATTTGCGTGGTACGTGAAACACCCTACAATCTTATTCATCTGCGCAACATGACTGCAGTTACAGAGGCCGGAGGTATTATTTGCCCTGCGACGCCGTCTTTTTACAGCAAGCCCGCTACGGTAAACGAAGTGGCAGATACCGTTGTTTCTCGGGTGTTGCAGCTTGCAGGCATAGATACGGAAGGCTACAAATGGGGAGAGCAACAATAAAAAAAGACAATATTTAATATGGATTACGCACAATCACCGGAACGGATTCGCAGGATCATGAATGAGCTTCGCGACCAGTGCCCCTGGGACAGAAAGCAGACTATTCATTCTCTAAGTCCACAGACTCTGGAAGAAATATATGAACTGCGCGATGTGATTGAAAAAGAAGACTGGCAGGGCATAAAAGAGGAATTGGGAGACCTTTTGCTACATATACTGTTTTACAGCAAGATAGGCGAAGAACAAAACCAATTCACTTTCGACGATGTGATACGCGGAATTGCAGATAAACTCGTGAACCGACATCCGCATATATATAGTAACGTGGTAGTAGCCGATGCCGGTGACGTAAGTAGCAATTGGGAAAAAATAAAGCAGGGCGAGGGTAAAAAGTCCATTCTCAGCGGACTGCCTAAAACCATGCCGGCCCTTACCAAAGCTTTGCGGTTGCAGGAAAAGACAAAAAAAGTGGGTTTCGAATGGGAGAACACTGAACAAGTAAGGGAAAAAGTGAGAGAGGAGATGGCAGAACTGGAACAGGAAGTGGCTACCGGCAATGCGGGTGCTATAGAAGACGAGTTTGGTGATGTTATGTTTGCCATGATCAACTATGCCCGATTTCTGAACGTGGATCCGGACCGCGCACTGGAGCGTACCAACCAGAAATTCATCCGCCGTTTTACTCGCATAGAGGAGTTGGCCGCAGGGCAGGGAAAAACAGTGCATGATATGGGCCTTTGGGAAATGGACGCACTCTGGAACCAGGTAAAAAGTGAAGAGAAGCAAATAATTTGAGTCGTTATTCAAAGTAACCCGGTTCTGGCATAGTGTTTGCAGCCCTATTGGTTACAATTAATTAATTTGCATAATGTTCAGGAAGTATCCATACTGGGGTTGGCTGGTGCTGAGTCTCTTGTTATGGAGTTTTAACGAGGTTCATTTTCATGCCCACAGACGGGAGTTACTTCCCGAACGAATGAGAGAGGTTGTGGCGCAGGATATGAAAAATCGTTTCGACGCTGCCGACCAGCTACTGGGCAACAACACCCTTCTTGAAAAAATAGCCAATGATTCGCTGAGCGAGTTTGAGTCTGACCGCCTGGCCAGGCAGCCATTCT
>CAIYJV010000038.1 GCA_903926605.1 uncultured Bacteroidota bacterium
AGTGCTAAAAGTCTTTTATTGAATACGCAAGGGCAAATACAATTGGCGGATTGGTATAGCTGATGGGTTTGTCGTTTTATCGCAAATCGGGAGATTTGCCTCCGAGGCGACGTAGTCAGAGACTACGCCGAACTGGGGTGATAAAATTGATTGTTTAATAAATTTATAATGAAATATTTAGTATCATTTATTTTTGTATTTATTTCTGTGGCTGCATACGGACAACAAAACCGTAATGTGGGTAAACCGAATTTGGTATTTCCCAAAGGACTTTTGGTGGGGTTCCATCCTTATGTATTAGAATTTGATTCGACTTTCGAAGGATTTGTAACTCTTAATGATAGGATTGTGTCTGAAGTTTATAAAAATTATTTTTGTTTTGCCGGATGCAATCACGGCACGTTACGAATTTTTCAGTTGGGGCCTAGGGGTGATACAAATTTGATTAAGGAAATAAGTCTCGGTTTTGTTCTGCCCGAATCTGATGTATTTATTGACAATTACATACACGGTTCTACATTGAATTGCAAAAAATTAAGGTGGCATTTATCGGTTGAGATACCAAATACTGAAGCTAGTTTTTCCGTCGATATTGCAAGTATGAAATTGCATTACTTTTATCATGGCGATCTAAAAGAAGTAGAAGTCGATGGGCGAGAAATCCCGCAATACGTGATCAACGAGATTACAGAAGTAGAAACGGCTAATGTTTTGGTATTAGATATAATAGTCAAAGTAAAAGACTGCCAGTACCGCCTTCCACAGGCAGTATTCTATTTAAAGTGATCACCAATTTGACGTAGTCAGAGACTACCCAGTTCGGCGTAGTCTCCGACTACGTCGTTGAGGATGCCAATCTCCAGATTGGCGAAATGCAAAAATGCCCTTTATTTCAATCCAAAAAACGCCTTTGCTCCGGCTACTCCGTTATCATACAATAGCTTCTTTTGTCCGGCGGTTATTTTGCGAACTCTTGGACTAAGATTACTGTGACTGATGTAAATAGTGTGCTTTCGTTCCTCATCGTAAGGTAGCGGTGGGTTGAGCTGTTCGATGGTGATGTTGAAAAATGCCCCAAAATAGGTTCTCAGCGAACTTATTTTGTAGGGTGCTAACCCATACCGCGCCCTGTCAAGTCCGATCTGCTCGGGACGGTCTAGTTTCAATCCAAGGGTGTATTCATTGATCCTTTTTTGTGCATTGTCGTCGGGCGTATTGAACATAGTAACCGGGTAATTTGCAGTTATGCCACCATCTGCATACACATCAAATCGCGTAGAATCAACCGACTGCCTGTGGATGTTGCCCACACTATCCAAGAGCACGGCAGTATAATAAAGCGGGATTGACACGCTGGTACGCACACCTACTTTTACCTGCATATCTGGCATGTTCTCCCAACTAAAGATCTCCGCGCGCTGCTTGCTGAGGTTGGTTGCGGTTACATACAGATCCTTGTATCTTTTGTCTCTTAGCACCAGCGCGTGCAGTTGGCCAAAAGTAATGCTGTCTGACCCGGTATGAGCAGCCAGGAAATCGCCCACCCATTTCTCCAGTTCGTCGCCCTTGTACCAGCCATAGTTGCGCCGCATCCTGCGACTACCACCGGCCAGATACCACTCGCCATCGTTAAATGAACCGATATCGAGATTTTGCAAAATGGCGTCCATTTCGTGCGCATCTATTCCCACACAGATCATTGCGGCCACCACTGCTCCAATGGAGGTACCCCCTACTCTTTCTATACCTGCAATTATATGCTCGTCCTCCAACACCTTTACCGCGCCACTATAGGCTATACCACGTATTCCTCCACCCTTTAGCACCAAATATTTGAAAGGGAAGTGCGGCTGCGCACCCGTATTCATGACAAACAATAGGGTAATAATAATAAAGGAAACGATTCGCCTCGCCTCCCTTAGGTTGTGTGGATATGCCATGAAGAAAAATATTCCGGGTTTGTGATTGAAGTAGCAAATTTACGAGATGAGTAAATTGCAATACCGCTGAACATTTAAAAATTTATTTTAATTTTATTTTTTTGAATCAATAATTAGAACTACCTTTGTGCAGACAATGGCCCCCTGCCTTTGCTTTTTCTGGTTGTTTTAGGTATTCCTTTTCTGCTCAGTTCTCGCCTTTTCAAGTTGCCATATTTTTTACACTTAAACTATTTACGTTTATGAATATTTTTGTAGGCAACCTTAGTGCCCAGACTACCGAAAAACAAATCGAAAGTCTGTTTACACCATTCGGCGAGGTGAAGTCGGTTAAAATAATTACCGATAACTATACCCGGAGGTCGCGTGGCTTTGCCTTCGTAGAAATGCCAGAAAGTACACATGCCCAATCAGCCATTGAAAAGCTGAACAACACTAACCTCAACGAACAGTCAATGACCGTTAACGAGGCCCGCCCTAAGACAACGAGCGAAAACTCAGGTCGTAACCGCTACTAGAATCTCAATAATCAGATAATACCTTATAAAGCAGGTTTCTCTGCACTTGAAATTATACAGACACTTTACCATACACCAGTCGCAAGACTCGTATCCAGGCTAAGGCGCCTGTCTTAAAAAACAGCCCGATAAGGGACAATCACAAACGGAGTTCAAAAAAACCAACTGGGCTCCCCAAAAAAGAACAGCGCAATAAAAGCGCATAGAAAACACAAAATGACTTTTAAAGAATTAAACATTATTACGCCGATACTTAACGCGGTGACAGAAGAAGGGTACGAAACACCAACCCCGATCCAATTTCAGGCAATACCACATATATTGAATGGCCGGGACTTGCTTGGCTGCGCCCAGACAGGCACAGGCAAGACAGCCGCATTTGCCATACCCATGCTGCAGATACTTAGCGGCAACCCAATACAGACAAAGACCATCCGCTCATTGATATTGACTCCGACCAGAGAACTTGCCACACAGATAGATGAAAACTTCAGAACCTACGGCAAACATCTCAGGATGAAAACCACTACCATATTCGGTGGTGTACCACAAGGACGGCAGGTTGCTGCTCTGAGCCGTGGCGTAGATATTTTGATAGCTACACCAGGACGCTTGCTTGACCTGATGCAGCAAGGATATGTAAACCTGAGCCAGATCGAGATATTCGTACTGGATGAGGCCGACCGTATGCTGGACATGGGTTTTATAACCGACATTAAAAAGATCGTACCGAAGTTGCCTGCAAAAAGGCAAACCTTGTTTTTCTCGGCTACCATGCCAGATGTGATCCAAAAGCTTTGCAACTCCTTGTTGCGCAATCCGGTTGAAGTGAAGGTAACACCAGTTTCCTCTACAGTTAAGAAAATAGCACAATCTGTTTACTTTGTAGACAAGAAAAACAAGACCGATCTGCTGGTGCATATACTCAATACAAGCGCTAAGTCACGTTCGCTGGTATTTACGACCACCAAACATGGCGCGGACAAGTTGGTAAAACAACTTACAAGCACGGGAATATATGCCGCTGCCATACATGGTAACAAATCGCAGAACGCCCGTCAAAAAGCACTTTCTGACTTCAGGGAGAGCAAATTGAGGATTCTGGTCGCCACCGATATCGCCGCAAGGGGTATTGATATTGACGACCTGCCGCACGTGATCAATTATGATCTGCCAAACGTACCCGAAACCTATGTGCACCGTATAGGCCGCACAGGCAGGGCCGGACTGGAAGGTACAGCGATTTCTTTTTGCGATCAGGATGCGAAAACAGATCTGAGAAACATTCAAAAACTAATTGGGTTCAACGTGCCGGTTCAGACCCATGCCACATTGAGCAACCGGTAGAAATAAACATTTTAAACTAAAGCAGTAGCAACCTATGGGGGAAACTTTCGAAAAAAAGGAAAAACAAAAGAAAAAAGCCAGAGACAAACAGGAAAAGGCTCAGAAGATGAAGGATCGTAAGGCGAATCCTAACAAGAGCAAGAGCATGGAAGACATGATGGCATACCTGGATGAAAACGGAAACATTACCGACACGCCGCCCGATGGCCGAAGAAAACGCGAGATAAACCTGGAAGACATTCAACTGGGTGCAGCAGCGATCATACCCGAAGAGGTGGTCCGTACAGGTACAGTGGCTTTCTTTAACGATGACAAAGGCTATGGTTTCATTACGGATGACAAAACAAGGGAAAATGTTTTCGTACACGCAAACCAGTTGTCTTCGCCCATCAAGGAAAGAGACAAGGTAACTTTTGAGAAAGAAAGAACACCCAAGGGCTTTAGCGCAACAAATATTAAGAAGTTAAGTTAACCAATAAATAGTAGTAACAATTAAAAACAAAAAACAATGCAAGAAGGAACAGTAAAATTTTTCAACGTAACCAAGGGATTTGGTTTCATCACGCCTACAAACGGCGGACAAGACATCTTCGTTCATGTTTCTGGTCTTTATGACAACATCCAGGAGAACGACAAGGTTATGTACGAAACGCAGAACGGACCAAAGGGTCTGAATGCAATCAACGTAAAACTCGCTTAGTAATTTCTGGTCTTAATGGCCGGCCTGTGAAGCACCGGACAACCGGTAACAACGGGATAGAATTTATTAAAGAATTAAGGCTCCTTCGGGAGCCTTAGTTTTTTGACAGCGGATCGAACATTTTGAGGCGCTCGGCCGACATAATGCTGGAATAGACAAGATCCAGGAACAACGAGGTATCCATGTTTTTACTGTAATTGACCTCAGTAAACATCTGCACATAGCCTCCAGACTTTTTGGACGACGAGAAACAGAACTTACGAAGTTGCAGCCAAACAGGTACGCGCGAATCGGCCAGGGCACAATTTATGGTGTGGATATTTTCGCTGAGATCTACAGAATAGTCTACCCTGATCGGGGTGCTTTCGGCCTGTGGATAGGCTATTGTTACATAATGTGCCATAAGACAAAAATTTAAAAAATAAATACCACCCGCAAATAAGTGATGCTCTACGAAGGAAGGGAGGGGTAGGTCAAAATTTCTGGCAGAAAAAAGATCAGACCGAAGCAGTTCTTTGTGAGTTGACTAAAGATACTGACTTTAATGCTAAGAAAATCAAAATATTAAAAATAATATACTACAACCCAGGCTATCTGCTTCATAGCCAGAGAAATAGATAAGCTCGCGATGTTGAATTGAAACAAATAAGCAGCAAACGTGTGTTACCTGTTATTTCTACTGAGGTACTTCGTCTTTCTTCACCTGCACCGTCCCGTTGGGGTGCGAAATACGATACCATGAAAAATCCTGATTGGCTTCCATTCCCGTACCATGTATCACCTCGGTGGCAGTGGTGATCACTACAGGCTTCTCTGTAAAAAATTTCTGAACACTCTGGTTCCAGACCAATTCGGTGGTGTTCAGGCGTTCGTCGGTCTTCCTGCGTACTATCTGCACACTGTCCCAGATCAGAATGTTTCCCTGAGCTTCATAGTAGCGGCAGGAGTCGGCGGTAAGCACATTGTCTACTTCGCCAGTGCTGTCGTTGTAAAACTCAATGCGCAGATTTTTATTAAGGTCAATGTAGGATGGTCGTGCAGCAACGTTATGTACAAACTCGTCGGCATAAATGCGCATTTTAAATTTTCCGTCCTTGCTGAAAATGGCGTAGATTTTCTCTGCTTTGTCCATCTGCATATTGGTGCGGTCGCCTGTGAGTGCGTCTATGTCTTTCATGCTGTTGCTGCAGCTGGAAAGAACGAAAACCATGCTGGAAATGATCGAAAAATAAAGCACACCGCGCCACGCCCATTTACTGGCATCTTTACCATACCCGTATGTGCGGAACAAATGCGTCATGACCG
>CAIYJV010000039.1 GCA_903926605.1 uncultured Bacteroidota bacterium
CAGGGCTGTCCAGCCTTCATCATCCGGGCTTTAAATCCCTCATCTATAGGCGCCTTTACCTTCTTCTTAAAGTCATAGTTCACGATCACGTCATGAGCTTCTGCGGCCAGCTCACCCGCGTCATTGTAAATTTTGTGATGCAGGCCGTAGCTGGTGTTTTTAATAAACTCCACCATAGTCTCGACCCTTATTTGGCCGGGATAAAACAGGGGTTTCCTGAATTGGCAACCGGTAGAAAGCAATATAGGCCCAATGTCGGACTCATGAAACATGGGCGAAAGTTCACATTGTTCCCAAAGGTTGATTCGGGCGGCCTGTATATACTTGAAATAAGATACATTGTTCACATGTCCCAAAAGGTCCATCTCGCTCCAGTCAATCCGCAGTTCGAGCGATGCCTTGTATTTTTCCATTTGTTCCGTTTTGTTTACATAGCGGTCAAAAGAACAGGTACATGAACCTGATCACCCACATATTGTTATACTGCGCCGCATTCACATAGTTCTGTGGAATTTTGTCCCGAATAGATATCATAGAATACTGGAACCGCATATTCAAATAAAGTCCTTGCCACAAGTGCAGATTTCCGCCCAGTATCAGGTTCAGGTCGTTTTTTTTGAATGGATAATTGTTGAGGTTGGGTGTGGCGGCGCCGATCTCTGTAAGGTGCTCCGAGCTGCTGGCGAGCCTGGAGTAGGAGAGTCCACCACCAAAATTGCTCTTCTTTTTGCTGAAATAGTTGATCATAACGGGTATTTCGGCATAATTAAGGTTGATGGAATAGTCCTGAATATATATTCCCGGTTGCAACGATTGCACCCCGTTGGATTTTGAGCCTTTCTGGCTGTACAGTATTTCCATGCTCCAGGCCACGTGCTCGTCCAGTTTGCTGAACACAATGGCGCCCACGTTCAGACCGGCTTTGTCATAACCCCGGTAGTCGTCTCCGTCCACCTGTGAAAAGTTGGAGCCCAACACCAGTCCTCCGTAAAATTTTTTGTCGTCGGTATAATAGTCCTGTCCGTAAGACCTGCTAGTCAAAGTCAGTAGTATTAAAGCACAAAAAAAGCGGATCATCAGGGTTCTTTTCAGAAAAATAGCACGCATGGTCATGTGGTTAAGAGAACAAATACATTAAACGCAGAGTCCACAGATTATTGTATTGTGCTGCACGGGAAAAATAAGGCGGTGTCTGGTCCCGAACGGGAATTAGGGAATACTGAAACCTAAGGTTGGCGAACAATCCTTTTACCAGATGTAACTGCGCACCGGCAATAAAATTCCAGTCATTTTTCTTGAAAGGATACTTGGTCAGGTCTACCGGGTAGTTGGGACTGGTCTGGAGCGATTCGGTGCCGGAGATCAGCCTGCTGTAGGAGAAACCCATGCATAAATGGCTCTTCATCCGGTCGAAGACATTGATCATCACCGGGATTTCGGCATATTTCAGGTCTACCGTGTACTTGGTGATGAGTACCGAATCCATGCCGGAATAAATCACCTTGTCGCTTTTGCTGCCCTTCTGGCTATAGAGTATTTCCCAACTCAGCGACACCCATTTGCCTACTTTCATATAGCCTATCCCGCCAAAGTTGAATGCAGCCTTGTGGTAACCGGCAAAATTGTCGCCGTCTATCTGGCAGAAGTTTATGCCACCAATGAGGCCCGAATAAAACAGATGGTTGTGCTCCAGATAGTAACCCGCTTCATCTTCTCCGCCCTGGGCGTGGGCTGCAGGTGCTCCACACATCAAAAAAACCGCGAGCAACAACCCGGCAGCACCTTGCAAAAATTGGGACGTGGTTAACAATTCGTATATGTGGTATAGTCCCGTTATTTTTCTACTTTTATCCATCGAATCAGTACACCAAAATGAGTTTCAAATATACGCCAAACACGCTAAAGAAAATGGAGGGGCTTTTTGACGAGGCCCGTTACATGATACGTTATGAAAAAGGCAACTTTAACAGCGGATATTGTATTTTGGAAGATCGTCGCGTGGTGGTGATCAACAAATTCTTTAACACCGAGGGCCGCATAAACGCATTGGTGGAAATACTGTCGTCCATAACTGTTAAAGAAGAAGAACTGAGCACCGAAATGCTGAAATGGTACCACCAGCTGAAGGCAAGACCACAGGCCGGTGATGCAGAAACCGATGAGGAAGCAAATAAAACCGAAGAAGTAAAGTGAAAATAACCTTTCTGGGTACCGGCACTTCACAGGGCGTGCCTTTCATCGGGTGCGATTGCCCCGTATGTACCTCCAAAAACAAAAAAGACAACCGTCTGCGTGTCTCTGTCTGGGTAGAAACACCCGAGGCCAGTATCGTGATAGATTCGGGTCCCGACTTCCGGTACCAGATGTTGCGGGCCGGTGTGCGCAGGCTGGATGCTATTTTGTTCACTCATGGACACAAAGATCATATTGCAGGTATGGACGATATACGTGCGTTCAATTTTATGACTAAGGAGGCCGTTCCTGTTTATGCCACCCATGAAACACAGGAATCGTTGCGGCGTGAATACAGCTATATTTTCCAGTTGCCTACTTATCCGGGCATACCGCAGGTAGAAATGCACACCATTCACCATTCGGGCAGTTTTGATATCAATGGACTTAAGATCACACCGATCAGGGTTCTTCATTACAATCTCGAAGTGCTGGGTTTCCGGATCGGTGACTTTACCTATATCACCGATGCCAATTTTATAGCCGACGAGGAACTGGCCAAGATAAGGGGTAGCAAGGCATTGGTACTGAATGCTTTGCGCCACGAAAAACATGTATCTCATTTTACGCTGACCGAAGCCATTGAAGTGGGAGATAAGGCAGGCGCTGAAGAGGTATATTTTACCCACATCAGCCACCAGCTGGGGTTGCATGACGACGTGGAAAAGACATTGCCTCCCGGTTTTCAGCTTGCTTACGATGGATTAGTGCTGGATATCTGATTTGTGGGTAAGTGACATTTATTTAATTACAGAGCAGAATTTTATGGAGTATAATTTTAGAAAGATTGAACAGGAAGCGAAGGGCAAGTGGGGTAGAGAGCAGGTGTATAAAGTAACCAACGACACCAGTCGTCCCAAATTTTATGTGTTGGATATGTTTCCGTACCCCAGTGGTGCGGGACTGCATGTAGGTCATCCACTGGGGTATATTGCCTCAGATATCTATGCGCGTTACAAAAGGCTGAAAGGGTTTAATGTGTTGCATCCCATGGGATTCGATGCCTTTGGTCTGCCGGCAGAGCAGTATGCGTTGGAGACAGGCCAGCATCCGGCAGTGACCACCGAAAAGAACATCGCACGTTATAAAGAGCAACTCGATAATATTGGTTTTTCTTACGACTGGAGTCGCGAAGTGCGTACCAGCGATCCGGCTTACTACAAATGGACTCAGTGGATATTCCTGCAATTGTTCGACTCGTGGTACGACCGGGCGCAAGGCAAGGCTCGCCCGCTTACTGAACTCATCTCGATTTTTGAAGTGAGTGGAAATAGTTCTGTACTTAGTACCGAAAACCAATTGTTTACTGCCGCTGAATGGTTGGGTTACGGTGAAAAAGAAAAGCGTGCAGTGCTCATGAATTATCGCCTCGCATATCAGGACTATGCACAGGTTTGGTGGTGCGAGGCGCTGGGTACCGTACTGGCAAACGACGAGGTGGTGAATGGAGTTTCTGAGCGTGGCAGCCATCCGGTAGAGCGCAAACAGATGCGGCAGTGGTTCCTGAGGATCACCGAGTTTGCCGATCGTTTGCTGAGTAGTATGGACAATCTCGACTGGAGCGAATCTATGAAGGAGATGCAGCGCAACTGGATAGGCAAGAGCGTAGGTGCGGAGATCAATTTTAAGATACAGGGACACGAAAGCGAAAGCATTAAAGTATTTACCACCCGCCCCGATACCATTTTTGGCGTAGACTTTATGGTACTGGCACCAGAGCATGAGCTGGTAGCGAAAATCACCACCAATGCCCAGAAAACGGATGTAGAGGAATACGTAAAATACGTAAAAAGTCGCTCTGAACGGGAACGAATAAGTGAAGTAAAGTCAATAACAGGATGTTTTACAGGATGTTATACAATCCATCCATTTTCAGGCAGGCAGATTCCGGTATGGATATCCGAATATGTGCTTGCGGGCTATGGTACCGGTGCGATAATGGCAGTACCTGCAGGTGATGACCGTGACCACGCCTTTGCCAAACACTTTAATATACCTATTACCAACATATTTGGCGACCAATACACAGGTGAGAAAGCATGGTCTGAAAAAACAGGTACGATACAGAATAGCGATTTTTTAAATGACCTGACTGTAGAATCTGCTGTAGGTAATGTGCTGGAATTAATTGAATTACAAGAAATTGGTACTAAAAAAATCAATTTTCGTCTGCGTGATGCCGGATTCAGCCGTCAGCGGTATTGGGGCGAACCGTTCCCGATAGTATATGTGGACGGTGTGCCATACGGTACCCACGAACTGGACGCTTTGAAGGCCAATGGATTGTCTGAGTTGCCGGTTGAGCTGCCCAAGGTAGACCATTACAAACCCGGACCCGAAGGACAGGGCCCGCTGGCCAATCTGCCGGAATGGATGAACATCAGCGAACCGGGATTTGAGGCCGTTCGTGAATCCAACACTATGCCCGGCTATGCCGGTAGCAGTTGGTATTTTTTACGCTATATGGATCCGGGAAATAATACGGAGTTCGCCTCCCGCGCAGCTACCGACTACTGGAAACAGGTTGATCTTTATGTAGGTGGTACCGAACACGCCGTAGGTCATTTACTCTATTCCCGCATGTGGACCAAAGCCATTTACGACCTCGGCCACATAGGATTTGACGAGCCATTTAAGAAGCTGTTGAATCAGGGGATGATACAGGGAAGTTCGAGATTTGTTTTTGAAGTAGTTTTTACAAACATTGGGAGTCGTTCGGCGAAATCTGGACACAACAGAATTTTTGTTTCGAAAGTTCATTACTTGAAACTGAAACAAATCGAAGCAGATATTAAAG
>CAIYJV010000040.1 GCA_903926605.1 uncultured Bacteroidota bacterium
AAATTTGTTATGGATTCTATCTTTTTGCCTGATAAATAAGTTATATGTCGATGGTTTTGCAGAAACCCAGACTTTGAAATTTGATGCAACGGGTTATTTTTTATTGTTCATTTTGTCGTTAACCGGTACATGCTCGCTTATGATTATTCCGAGCATTGTGTTGATTCTGTTTGTAGAAAGAAAAGAACTGACTGTAAAAAAAGTCATGCCTCTTGCCATAATTGTAGGTTGCGGTATAATGCAATTGGTGCTTTTTAAATACTTTGATACACGGAGACCGGGCGCTCCTTTTACCATTCCACTATTGTTATCATGTACACAGTGGGTTATTATACAAAACGCAATTGATGTGTTTTATTTATTTAAATTATCGTCAATTGTCAGGTTCCGGTATCTTTTTATTATTTCCTATGTGATTGTATTGTGCATAGTGTGTTTACTGGTGCTAGCCTATAAAAAAATGCCGGGCAGGCGAAAGTTTGTGTTTCCGGTGACTGCCGGGACATTTTTTGTTGCGTCATTATTAATGCTTGGTCGAAATGCTGCTGGTGATATGAGGTGTTTTAACAAACTGCATTTGACAGTGGAAGGCTGGATGACATCCGAACGCTATTTCTTTATTCCATACCTATGTTTGGGGTGGATTTTATTGCTAGGATTTGATAAAAAAATCAACTACAAATTTGGAATTGTTTATTTGGTTTTTCTGGCTTTTCATTTTGTAGAAATAAATAGCACACTTCCGGACAAGCAGTGGAAACCGCAGGTACAGGAATATCTGGACGGCAAAAGGGACACAATTATCATTAATCCTACTCATTGGAAAATGTATGTTCCTAAAAGGAAATAGGATTTGAAATTAAATGTAAAAAATCACAAAAAGAATGTTTTTCAAAGCTCTCAGGAATCTGGACAGCATTTTCAGGAGAGATATTTTATTTTAACCAATGTGGCAAGATTAATGCGAGGAAAGTAATGCGCTTCTGGTTCATCACCGCTACTTATTATCTCGCAGTTTTTATTAAATTTCCGGAAGGCTTTAATAGGTAAATTTATTTTACAAAATTCTCAGGATCTGCCAAATGGGCAATCAAGGTTTTGTTGAGTGTGTCACTAAAAACCTTCGATGCTGGGTAAGCGAGGTGCGTGAGGTCACTAAATGCGGAGTCGGGATATTTGATATTTTTAAAGTCCAGAAACAAAAATTCAGGTAACTGGGTGTGAAGAAAGTTCATAAAAACGTATTCATTCTTACTAACCCACGCCCGGTTTTCGGGAGTTCTCAGCAGTATTAATCTAATATGGCTGCTTTCGCACAATTCTGCGATCTTATGAATGTATTCGACTTGCATTTCTGATACTGGAATAGGGTCCGATCTGTACATTTTTTCTATATCCAGATCATTCCGGATCTCTTGTTCTGATTTGGGGGACGATGTTTTGGTTGTAACTGACTTAGTAATATTCCCTAAGGTTATTTCGTTGCCGCCGAATGAGATGTCGGAAAACGTCAAAGGCTTATTTCGTAGGCTTACTAATGCTAATGACGATTTCACTTTAGGAATTCCAACCAACTGCCTTGTAACTTCACGAGGGTTTTGAACAAAAAGCTGCATGGTTTCCCGTGGAGCAAGTAAGTGGAAAAAATTTCGGATTTTGTCGCCTAGAAAATTGCTGTTTTTCATCCAAAGTGTGAATAGTCTTTTTGTAATATCTTGTTCGGAACAGGCAAGAACCACGGTGTGGACGTTAGGATTGAGCGGTAAAATCTTTCGTAGTTTGGCGTAGGTGAAAATGTATGCTTCGCCCGACTGCGAGAGGTTGACCGTACTTGTCATAAAACTGTCGTTGACGCCGAAAGCAGTATGCGAGTTACCGACAACTATGGTCGTCTTGTTCTCCGGAAGAACATAAATGTAGTTTTTGTTGAGGCAATTTGATTCGAATGTCAGACATGAAAGGAATATTGCCGACGCAATTAACACATAAATCAATGTACCTAGCAGAAATCGTTTCACAGATTAAAATTGAAAATAAATAAAAGGAGCGGGTTTGCCCATGGAATATAATAAAACAGTGACACCGAGCAGACAGTACATTCCCCAACGAACTATAGGGTTTCGGAATGATAATACGTTTCGTTCAGAGCGGCGTTGGTGCCAGTCTATTATTATCGTAATTGCCACGTAAGCAAGTCCTATTTTGTATGAAGTTCCATGATTCAATCCTTTGCACATACGTATAAGGTATTCGGTTGCGAAATGCACGTTTGGGGCCCGAAAAAACACCCATGCTACCGTTACAAGTATGAAGTTAATTGTCATTTGCATCAGTTCTTTTGGGTTGGGATACCTTCTGTCTGCCGCAACCACGTCGCCGACAAACTGACGATTTTTATTGGCGAGCAGGAGTGGGATGAACATGAGTGCATGTATACCACCCCAAATAATAAATGTCCAGTTGGCACCGTGCCAGAATCCACTGACAAGGAAAATTATAAATGTATTTCGAATTGCCTTGACCTTTCCGACACGCGCACCGCCCAACGGAATATACAAGTAGTCACGGAACCAGGAAGACAACGAAATATGCCAGCGACGCCAGAATTCTGCGATGTTGCGAGAAAAATACGGGTACTTGAAATTTGAAAGTAATTCGAAACCGAAAAGCTTGGCGACACCGATTGCGATATTAGTATAACCGCAGAAGTCTCCGTATATCTGGAACGAAAAGTAAATTGCACCCAAAATAAGGGTTTGTCCGGGGAGTGTTTTATAATTACCAAAAATATCGTTCACGATAGGAGCCAGTGAATCAGCAATTACAACTTTTAAAAAAAAGCCCCATAAAATGAGGCGCAAGCCTTCTACAGACTGCTGAAATGAAAAACTTCGCGGTGCACGAACCTGAGGAAGTAAATGACTGCCTCGTTCAATGGGGCCGGAAACCAAAAGTGGGAAGAAACACACAAAAACTGCATACTCAATAAAATTTCGAGTCGGTTTTAATTTTTGGTTATAAATATCAAATACATATGACATTCCGTGAAACGTATAGAAGGAAATGCCGACTGGAAGTACAATATTGAGGGTACTGGTATGTACATGCATACCTGCCTGTGCAAGGAGAATCTGGAAATTTTCTATAAAAAAATTGTAATATTTAAAAAATCCAAGAACAATAAGGTTGTTGAATACACTAAGCCAAAGAAAAAGTTTTTTCTGACGGACCGATTTATCAACCCAAATTCCAAAAAAATAATCCAGAAAGGTCGAAAAAATATGCAAAAATAGAAAGCGCCAGTCCCAGCAACCGTAGAAAAAATAACTGCACA
>CAIYJV010000041.1 GCA_903926605.1 uncultured Bacteroidota bacterium
CATGATTAAATGCCAACAAATTGAAATCCCGATCTATCACAAACATCAGGTCCTCTGTGCTATCCAAAATAGACTTATAATACGTGTGGTTGTCCTCTAGTTTTACAGAATATTCTGAAATCACATCTTTCTTTTTCTCAACAAGTCCTATATTCTGTTTTATAAGCCTGGAATTTCTGAAACGATACCTGATCACTATTTTCACAAAAACAAAAACAGAAATGATCAGCAGAATAATAAATAAAAAGGCAATTTGCATTTTCTTTTTTCTGATCCGAATATCTTTATTCAATTCGATAACGCGTTCGGACATTTCCATCCCTGCCATTTTAGGAAAAACACTATTGCCAATTTGGACTTGCATTAATTTATTTTTAGCTTCCTGATAACTGTGGTGTATCCTAAATGCAACTGCAGAACCTTCCACATCATGCCGGGCATAATAATAATCAGACAGCGTCTCAAAATACCTCATATTAGACTCGAGGCTGTCCCTGAAGGTACCTTTTATGGTGTTGCCTTTTAATAACTTACCAACTTTGCCCAGTTCAGTACCTGCCGCATCAAGATCATTCGTTTTTAAGTAGAAATTGGCCAGATTTATCCTGTTAAAAGCCAAGTCGAAAGTAGCCCTATTGTTTATGTCATAAAGTCTAATAGACTCTCGATAATTATACTCGACCGAATCGGTTCTACCAGAAATCAAAAAAAGGCTGCCCAAATTACCGCGCACTACCGCCATTGCCTCCAACCAATACCCACGCCTGAATTCAGTGGCGCTTGCAAGATTTAGACTGTCAAATCGTAAAACCCAGTTATAGAAATAAGCTGCGCTATCGGTGTTGCCGATATGTTCATACGTCAAGCCAATATCAGAAATAACGTCCTGTTCAAAGAATTTTTCTGAAAACGATTCATTCTCACAATAAGAATGTGCTTTTGCTGCGGTTTGAAACATCACCAATGCCCTGGTATAATTGGCTTCATTATAATATACCTGACCTATGCTCTTAAAGTACTTCGCAAGCATGCATTTGGAATCCAATGACTGTGCCAGAATTTTGGCCATAACAAAATACTTGGCAGCACTATCCATTATATTCAGGTCGTAATAAATATCCGCACGGGTTGTGTAAATGTTGAACAATAATGTAGAATCTCTACTGATCTGCTCATCATTCCGTAAAGCAAGCAACGAATCGGCGTACCTACTAGCGCTAACAATTGCACCGGAATTTTGTTTTTTTGTACAAAGTGTTCCGAAATACAAAAACCAATCATACCCTGAAAAACGGCAAACTTTACGCAGGCTATCCATGACAAGCTGAGTACGCTCTACCCCGGCAAAATCGATATTATGTAATGGAGTCGCCAATACACTAGAAGGCCCCTCGCTACCTGAGTATATTTTATGGCTATTGCAGGCAAATAATCCAATAACAAAAAACGATAAACTGTAAAAAAAACCGTTTGTCCGAGATAAGCCCATAGTTATTACCGCAATTTATCTACCACATAGTATTTCAGACTATCGTCTGTAAGTGGCTTGGTAAGAAATCCTGTTACTATCGGATCATTATCTGCACGCTGATGGTCTTGCAAATAAATAGATGATGATAGCATAAACACCGAAATACGATTCAGAATTTCTGTTGAAAAAGTCCTTAGTACATTTAGAAAATCCCAGCCATTTTTCTGAGGCATATAGATATCTACAAAAAGGAGTACTCGTTTTCCTGTTGTGTTTTTTGCAATAAAATTCAAACAAGAATCTGCATCTGTAAATTCTACAATTTCAAGTTGCGGGTAGTTTCGCTCAATTACAAGCCTATTCAACATATTATTCAGCGGATCGTCATCGAGCAATACACATAGATAATGCCGCATAAATAAAAATATTTTGTGTAGTTATTGAAACATTAACTCTCACAAAAGTCTGACTATAAAACAACAAAAAAAATCCCTAACACTAGTAAATTTTTTAGGGATATAAAGAATTTAATCAATAAAAAAAGGACCTTTTGCCCCGAATTATTGCGATTTCGCAAACAAGCAAAAAAACCAAGTGGCTAGCCACAAAAAATATTTCAGGTTACATTTGTGTCGAATGCACACAGTATTTCTATCGCTCGGATCTAACGAAGGAGACCGGAAAGCATGGCTGGAACAGGGGATCAAGCAAATTGAATTGACGATAGGCTCTGTTACCCGGCAATCGTCCATGTACCAAACTGCTGCATGGGGAAAAACCGATCAACCTGCCTTTCTCAATATGGTAATAAAGGTTGCTTCCCTATGTTCGCCAACAGAAATACTAGAGCTTGCGCAACAAATAGAAACAAAGGCCGGGCGCCAGCGAACCATAAAATGGGGTGCCAGAACGCTGGATATAGACATACTGTTTTACGACAGCCTGATTTCAAATGATGTAAGCCTGGTGCTACCCCACCCGTTTCTGCACCTGCGGCGTTTTAC
>CAIYJV010000042.1 GCA_903926605.1 uncultured Bacteroidota bacterium
AAATAGATATCCTGATTTGCCGCAATCTTCTCATTTACCTCGAAACTGAACTTCAAAAACGGCCAATACCCAATTCTTCCAGTTTCTTTACCAGCGAAGCTTCCGTATATCTTGGCAGGGGACGGGAAAAACGTTCTATAGCGGTCATTCGCTGCATATCCAGAACCTGACCGGGAACTAAAGGAGGCAACATACCATCGGCAATGTCGTCATCACCGTCCTCCTCATCCTTTCCTTCAGTATACACCTTCAGGAATCCGTCAAACCGAATCACTTCTCCCGTAGCCGTTAGCTGGTCGGTCTGTGTAGAGATACCAATTTTAGCGATCGTGCGCTCCAGCTGCGCGTCGGCCATTTGGCAGGCCATCGTACGCTTACGAATCAGGTCATACAGCCGCGAATTGTCCTGTTCGTCGGTAGACATTACACTCATGTCGGTAGGGCGAATGGCTTCGTGCGCCTCCTGGGCGGTTTCGCTTTTCGTCTTAAAAACGCGTTTTTGGTGGTACTTTTCTCCATACTGATTAACAATAGCGTTGCGGGTATCTTCTATTGACGATTCAGAGAGATTCACTGAATCTGTTCTCATATAAGTTATAAACCCGCTTTCGTACAGCTTCTGGGCTATCAGCATGGTTTTAGATACGCTGTACCCCAGCTTTCTGCTTGCTTCCTGTTGCAATGTAGAAGTGGTAAACGGTGCCGATGGCGATTTTTTCGCCGGCTTCACCTGCACATCATTTACCGTGTAGGCAGCACCCACGCACTTACCCAAATACGCTTCTGCTCCGTTCAGGTCCTTTATCTTATCCGGCCCTTCTGCTTTAAAAGATACTTTTTTATTATTCAGGTCTTCAGCTGCAAACGTGGCCTCAACCTTAAAGTTGCTGACTACTTTAAAACGGGTTATTTCACGCTCCCTTTCCACGATCAGCCGCACCGCAACCGACTGTACCCTACCGGCCGATAGGTTCGGGCTCAGCTTGCGCCATAATACAGGCGACAATTCAAAACCCACTATTCTGTCCAGTACCCTACGCGCCTGTTGGGCATTCACGAGGTCCATATTCACAAAACGCGGATTTTTTACTGCCGCCAATATAGCCGGTTTCGTAATCTCATGAAACACAATACGCTTCGTCTTGGTCGGGTCCAGCGAAAGTACTTCGCACAAATGCCACGAAATAGCCTCTCCTTCACGGTCCTCATCCGTTGCCAGCCAAACCTCTTTGGCCTTCTTCGATAGTGATCGCAACTCCTTTACCACCTTTTGCTTATCCTCAGAGATGACATACTTGGGTGTGAAACCGTTTTTTATGTCTATCCCCATATCTTCCTTCTCCAGGTCACGAATATGGCCATAACAGGACTTTACCTCAAAATCACTACCTAATATCTTTTCAATAGTCTTGGCCTTAGCCGGAGACTCCACTATAAGTAAATTGTCAGCCATGCTGGTTACATAATTTTCGCACTAAAAATTTCAGTGTTGATGGTGCAATAATAGAATATTGTTTCGAAAAACAAAAAATAAAGAAAATTCACGTACGACATAAAACCTATATCGAACAACGCACCTGTCCTGCAAGGCATCATAATCACTTGTGTCTGCTAACTAAAGTGTTACTGATTTCAGAACACTGCTACAGCCTCCTGTCCTGCTGCAACCCACCCAAATAAAAAGAGGCAGCATTACTGCTGCCTCCTTATAAGATGACCTATTAAGAATTAGTGAGCGATATTCACGCGGCCACTCTGTTTGTAACCATCATTTGATTCGATAGTCAACAAATAGATACCAGCAGGAACAGCAGTAGTGTTCAGCTTCGCAGCGCCGTAACCAGCGTTGTTGATAGTCTGAGATAATACAGTCTGACCGAGCATATTGGTAAGAGAGATAGTAGCGGTAGTAGCTTTAGCAAATTCGTAAGAAACGTTCATTACTTCATTGGCTGGGTTAGGATAAGCCTTAACGCCAGACAACTGATTTTTGTTTACGTCGTCAACACCCAGAGTCCAACAAGTTGGGCAAGTTACGTGGAAGTCATAAGCAAAATACTGCTGCCAAGTTGGAGCTGATGGATCACCAAATACCCACATTGGATAATAATTGGTAGCGCCCTGATTGTAAGAACCACCGTATTTCCAGTAACCTACGTTCCAGTCAACACCGGTACCATACCAATTTGTGGGCAGGTAACCACTTCCTGCGTTTGTAGCGTAAACAGGCATAATTGAGTTTCCAGCACCATCTCCATTACCAATAACCAATGGCTCATAATAACTGTAATACTGTCCAGAAGCATCCTGAACCGGAGCGGGAGGATTGAACATATCGGGATGATCGCCGTTGTGGAAAGAAACCGACATAGCTACCAGACCACCTGGAGGTACCATGAAACCGGCACCAGTACCAACTGGAACAACCATTGCAAAATTTGAAGACGTATCTGCATCGCCAACCTGTACTTTCTGAACATAAACCGGAGTTGTAGATCCAGATCTCTGACCAGCTACGTTGTGCAGACTGTCGTGAGTCATACTGAGGAATTTGAGTGTGTCATATCCGGGATAAGATGTTGACGGCCAAGAACCGGCAGCGCCCTGATAGTAACTATAGTCTGACAAGTTGTCTGTAGAAGAAGTTCCACCATACACAAGACCAAGCGTGATCGTGTCTTTATTTACCGCTGTAGATGGACGAGTGTATGAACCATAAAGAACCACAGAGTCAATGTAATATGAATTGGTCGAAGAAATCTCGATAGAACCTGTTAATGCGCCAGTAGCATAATAGGATGCATCGTAATAGCATGCCCAAGTCGGATCGAACGATGTTCCGCAAGAAGTAGAATAGTTAATTCCTTCCGTACCATAATTGTACATGGCTGAAGTATCATTCCACATTGTTGCAAGACTTTCATTTACGTTGGAACCTGCAAAAGTCAGGAAATTGGAACCGTAACTATACCAACGACCGCCACCAGTAGTAGTCCTTTCTACAGAACGGCCAGTCTTCTTGGTCAAGTCCTTAAACGCTTCCTCGCCAGACTTAATGTTGTTCCGTTGTGCTTGCGGTTTGCTTACAGACTGCCCGTTTTGGTTAAACAGAACGCTGCTCCTGTTAAGCATTTGTGCATTTGCTGCAAGCGTAAACGAGCCCGCAGCCATGAGTAAAAGTGCTTTTTTCATGTTTTTGTTTTTAAGTTTAGAAAATTAGAGGTGATAAAGGTAGATATTTTTTGCTCACAAACAATTTGTGCATAAATATTTATTATTTTAGCATAAATCACTTGCGGGCTTTCACAGCCTGCACTCTGCCACGGCCGCTTTCCGATAGTTTGCCCTACTCAAATACCCGCTTTATTTCCGAAATCAAAGTTTGCGCCGTTCGTATAAACAATGCCCTAAATCATCAATTTCAAATGCCCGTGCAGTATAAACACTCATGAATACGCTTTAACTTTGCCGCGTCCTAAAAACGAATTTATGTTACCCGATTTTAATAATACAGAAATTGCCTTCAAGTACCGACCGAATTCAGAAATCAAACAAGCTCATTTCCTGTTTTCTTTTCTGGGCTCGCCGGCACTCACAAAAATGGGTATAAAACTTACGCTTACCGCGCTGCGTATGAAACTCCCTGTGAACACGCTGATCAAAAAAACGCTGTTCAAACAATTCTGTGGTGGTGAAACAATGGAAGAAGCTGCCCTTACAGCCGCCACGATCGGCGCCTACAATGTGAACACCATTCTGGATTACGGAGTGGAAGGCAAAGAAGATGAAGCCGACTTTGACCGCGCAGTACCGGAATTCATAAAAGCAGTGAAGTATGCGGCCACGCAAGAGCATATCCCCTTCATCAGTATGAAGATCACCGGATTTTGCCGCTTTGCGCTGATGGAGAAGATAAATGCACAGCAACCCCTCACCGACGCCGAAAAAGCAGAGTGGCAACGCGTGCATAAAAGAATAGACGACATCTGCTCTGTAGCATTTGAGAAAAATGTGATGGTACTGATAGATGCCGAAGAAACATGGATTCAGGAGGGCGTGAACGAGTTGTGTGAAGCCATGATGATGAAGTACAACCGCAAGGAGGCTATTATATTTAATACCTACCAGTTTTACAGCCATGGTACGCTGTCCTACATGATAGACAATATAAAAACGTCTGCCGAAAAGGGCTATATCCTGGGAGCCAAACTCGTGAGGGGAGCTTATATGGAAAAAGAAAGGGAACGTGCCCGCGAAATGGGCTACCAGGACCCGATTCAGCCCAACAAAGCCGCTACAGACAAGGATTATGACGAGGGCATGCTCTATTGTCTTGCCAATCTGGACAAAGTATCTGTGTTCATAGGCACCCACAACGAAACAAGCTGTATGAAGGCCGCTCAATACATGGAAGAACACAATATACAGCACAATAGCCCGCGGGTCTATATTTCGCAATTGTTCGGTATGAGTGACAATATTTCCTTTAATCTCGCACACAATAAGTTCAACGTGGCCAAATACCTGCCCTACGGTCCGGTAAAAGACGTGGTGCCCTACCTGATGCGCAGGGCAGAAGAAAACACCTCCGTAGCCGGGCAGACAAGTCGTGAACTGAACCTTATTGAAAAAGAACTGAAACGCCGTGATCTGTAACGCAAACGTTCCGCAATTCAAAACAAAGGGTGCCTCCTAGTGGGCACCCTTTATTTTTTGCACTTGTAAACCATGCACCAGACCGTAAAGCAATATTTCACAGAGCGTTTGCAAGTCATGAGATACTTTTGTTCCTTTATGGTGCGAATCGGCGTAAAATGCCCGTTCTTTGATTCAACAACAAAAACTGACTAATAATCATGACTATTGCAGAAAAAGTCCATTGCCTGATCATCGGTTCCGGCCCCGCCGGATATACTGCGGCCATATATGCGGCCCGTGCAAACATGAAACCCGTGCTTTATCAGGGCTTACAACCCGGCGGTCAGTTGACCATTACTACCGATGTGGAAAATTTCCCCGGCTATCCCGATGGCATCATGGGCCCGGCTATGATGGTTGATTTTGAAAAGCAGGCAGCTCGTATGGGCGCAGACATACGCTGGGGTATCATCACCAAGGTGGATTTTTCAAAAAGGCCCTTCCTTTGTGAAGTAGACGAAGAAACATGGATCGAAGCCGAAACTGTGATCATTTCTACCGGCGCATCGGCCAAATGGCTGGGCCTGGAGTCTGAAACCAGACTGAATGGCCATGGCGTGTCGGCTTGTGCGGTATGCGACGGTTTCTTTTTCAAAAATCAGGAGGTGGCTATAGTTGGCGCCGGAGATACGGCTTGCGAAGAAGCTATGTACCTCTCTAAAATATGCGCAAACGTGCACATGTTTGTGCGCAAGGGCGAAATGCGCGCCAGCAAGGTAATGCAGGACCGTGTGGCCAAAACTGCCAACATCAAATTGTACTGGAACACCGATACCGAAGAAATTCTGGGTGAAAAATCTGTAGAGGCTGTCCGGATTCGCAATAATAAGACCGGCGATGTAACCACTGTACCGATCAAGGCATTTTTTGCCGCAATAGGCCACCAGCCCAATTCAGGCATTTTTAAAGACTATATTAATATGGACGAACAGGGATACATACTCACGCACCCTGGCAGCACCAGGACCAATGTGCCCGGCGTATTCGCTTGCGGCGATGTGCAAGACAAAAACTACCGTCAGGCTGTCACTGCCGCCGGTTCCGGGTGCATGGCCGCACTGGATGCTGAACGATTCCTGGGGGAAAACGAATAATTGATCTATAAAAACTCAAATACCATGGAACCATTTAAAACAGAAAAAGATATCTTCCTGGCTTTGCAGGGCTATTGGGAAAGCACCGATGCCAATATCGGATTTGAGGTGCTGGGACATAAATTCATTCTCAACGGAGGGGTTTCGGGCCTCAATATGCCTGGTCTGGACAACCTCGAAGGTGCACCCCTGCTGCTGAAGTGGCACGAAAATCTTGGGAAATGGCAAATCTTCGCTGAATCTGCCGGCTGGTATCTCGTCTTCATTGACGATCTATCTGATACCACGCTCATCACTAGCGAATTCAATCCCGAAACCAGCACATTTTTGGCTCCGGTCACTTATTTGAGAAAGTAAACACCGCTTCTCATTTTATAGCCGGGAGGTTGCCTGATACAGCAGCCTCCCGCTTTTTTATAACCAGTAATGTAGTCAAGGTACAGAGTCGCAAAACCAGTATTGACTAATTTGGGTATATTAAAGCACAATACTCCCGGTACAGAATTAATTAAAAAAGGCTAACAACAGGGAAAATCAATTAGTTGCTCGTCAAATTAAAAATATTTACCACTGTATATTGACCATTCACATGGTCCAGTTTTATAAGCTGATCATCATCCTTCAGAGACTGTACTTTGGCAAGAAAAGCGGGCCGGTCGCTATATGCTTTGGCCAGATTTCTACGACTCAACTCCTGCACAGCAGAACACAGATCCCTGCTGAAAAAATACGCAGTATTTCTGTAGCTGCCATGGGTCGAAACGGAATAAAGGCAAAAACCATCCTTGTACAAAACCCTGGCAAATTCTTCATCCTTACATATCCGGTACAGATTGCAATCATCGTCCTGATAGGCAAATACAGTTTCGCCCGGCAAATTCCTATCGTGTGGCAACGTATCATCCGGCCCCAGCTTAAGCACATTCTCTGCACCACCCCAGTTATAATGTATGTT
>CAIYJV010000043.1 GCA_903926605.1 uncultured Bacteroidota bacterium
ATAAACTTGGGTGTGTGAATGTCCAGCTTGCCCCAGGTTATTTTTTCGTTGGGTACAGCGCCGCTGTAAGATCCATAAGAAGTAGTGCTGTCGCTGATCTGGCAGAAGTATGCCCAGAACGGGGTGTCTGTCATTTCCAGATCCTGATACATCATGGGTACTACGCAGATAGGGAAGTCGCCGGCGATACCGCCACCGATCTGGAAAAATCCTATTCCCTGTCCACCTGAGTTCTTCTTGTACCAATCTGTCAGGAACATCATGTATTCTATGCCGGACTTCATGGTAGATGGCTTCAGTTCGCCCTTGATACAATAGGAAGCAAAAATGTTGCCCATAGTGCTGTCCTCCCATCCGGGAACGATGATTGGCAGATTTTTTTCGGCTGCAGCTATCATCCATGCGTGTTTGGGGTCAATCTCGTAGTCGGCCTTCATTACTTCGCTCAGCAGGAGCTTATACATGAATTCGTGTGGGAAATAGCGTTCGCCTTTATCTTCGGCGTCTTTCCAGATCTTGAAAATATGCTTCTGTATTTTGCGGAAAGCCTCTTCTTCCGGTATGCAGGTATCTGTGACGCGGTTGAAGCCGTTTTCCAGCAGTTCCCACTCATCGTTAGGGCTCAGGTCGCGGTAGTTGGGAACACGCTTGTAATGTGAGTGCGCCACCAGGTTCATGATGTCTTCTTCAAGATTTGCACCGGTACAGCTAATGATCTGCACCTTGCCAGCGCGAATCATTTCTGCAAACGAAATGCCGAGCTCGGCTGTACTCATTGCGCCAGCCAGAGACACCAGCATTTTGCCGCCCAGCTCCATGTGGGTTTCATATCCTTTTGCGGCATCTACCAACGCTGCTGCATTGAAATGGCGGTAATGATGTTGTATAAACTGGGAAATTGGTCCTTTGTTCATAATCTTTATTGTTTTTGTATTTGGTTGTTCTTGGTTGAAATCGGGTGCAAGTTAGGCAATAACTTATTTCTATAAAATTCAAAAAGCAGGCAGTTTGCTGCTTGCTTTTTGAATATATTGATGTCAACGAAATATTTATTCTGCGACTGTTTCTTTCATGATGTTTTTCTTCACCCAGTCGGTAGTTATAGATTTTGGTCTTTCAATGGGGAAGCCCAGTGCGCGATCCCAGCAAAGGCTGGCCAGTACGCCCAGTGCCCTGGATACGCCAAACATGACGGTATAGAAATCTTCTTCTATCAGGCCATAATGCTTGAGGAGTGCGCCGGAGTGGGCGTCCACATTGGGCCATGGGTTTTTGATCTTTCCGGTATTTTCAAGTATGGGTGGCGCAACTTCATAAATGTTCCAAACGGTTTTTATCATGGAGTTGTCCGGGCAGTGGCGTTTTGCGAATTCCATTTGCGCAATGAAGCGCGGGTCTGTCTTACGCAATACCGCATGGCCGTAGCCTGGTACCACTTTGCCTTCTGCCAGTGTTTTCTTAATATAGGCTGCTATTTCTTCCTTGCTGGGCTCAGCATTGTTCAGCTCCTTACACATTTCGTCTATCCAGCGAATTACTTCCTGGTTGGCCAGTCCGTGCAATGGGCCGGCAAGACCGGTCATGCCCGCTGCAAAAGATAAGTATGGATCGCTGAGTGCGCTGCCTACCAGGTGGGTGGCGTGAGCCGACACATTTCCACCTTCATGATCGGCGTGAATGGTCAGATAAAGGCGCATCAACTCCTTAAAGCTTTCGTCTTCGAAACCGAGCATGTGCGCAAAGTTTCCTGCCCAATCCAGCATGCCATCGGGTTGAATATGCTCTCCGTTCCTGTATTTGCGACGGTAAATGTAAGCCGCTATACGTGGCAGGCGGGCAATGAGTGTCATCGCGTCTTCGTACACAAAAGACCAGTAGTCTTTTTTGCTGAGGCCTTCGTTGTAGGCCTTTGCAAATTTAGATTCCGTCTGCAGCGCAAGTATCGCGGCTGTAAACTGGGTCATGGGGTGCGCTGAGGTGGGGAACGACTCAATAACGGCAAACACATAATTGGGTACATGCGACCTGCGTGCTAACACTGCCGAAAGGTGATCCACATCGTTTTCTGATGGCACTTCGCCAATCAGCATCAAGTAGAATAAACCTTCGGGAAGCGGTTCATTGCCTTTTTCTGCCTTGGGCAGTTTTTCGCGAAGCTCTGGAATAGAATAGCCACGGAACCGGATACCTTCGTTGGCATCGAGCAGCGACGTTTCTGTCACCAGCCCGGTAATACCACGCATACCCTGATACACCTGTGCCAGCGTTACGTCTTCGATCTTAGTGTTTCCGTATTTTTCAATTATGCCCTTAATTTCTTTACTGTGGGCGTCAGCTTTTTGCTTGAATAGATCTTTCAGGTAACCCATAAAATATGTTAATTTAAGAAAAGAGATTTTAAATACGAAAACAAAGGTAATACAAGGTTGTTTAGAAATCGGATTATTTAATTAAGTTACGGGTAAATTTTTTTTTTCATAAAACACGACATAATATTTGTATGTGTAATTAAATATGCGTCTCATTCGTTTTAAGGTATTATTTATTATTAAGTATAATATAAACCATCGCTTCCCATTATGTTATCTGCATTAATCTAAATTAATGCCGCGTATGACAATTCTTATCTATTTTTGCCTGTTCCGGTATGGTAATTGTCCACTCGCAATCGTTTTATGCTCGTATAGTAAAGCCGCTTATAGATTTTGTGGTAGCACTGGTGGCTTTTGTGTTGTTGTCTCCTATTTTTATTGCGGTAGTGATTTTATTGGTAATTGCCAATTCGGGTAAACCGTTTTTCTTTCAGTTGCGGCCGGGTAAGGGCGAAAAGATATTCCGCCTTGTAAAGTTCAAGACCATGAACGACAAAAGGGATAAGGATGGTACTTTACTTCCCGATGCCCAACGTTTGACCAGCATTGGCGCTTTTGTGCGCCGCACGTCGCTGGACGAGTTGCCGCAATTGCTGAACGTAATAACAGGAACAATGAGCTTGGTTGGTCCGCGCCCATTGCTAATAGAATACCTACCGTTGTATGATGACACCCAGCGGCACCGGCACGACGTGAAACCCGGCATTACAGGTTGGGCGCAGATCAACGGCAGAAATGCAATAAGCTGGGAAAAAAAATTTGAATATGATGTGTGGTACGTAAATAACCTTACTTTTGCACTTGACATAAAAATAATGTATTTTACAATACGTAAAGTGTTTATATCAGAGGGAATTAGTTCTGCCACTTCGGTGACAATGGAAAAATTTACCGGCAGCAAAAAATTCTAAGCCTGGAGCGATGATCTTGTATGGCGCAAGCGGACACGGAAAAGTAATACTTGATATTCTGGAGCTACAGGGCGAAAAGGGTATTGATATCTGGGATGACCGGCCAGCAGGATTTTTTTGTGGCTATAGTGTTGTGGCTCCGCAACTGCCGCAGACTTTAGAATCGGATAAAATAATAATAGCTATAGGAATAAATAAAATAAGAAAAAAAGTCGTTGAAAAACTTAATAATTCAATTACTTTTGGGAAAGCTATACACCCTTCGGCGGTAATATCGGGTCGTGTGAAGATAGGTGAAGGAACTGTAATAATGGCTGGATCGGTTATTAATCCGGATGTTGTGGTTGGCCGGCATTGTATCGTAAATACAAGTAGTTCTATAGACCATGACTGCGAACTTGGCGACTATGTACACATTTCGCCCAATGCAACTTTGAGTGGAAATGTGAAGGTGGGAGAGGGAACTCATATTGGTTCTGGCGCGGTTTCTATTCAGGGAATCAGAATAGGGAAATGGTGTACAGTTGGGGCGGGGGCAGTGATAATAAAGGATATTCCAGATTTTGCAACAGTGGTTGGTAATCCGGCCAGAGTGATAAAAGTAAAAGATAGTTTTGATGAAGTCTAAGATATGGTTATCGCCTCCACACATGGGAGGGCTGGAAGAGCGGTATATAAAAGATGCTTTTATTACCAATTGGATAGCACCATTGGGGCCAAACGTAAATGGATTTGAGAATGATCTTGCCGAGTATCTTGGTGAGAATGTTTTCGTGGCTGCGTTGATATCGGGTACTGCTGCATTACACCTTGGGCTGATCTTATTAAATGTACAAGCTGGCGACGAAGTGATTTGTCAGAGTATGACGTTTTCGGCCAGCGCCAATGCAATAAGTTATGTAAACGCGACCCCTGTTTTTGTAGACAGCGAAAAGGAAACCTGGAATATGTGTCCTGACCTTCTGGAGACAGCGATTAAGGAAAGGCTTTCTTTGGGTAAAACGATAAAAGCGATTTTGCCGGTACACCTGTATGGTATGCCCGCCAAAATAAAGGAAATAAAAGAAATTGCGGCCCGCTATAATATCCCGGTGCTGGAGGATGCTGCTGAATCGCTTGGTTCTACAGTAGACAATGTGAAGTGTGGCACTTTTGGCGATATGGCAGTTTTATCTTTTAATGGAAACAAGATCATTACGACATCAGGAGGCGGTGCATTGGTTTCGCGAAATGCGGACATCGTAAACGATGCTCGTTTCCTGGCCTCGCAGGCACGTGATGAAGCACCACATTATCAGCATTCCAGGATAGGATACAATTACAGGCTCAGTAATCTGTGCGCAGGGGTAGGCCGCGGCCAAATGGAAATACTGGATGAGCGGGTACGCCAGCGAAGGGCAATTTATAATTTTTACCGCGAAAAACTTGGGGGAATAGAGGGTATTGAATTTCTTTCTGAGCCCCGCGGTTATTTTAGTAACAGATGGTTGACCACAATACTCATTAACCCGGAGAAGACAGGATTTTCGAGGGAAGATGTACGGCTGAAATTTGAGTCTGAAAATATTGAGTCGCGACCACTTTGGAAGCCCATGCATCTGCAACCGGTTTTCCAGTACGCGCCCAGCTACCGCAACGGAGTGTCTGAAAATCTGTTTGAAAAAGGCCTGTGTCTGCCCTCAGGTACCAACCTGAGCGAATCGGATCTGTCGGGTATAGCAGAGATCATTCTGAACATGGCTGCCAAATAGGCGGGAAAAGAGTCCCGCGCATGGCTTTGTTAAACATATTTGAATAACCTAGCCGGTAAAAATATTTGCTGCGCATTTGCGTTAGCCTATACTCAGTAGTGCACCCTTATTTTTTTTAAAATAACTGATTACTTTTGGCTGACTAATTGAAACTCTGTTTCATAATAATTTCCTTATGCGAATTGACCTGAAAACGTTTAAAACTGATGGATTGGCGATCCTAATTTTCGCCGCCGTTTCACTGATGTTCTGTTTGCCGCAGCTAAGTGGTAAGAAACTGAGCCAGCACGATAATATCTCCTGGCAATCTATGGCCCACGAGGCCATGTCTTACCACGAAACAACGGGTAAGGACGTGATGTGGTCTAACAGTATGTTTGGCGGTATGCCTACCTATGCCACTTACGTAGGAACATCTAACGTAAATTATCCAAGCTATATACAGCTGATACTGGAGGGAGTAGGCAAACCGGCCTATTTTTTCTTTATCGCTATGCTGGGCTTTTACCTATTGATGCGTACGCTACGCGTTAATAAGTGGTTGGGTATGGCCGGTGCTTTTGCCTATGCATTTGCTACCTACAATCCGATTATCATTGGTGCGGGTCATGACACAAAAATGCTTACCATAGCCTATATGCCAGCCGCACTCGCCGGACTGATGATGGTTTATGACGGCAAGTATTTTTCGGGCGCAGCCTTGCTGGGAGTGGTGATTTCGCTCATATTTACCAACAATCACTTTCAGGTTATTTTTTACATGGTGATCATGTTTGCATGCTATGGCATCTGGGCACTTTATAATCTGGCAAAGCAGGGAAAAATAAAGCAATTTGCGATTGCCACCGGTATTGCCGGGGTGGCATTTTTATTGGGACTTGGTACCACCTATACTTCGTTTTCCACGATAAAAGAATATTCAAAGGCTACGATGCGGGGTGGCAACAGTGAGTTGTCTGTTCATGACAAAAAGGCTAACGGTGGTCTGGACAAAGAATATGCTTTTCGCTGGAGTAACAGCATAGGTGAGACCTTTTGCCTTATGGTACCCTATTTGTACGGAGGTTCTTCAAGTGAGTCTGCTGACAAGGCGCCAAAGACCAGCGAATTGGTGGGCGCCGGTGCAGACAGACTGCCTCTTTACTGGGGACCTCAGCCATTTTTAAGTGGCCCGGTTTATTTCGGTGCGGTGGTTTGTTTTCTGTTCATTCTGGGAATGATGGTCGTAAAAGGAAACCAGAAGTGGTGGATACTTGGTGCATCGTTAATCTGTATTATTCTTTCTTGGGGTAAGAACTTCGACTCTGTAAACTATTTTCTTTTCGACCATATTCCATTCCTTAACAAATTCAGGACACCGACCATTGCGCTGGTCATACCGCAATTGTTGTTCCCGCTGCTGGGCGTATTGGCGCTCCAGGAATTCATGGACCAAAATGCAGATAAAGACAAGCTTTGGAAAAAGCTGAAACTTGCTGCAGGAGCCACTGCCGGTATCTGCCTCGTGCTCGGTTTCGGCGCCAGTGCCTTCTTCAACTTTACCGGGCCCGAAGACGCACGTTACCAACCCCAATTGGTTGCGGCACTACGTGACGACCGCGCGTCCTTGGCTATGTCCAGTGCACTGAAGAGTGCAGTACTGATAATAGTTGCCGCTGCGCTGTTGTGGGCGGTGCTCAAAGAGAAAATTAAACCGTGGATCATGATGGCGGGTATTGCCCTGTTGTTTGTGATAGACCTGTACCCCGTAGCGCATGATTACCTGAATGAATCCAATTACATGGATTCGGCAGAATATGAAGCACTTTTCGAGCCACGTGAAGAAGATAAGGTCATACTTCAGGACAAAGACCCCTACTACAGGGTTCTGGACCTGAGCAGAGATACCTATAACGATGCTACCCGTGCCTACTTCCATAAATGTGTAGGTGGATACCATCCTGCTAAAATGGAGATTTATCAGGATTTGATAGAAAGTCAGCTTGGCGGTAAGACAGGATATAACAATCAGGTGTTGAATATGCTGAACACCAAGTATATTATTGTGGGTGGACAAAAAAGTGCGCCACATGTGATACCGAACATGAATGCCAACGGTAATGGCTGGTTTGTAGAGGAAGTGAAATGGGCCGCCTCCGCCGACGAAGAAATGAAGTCGCTTAATGCACCGTCTATTGGAGATACCACACAAATGCCAGATGCGTTCAATAGCAAAAAGACGGCAGTTGTGCGCGCTACGTTCAAATCAGACTTCGGGAGTTATAATTTCGGCAAGGATAGCGCAGCGAGCGTGAAACTGGCAAAATACGGTTTGAATGAGATCTCTTTCACCTCACAGAATTCGAAAGATGGTTTTGCGGTATTCTCAGACATTTATTATGCCGATGGATGGAAGGCTTATATTGATGGAAAAGAAACACCCATCTACAAAGCAGACTATGTGCTCCGCGCGCTGAAGGTACCTGCCGGAGCACACCAGATCGAGTTTAAGTTTCATCCTGATAGTTTTTACAGGGCAAAGAACATTTCGATGGTGAGTAGTATCATGCTCATCGGTCTTTGCGTACTTGCTTTTTTACCATTGGTAAAAAAAGGAGGCGACCTGGAACCCAACAATAACGCCTGATCGCGCAAAAAAATGGATATAAAGCTTATGTTCGGAATGAGAAAGGAGATGAGCGTGGGCTTTTATATCACCGATTTTGTGTTTCGCAAATTGTTGCGCCAGAATGCAGGCGTGCGGTGGGCTATACATCACACCAGTACCATACATTGTCCGGAGAAATTGGTGATCGGGAAAGGGGTTTTCCCCGGTGACTCACCCGGAGTGTACATCAATGCTACCAATGGCATATTTGTAGGAGATTTTACCAACATCGGGCCCAATGTGGGCATTGTTTCGGCCAACCATGATTTTGTAAACAACGCCCGGCACCAGCAAGCCGCTCCCATTAAAATAGGTAAGTTTTGCTGGGTGGGTATGGGCGCAGTGATACTGCCACAGGTAGTGTTGGGCGATTTTACCATTGTCGGCGCCGGAACCGTAGTGACCAAGAGCTTCGCAGAAGGTTATTGTGTACTGGCGGGCAATCCTGCCCGGATCATCAGGTATCTAAACAAGGATGAATGTAATGAGTTTGCCAGCCGCAAAAAATAGCGCGTTCGTCAGCAATGCCTTCCTGATTTTCCTGTCCCGGTTTTTCCCGTCGCTGGCCAATCTGGCTGTGATATTGTGGTTTTCGCGCCGGTTACCCAGAGAAGTTTATGGAACGTACACGCATTTCTGGATTCACCTGAATCTTATGGTGCCCGTAGCATGTTTTGGTCTTCACGTAGCCATGATGACTTATAGCGCTGCGCAGGTAGCGGCTTTGCGCAGGTCGGTATCCCGTATACAGATGGCATTGTTCGTGGGGTGGATATTGGTCTGCGCAGCGGTGTTTACGATGCTCCAATCAGGCTTTTCCGCTATCCATTCGTTGGTGCCGTTTGTGTATTTCGTAGTGTTTGCGGCGGTAACCATTCTTGAGTCGTTTCTCATTGTGCATCGCCGTTTCCTGATCGTAGTGACCACAAATTTACTTTATGCCGCAGCCTTTACGGCACTACATTATTTTTATGGCAGAACAGAATTGATGCCGCTGCCGTTGTTTTCGGTTCTGTTAGTGGCATTACTGGCCAGGTTTGTTATCTGTGCGGTCGCAACAGCTACAATTGCCAGCCCGGAGGTGAATGGAGAAAGCAATATGGCTCCAGACCGCAGCAAGGCCCGCTCGCTTTGGTTGCATTTGGGAGTCTACGATATTACCCAGAACTTGTTTACCTGGATAGATAAGTTTCTGGTTTCACTTTTGCTAACATCAGGTCTGTCGGCTATGTACTATAATGGCACTGTCAATATTCCATTTCTACCCCTCCTGATCAATGCTGCCGGAAGCGCCATATTGCTGCAGTTCCCGACAGGGGGCGAGGAAACAGATAACAGCCAACTGCTGCAAGTGCTCAATCGTTCAGGGCGGATGTTGTCTTGTGTCGTGTTCCCGTTGTTTGCATTCCTGTTTTTTTTGCGGAGCGACGTTATCCTTTTTCTTTTTTCAGACCGCTATGCCGATGCCATACCTGTGTTTGGCATGTCGCTGCTGGTATTGCCGCTGCGGGCTTATAGTTTTACGACCGTGTTGCAACGCCATCACCGTGGGCGGTTGATCAACATTGGTAGTCTGACCGATCTCGGTCTTTCCTGCATACTCATGTATCCGTTTTACCTGTGGTTGGGACTACCCGGACTTGCTCTAAGCTTTGTGGTAACCACCTATTTGCAAGCAGCCTATTATTTGTGGGTATCGGCAGGTGTGTTGCAGGTGTCTCCCCTCAGCCTGGTGCCGATACTGAACTGGGCCTTGAAACTGGTGGTCTGGGGTACTTTGTTTTATGCCTTGCATTTCTGGATGACAATGCGGCAAACCGTTCCCTGTATAAGTCTTGCAGCCGGAGGTATCCTCTTTGTACTGGCAGTTGTGATCTCATTCGTCATTGATTCCCGTTGGGCTAAAAAGTAAGGCTCTGAACTAATTGAGCGTTTTTTAGGCTATTTTTGAACTAAACGGTAAAGATCCTACCCACAGGAATTACTCATGGCGCTGCAAAACTTGAAAAACAGGTATCATAACATCAGCAACTCGGGCTTCGGGCCGAATTCCAGCGTGGAAGGCGGCAGATTAGTAAACCCAGATGGCACCGGCAATATGCGCAAGGTGGGTATACCTTTCTGGCAGCGCATCAGTATGTATCATACGTTGCTGCGTATGAAGCGGAATCATTTTTTTCTGACCATTTTTTTGTTCTACACCAGTGCCAATATTTTTTTCGGCATAGTGTACTTCATGGTCGGCGTGGACAAATTGGGTATTGATGGTGCCCACTCACAGTGGGAGCAGTTTCTGGAAGCATTTTTCTTTTCCTCACAAACTATGACCACCGTTGGTTATGGAAAGGTGGCGCCAGCGGGCCTCTTGGCAAACATGGTCGCATCTGTGGAGTCGTTGCTGGGTATACTTTCATTCGCGGTGGTCACCGGTCTTATCTACGGACGATTTTCGCGTCCCAGGGCATACCTCCGGTTTAGCGATAACGTATTGGTAGCCCCGTATCAGGGCGGAAAGGGTATGATGGTGCGAGTGGCCAGTTACAAAAATAATCACCTCACCGATGTGGAGGTTCAGCTTACGCTAGCACTTCATGTAATGGAAAATGGCAAGTTAGAGACCCGTTTCTTTCAATTAAAGCCGGAGATGGCGCGGATCAATTCGCTAGCACTGAGTTGGACCATCGTGCATCCGCTTAATGAGGAAAGTCCGCTGTACCAGTTCACACGGCAGGATGTGGAAGACAGCCGCATGGAACTGATCGTAAATATAAAGGCCTTTGACGATCACTTTTCCAACATGGTGCAGCAACGTACTTCGTTCACCTACCAGCAAGTGCTGTATGGCGCGAGATTTTTACCCATGTTTGAGCGTGCCCCGGACGGCTCCAATACCATTCTGGACCTGGCAAAGATAAACAGGCATGAGCTGGTACAGTTTTAGCACTGACATTGCTATCTTGTGGTTACTTTTTTTGGTGCAACTCAAATTTTTCTTATGAAAAAATTGCTTTTATTAGCCATGGTTTTTGTGTGCTGTTTCAGCGCAGAAGCAAAGTCGGTCTGTATGCCGGTGCTAGCCGATTCTACAAACGGAAAAGGAGATATCATCATGCCTTCCTGTCCGTATGATCTGACAGAGTATTTTCAAAAAAATCTGCATTATCCTAACAAGGCACGCAGAAAGAAAATTGATGGTAGGGTGGTAGTGAGTTTTATGGTAAACCCCTCGGGTGACATTAGCGACGTTTCCGTTATTCTAAGCGTGAACAAGTTGCTGGATAAAGAAGCACGACGGGTGGTGGCAGCAATGCCGCCCTGGACACCCGGGAAGAAAGACGGAGTGTCTGTAAAGACTCTTTATAAGTTGCCTGTGATGTTTAAATTGAGGTAATAGCCCTTACCCTTGGACTTAGCCTGCTGGGATGTCGTGAGTTTAGGGTCAACTCAAAATCAGGAACTGAAATTGGATGTGGAATTCTATAAAAAGAAACCCGCCCGACCTGGAGCGCACCCACAAGGCAAGAGCAGAAATAGGGTTGAAGAAATTTAGCCAAAAACAATGAGTGTTTCGTTCGGTTTTGCCTTTTTCGTTAAGGACGTGAGGTCGAACGACCACTCAGCAACTACCAGCCCAACAGGCTTTTTAATTTGCCCATTCCGGTTTTACTCACATTTACTTTGGCGCCGCAGTGTAGTAGCGCTATGTGGCCGTCTTTCTCGTAGGGCTCAATACGTACCAACTGATTTACGGGGATAAAATAAGAACGGTGCACCCTGACAAATTGCCGCGGATCCAGAGTTTGCTCCAGGCTGTTCAGTGTGCCTTTTTTTAGAAAGTTACCATCTTTTGTGAATATCTTCAGATAGTCGTCGCAGGCTTCCACATAAAAAATCTCCTGTGAGGGTATTATCCGGATCAGGCCCTTATCCTTCACCACAATGCGGTGCTGGTAACCTTCGGGTTGTGCACCTTCCAGCAGGGTTTGCACGGGTGGCATATCCTTTTGTGTCTGCCCCAGCCATTTTTTTACGGCCTTGTCAAATCGCTCACGTACGATAGGCTTGAGCAAATAATCAACGGCATGAGCTTCGAATGCTTTGAGTGCATATTCGTCGAATGCAGTGGTGAATATAGTAGCGGGAGGCTGGTCCAGCAGCTCCAGCATCTCAAATCCGGTTAGGCGCGGCATCTGCACATCCAGAAATATGAGGTCCGGTTTATGTTCCTGTATAGCTTTGAATCCTTCGAAACCGTCTGCGCAGGACGCTACAACCTCAAATTCGGAAAAGGGTTTCAACAGCCCGGCAATAAGCTGACGGGCAAGGGGTTCATCGTCAATCAGAATTACTTTATACATGCGCAACAGGAATTTTTAGAATGGTGGTAAAAAGGTTTTCGTAACGGCGGGTTTCCAGCAGGTCGTTCCGGCCAAATAAGAGCCAGAGCCTACGGCTGATGCCTTCCAGCCCGAATCCGGTGCCGCGCGGTGGCTGAATATCCGGGTCGAAGGGATTGGTGATCTGAATATGGATCATACCCGGCTCCGACCCGATCCTGACTTCAATGGTTACCGCTCCGGTTTTGCCGTAAAGTCCGAATTTAATGGCATTTTCAATGATGGGTTGCAACAGGAAGGGCGGTATACGCGCCTCGTCAGGGGCAGTGTTTGCCACCACAACGTTGAGTCGGTCTCCAAAACGAACAGACTCAATATCGAGGTAAGATCTCAGGTATTCTAATTCTTCACTTATGGGCAGGAGGTCCTCAGACTCCCGTCGCACAGAGCTGCGCAGAAAGGAAGACAAAAGGCCTATCATATCCTGAGCCTTGTCCGGGTCGGTAAGTACCAATGCGTTTATGGAGTTGAGGCTATTGTAGAGAAAATGCGGCTGTAGTTGCTGCCGTAGTTTAAACAGTTCGGCATCTTTAAGCAGTTCAGAAGCATCGGCTTGTAGCTGGTAGCGGTTTTCGAGCAGGCCTATGATCTTTCGCATGGCGCTGCTGGTAGCTATCCAGGTATTGAACAGTAGTACAAATATGAATCTAAAGGGTAGCGAGTAATAAAGCCAAATCTGGTAGCAATCATTGCTGTGTCCCGGCCACCACCGGAGCAGGTTGTACTGGCAATACACGGTAGTAAGACTGACCACCACAGAGGCTGCCAGTGCATACAAATAGATTGCGGCTGTAGTAGGGTAGGCGCGGAGTATGAGCAAAATGCCCCAAACGGCAAGACTCAATACTGCTGTGCTCACAGTGGCATCCTGCACGGCCA
>CAIYJV010000044.1 GCA_903926605.1 uncultured Bacteroidota bacterium
ACGGGTAAAAAGATAATCGTCTTTGGCCTGATAGTAGAAATTTTCGGTTCGGTCTTCCCGGTCTTCATACTGCGAAAAATCGTAATGGCCCAGATTCTCAGCATCACTAATGTCGGTCTCTGCAAACAAATTTGCGATGTCAGACCAATCAAACTGCTCAGAATTTGTGTAGACCGTATCGGTTTTCCCATCAGCGGCAGTAGTCTTAACAATGGTGATCGGGCCTCCATTGTAGTTGCGTAACTGGTCGTAGAAATATTGCTTTACCGAAAAATAATTCAATCCCATTCTGGCCATCTTTTCTCCGGGTGTTTCTTCCTTGCAGGAGGCAAGAAAGACAAGGCTCAGGGCAAAAGCCCCAATGCTACGAAACAATAATTTTTTCACAGCGTAAAAATAAGATTTCCGATTATAAGAAAAACAAAAAAAACGCACCTTACAAGTGGTCTGTAAACAAGCGGGGCCCCAAATTGGGGCCCCGACTAAAAAAACAACAATATTTTACATATTAAAATAACAGTTGCAAATTGCTTTATTGCTGATGGTAATATAATTGAACGTTCCCAAGCTTTTGGGTCCAGTATAGGACGCATCCGGAAATGTGAAAGAACTACCACAGGCATTACCTGTGAGCGGCGTTATGTCCGCACCCACTTTCATACCCCTGGTTTTCCAGTAACCGCCAACTACATTGCAATTAACGACGTGCGCAACCCCACTTGTGGTAGAAGCAATAGATCCGTTAAAATCGGGCTGTATCAGCTTGCCGCTACCAGCAGCCGGGCAATCCAGGGTGAGCATAAAACGAACTATATCCGGGTAAAGTACATAAGGATTCGAAAAATCCTTATGCGTAAAAACGTCATTTGTGGCCCCTGCTGTAACAGGATAGGTTCCTATAGCCGAATCCCAGTAATATACTTTATAGATAGACCCATCGAAAGAAGGAGTCACCCCAATTGGTGTAATTAATGTACCTGTAAACGATGTGCTGTTAGATACGGTCGTGTTTGTAGGCTCAATAATCAAGTTGTAGAAATAAGACGAACCTCCTGATGAAAACTGTAACATCGCATTTGCATACAGGTTTTCAGGATCAGGAATAACATTGGTATCACAAAACGTACGGAATTCAAAGTCAAACGGAGTGGCAACCCCTTCCGCATAGTTACCCACATCGGTCGACTGACACTCTACACGCAAATTGCCGTTTGATGTCATACGCACATTGGATCTAAGGGTGTTGAGCGTTGCGGCTGTAAATGTATACAGAGGACTTGGCACAGGATAGGATGTACTTGGATTATAGTCAATACCTGTTTCAATTACATCTCCGTCTGCGAATGGAGAACCAGTCTGCGGATTGATCTTTGTCGGGTCGATCAAATAACTCACAAACCAGTTTGAATCGGTCCGCTGTAACGGACTCACCGTTACATACTCACCATTGTCCAGTTTGGCTACAAAATAAACTCCGATCAAGCGCCGCGTAGTAGCAGTGGAGAACACGATGGCGTTTTCAGAAATACTTGACGAACTGGAAAGAGATACAATTTGGTTGCTGGAAGCGCTGTTGCCGTTGTAGTACAAAGAAAATGGTGGTGCGGTTTCTTTCTGATAAACCATATATACACTCACGTTGCTACCGGTATAATTCACTTTTGTATATTGTGACTGCGGAATAAGCGCGTATTCTTCATTATAATAATTAGTTGTTGGACGGTACAACACCGGAGTAGCACCCACTGTAACTGTAGAATCGTGAGTGAGTATGGTTGCCCGCGTACCTGTCATCAGCGAGTTACTGTTGTCTTGATAATAGTAGAATTGGGTGCCTCCCGGGACGTAAAGTGCAATGTCAAAAGCGTCCAGCTGGTCATCTGAAAAGCCGGTGGTCCTGGCGCCTGAATAACCTGGCTTGGAAAGTCCGCCGCTATTCATAACAATTGTTCGGTTGGTCACGTCCACGTTTCCGGGAGGCGCTGCCGAATTGATCATTCTGACCGTGTAGCGCTGGTTGTTCTGGTTGTTATTTATCGTGATGATCTTTTGTACCGGAACATAATTGGCAAGACTGATATTGACTGTAAATTGGATTGGTTTGGTTGCAGATGGAGCCGAGGTTGGCACGAGCGAAAAATCAATATACCCATTCGATATCTTGAACTTTTTTGTGCCGTCTTTCGCGAAAATGTTTTCTCCATCCGGCCCGCTTATACTCACAAGTGCGTTGTCGAGGTGCACATTGGGGTTGGCTGCATCCTGCACCTGAACAGTTACGGTATATTTGAAATAATCATTCCGCACATACAATTTGATGTTGGAAAGGGGGTTTTTGCAATTCAGCTGCAAAAGACACACAAATAAAATCGATACTATATATATACGTTTCATAAAGAACTATTTTTTAAACCTGTAATTTATATGAAAATTCACAACCGGCATATAGCGGTAGTCCTTCATGTTCTCTGCCATCCATTTTTCATTCTGATCATTACCCGCCAAAAAGTTGGTACCTACAATCTTAACAATCGGCTCAGTTAGGTAATACATACCTATACCCAAACTACAACCCACTTTATGCTTGGGGTGCGGGCTACCAAAACCAAAACCAATAAACGGCGCCATACCAGACCAGTCTATCAGCGCATTCACATAACCTACATCCGAAGCGTTGAGCGGAATATTACCAAGCGCATATTGGCCAGTCGGTGTAAGCGTACACCTGAATTTGGCTATATAAAAATCGCTGACACCGGCAATGAGTTTAAACCTTGAGTTCTTAGCGGGACGATATTCAGCCAACAACTGGAACCCTTGAAAATTATTGAACAATGTGATATCGGTTTTATACCCGCTCACACTCAATTTTGCGTCATAGGCAATAGGGAAATAGCTGTATGCCAAACGTATGCCCCAATTGCTCTCGCCTATCCGGTAACGAATACCAAGACCGGCACCCCTGGTTCCTGCACTCAGGTCGAGCGATATTTTTCTAAATTTTGGGTACACTTTCGTTTTGCCCGTCTCTGTTTTGTTTTCTTTAGCTGTGACTGCACTCTGGGCCAACATTCTACCAGACCCTAAAATAAAGGGCAGAATCAGCAAAATAATAAAACGATTTTTCATAATAAATCAATTTTTATAAAAAATGAACTGAAAACAAACGTAAATCTTAAATAATATTTACCAAAATTCAAATTATTTCCGCCTGCAAATTAACCTTAACTTATTGAAAGGTTAAAATTAAACAGGTTTTTCTAATTCACAAAATGATTGGAGATTTTTTTCTTTATTGTTTTGTTATTAACTAAACGTTTAGCTCTTGGCAAATTTCACCTTTTCAACGACCAATCTCTATAAAATAACAACAAAAATTACAAACTATAAAAAATTAAACAATATAAAAAATCAGCAGACTTGCCAAACTTTAGTTTGGTTAGCCGATGTCTGGCTAAAGTACTGAAACTGACAACAATTATGCTTACTTTTACCCTTATTTTGATTTTCTATGAACGGAGTAACAACGCGGCCCATAAGAGTTCTGGTAGCAAAAGTTGGCCTTGACGGACATGACAGAGGTGCAAAAGTGATCGCGACTTCGCTACGCGATGCCGGTATGGAGGTAATATATACAGGTTTGAGGCAAACACCGGAAATGGTAGTAAATACTGCGCTGCAGGAAGACGTTGACGTAATAGGGATAAGTATTTTGAGCGGAGCCCACAATACAGTATTTCCCAAAGTACGCGAACTGATGGACAAACAGGGATTGCAGGATGTATTGCTAACCGGCGGCGGAATCATTCCCGAGTCCGATATGGAACAATTACATTCTGCCGGAATAGGCAAATTGTTCGGACCTTCCTCACCTACCCACGAAATAGCTGACTATATAAAGGAATGGGTAATGACCAACCGGAAAAACCTGTTTTAATTAATTGCTAATAAATTACAAAATAATACAATTTTATGTACCAGAATATTACGACCGAACTGGATGGGCAAACACTGATCATAACGGTGAACCGCCCCGACAAAATGAACGCCCTGAACAAATATGTCATAGACGAGTTGGGACAAGCACTGGATGAGGTGTACCAAAATACAGAGATCAAGTCTGCCATTATTACCGGGGCGGGTGAAAAAGCTTTTGTAGCCGGTGCTGACATTACCGAATTCGGAGGATTGGGAAAGGATGCCGGTTCCGCACTGGCGGCCAGGGGCAACCTTGCGGTGTTTAATAAAATAGAGAGTTGCCCCAAACCAATTGTGGCTGCAGTAAATGGATTTTCACTAGGCGGAGGTTGCGAACTTGCAATGGCTTGCCATTTCAGGGTCGCATCTGAAAACGCAAAATTCGGTCAGCCCGAAGTTAATCTCGGTCTGATACCCGGCTACGGCGGCACCCAGCGCATGACACAGCTGATAGGCAAGGGCAAAGCCATGGAACTGATGATGACGGGCGACATGATAGGCGCTCAGGAAGCGCGCGAACTGGGACTGGTAAACCATGTAGTACCGGCCGCAGAGCTCCTGACGAAAACAAAAGAAATACTTAAGAAAATACAGACTAAGGCGCCAATCGCCATTTCTTACATTATTGCTTGTGTTAACGAAGCCGCTCGCTGTGACACAAATGGCTTTGAAGCCGAAAACGAACGTTTTGGCGCTTGTTTCACAACCGAGGATATGCTGGAAGGCACAGGCGCTTTCCTGGAAAAAAGAAAACCTGCTTTTAAAGGAAAATAA
>CAIYJV010000045.1 GCA_903926605.1 uncultured Bacteroidota bacterium
TGATTTCAATTTGTTCCATTTTGGAGTGGTTTCACCGTAAAATAATGATGTTTTCCGTACAGTTGCTGTTTGCTGTCCCGAACCTTGTTTACTTTTGCGTATGCATTCGTTCTCCTTATCAGGTCAATATGTAGACCTGTTCCATAACCGGATATTCCCCGCAAAAATAGACGTGGCCAACGGTTTTATTGCCGCTGTCACCGAAATTGAGTCCGCACCCAGCCAGTTCATACTACCGGGATTCGTGGATTCGCATATACACATCGAAAGCTCCATGCTGGTACCCACGTCTTTCGCCCAACTGGCAGTCGCACACGGAACAGTTGCCACCATTTCTGATCCCCACGAAATAGCAAATGTGAGTGGACTGGATGGTGTGGAATATATGATACGCAATGCGGCGCGGACTCCCTTCAAGTTCTTTTTTGGTGCACCTTCCTGCGTACCGGCAACCGGATTTGAAACAGCAGGCGCTACGCTGGATGCCACTGATATTGAACACCTGATGGCACATAAGGACATCTGGTATCTATCTGAGATGATGAATTATCCCGGCGTTTTGTTCAACGACCCGTCTGTAATGGCGAAGATTGCTGCGGCACACAAACACCGGAAGCCCGTGGATGGCCATGCTCCCGGACTAAAGGGTACTGATGCTGCCACCTACGCACAGGCAGGTATTACCACCGATCACGAATGTTATACACTGGACGAAGCACTCGAAAAAGTAGCGTTGGGAATGCATATTCTGATCAGAGAAGGAAGCGCTGCCCGCAATTACGAGGCGCTTTGCGATCTGCTGAAACTTCATCCGGACCATACTATGTTTTGTAGCGATGACAAACATCCGGATGAACTGGCGATGGGACACATAAATGAGTTGGTAGTTCGCTCCGTTAACAGAGGATACGATCTGTTTCACGTATTGCGGGCCGCCTGCATAAATCCAGTGTTGCATTACAAGGTACCAGTAGGCCTGCTACGAAAAAATGATCCCGCAGACTTTATCATAGTGAAAGACCTGACGGATTTTTCGGTACTCCAAACCTATATCGACGGAACACTCGTAGCTGAAAACGGAAAGTCTTTACTACCGTTCCAACCCGTGCCGCCAATTAACCAGTTTGCCGCTTGTGGCAGAGTTCCCGCTGATTTCATACTACCTGCTACACAACCCCACCCGACCATACGTGTCATTGAAGCACTCGAAGGCCAGTTGATCACACATGAACTACATCTGGAGGCCAAAGTCACCGACGGCTGTATCGTAAGTGACCCGGAAAGAGATATACTTAAAATAGCAGTGATCAACCGGTATGAAGCGCAAGCCCCCGTTTCAGTCGGCTTTATCCGCAATTTCGGGCTCAAAAGAGGTGCTATTGCTTCCACAGTTGGTCACGACTGTCATAATATTATAGTTGTTGGTGCCGATGACGAAAGCATGTGCGCCGCTGTAAACGCCATCATAGAATGTCAGGGAGGAATTTCAGTTGCAGAAGACGACAAAAGAGTGGATTGTCTGCCACTGCCCATTGCGGGCCTTATGTCCGATCAGGACGGATATACCACCGGCGAGGCCTATACAACGATCAACAATAAAGCACTGGCGCTGGGTACAAGCCTTCACGCACCATTCATGACGTTGTCTTTTATGGCACTATTGGTAATACCAGCACTGAAATTGAGCGACAAAGGACTGTTTAACGGCAGTACCTTCACATTTACGGGTATTGAAGTGTAGACACTCCAATACCCGCATACGAATTTTAATTCAGATCAGTTGATCGCCTGGGTAAGGTCTTCGATAATGTCTTCCACATTTTCCAGACCCACGCTCATGCGTATCAATCCATCCGTGATACCAAAGGCAATTCTCTTTTCCCGCGGGACACCCACATTGGTGGTACTGGCGGGATGGGAGATAAGCGTATCGCAGGTACCCAGCGACACCGCGCTGGTACACATCTTCAGCTTATTTATAAACCGCACACCGGCATCGTATCCACCCTTTAGCTCAAAACTCATCATGGCTCCGGGATGCTTCATTTGCTTTTGGGCTACAGCATAATCCGGATGTTCCTCGAGCCCCAGGTAATTAACTTTTTGTACGCCCGGATGAGTTTGCAATGCTCTGGCCACCTGCATGGCATTGGCACAATGGCGCTCCATGCGCAGGCCGAACGTACGAAGCCCATTTGTCAGTACAAAGGCATCAAAACCGTTACTGTTACCACCTAAAAGCCTGTGCGTTTTTGTGATGACGGTGTTCATTTTTTCCAGATCCCGCCCCAGCAGTACACCGCCAATAGCGGTTCCATGCCCGTTCAGGAATTTTGTTGTGGAATGCATTACATAGTCCACATCGTATTTGAATGGTTGCTGCAGGTATGGTGTAGCAAATGTATTGTCGGCACACACGATCAGTCCATGCTGCTTACCCATTGCACTCAGCACTGCCAAATCCACGCACTGAATGGTAGGATTGGAAGGCGTCTCGAGGTACATCATCCGGATCGACGAGTCAGCCTTAATTGCTTCTTCGACTTTTTCCGTATTCCGGAAGTCGAGTATCACTGACTTGATACCAAGATTGGGCAATATTTTGTCCAGCATTTCCTGAGTACCACCGTATAGTGAAAAATGGGAGATGATCGTATCACCCGCTTTCAGGTTACCCAGTAACATGGTAGTAATGGCGGCCATTCCGGACGAATGCAGTATGGCTTTTAAGCGGAGCGGCGCACCAGTTGAATCTGTAAGTCCGTAGCCTTCCATGAGTGCGATCTTATCCTCCGCTTCATTAATAGTTGGATTACCAAAACGACCATACACATAACCTGGCTCATTGCCTTTAAAAATGTCTACTGCCTGTTCGGCACTATCAAAAGTATACGTACTGGTGGCATAGATCGGTGTGAGGTGCCCCCTGTTACCATCTTTCTTGTGACCACCGTGTATACACAGGCTGTCAAATCCCAAATTCTTAACTTGCTCCGACATGGTAAATCCCTTATTTTCGTGTAAAGGTAGAAAAGTATGAAAGACTTACTTCTGAAGTATGCCCAGTACAATGTTTGGGCCAATGATCTGTTGATCGATGTGCTGCTTGGGCTTAGTGAGCAACAGCTGGATCAGGAAATAGTAAGCAGTTTTCCGTCCATCCGGAAAACGGTCTATCATACCTGGAGCGCAGAGCACATCTGGTTTCAACGGCTGTCACTTGTCGAGCACCCTACCTGGATGGAAGGCGGATTTTTCGGTACGTTTTCAGAAGCTTGTCATAACTGGAAAGCAGCATCGGCAGACCTGCAGCACTTTACAGCCAATCTCTACGATGAAAAGGCCTTGACCCACGAGTTCATGTACTACGACCTGAAAAAAAATCCGCACAAAACACCCGTAAACCAGACCCTCCTGCACGTATTCAATCATTCTACCAACCACCGGGGACAATTGATCACAATGCTGCGGCAGGCCGGGGTAAAAAAAATACCGCAGACCGACTTTATTGCATTTGTGAGGCTAAAACATAGTTAGGTAATAGCGGAAGCTTTCTTTCAGTCAATCCAATTCCTGCAAAGCCCTATTCTTACTAAATCCCGTATCCATGGGATAATCCGTCTTTTTTATTAACTTAGCATTACTATACACGAGCAAGCAAAGAATGGACACGAAACCAGCCGTATATTCGGATACGATAAACGAAGAAGAAGAAAAAAAAATCATTCTTAGGGAATACCGTGCGCTTTTGCGCGCCCTGAGGGAGCGAATAAAAAAAGGCGATAAGACCAAACTCCGGAATGCATTCGAGATGGCGGTTGAAGCCCACAAGGATATGCGGCGCAAATCGGGTGCACCCTATATCCTGCATCCGTTGGCAGTTGCCCGGATCGTGGTGGAAGAAATAGGCCTGGGCATCACATCATCTATCTGCTCTCTGCTTCACGACACGGTCGAAGACACAGAAATTACGCTGGATGACATAAAACACGAATTTGGCGAAAACATCGCTAAAATCATAGATGGCCTTACCAAGATCTCTAATGTAGTAGACATAAAGGGCGATACCACCAAGCAAGCCGAGAACTTCAGAAAAATATTGCTCACGCTGGCAGAAGACCCAAGGGTGATACTGATAAAGCTCGCAGACCGCCTGCACAATATGCGCACGCTGGAAAGCCTGAACCGTGAAAAACAGCTGCGCATTGCCTCGGAGACTTCCTATATCTATGCGCCACTGGCACACCGTCTGGGCCTTTACGAGATAAAATCTGAGATGGAGGATCTGGCTATGAAGTATACCCAGCCCGAAACCTACACCGAGATAGCCAGATGGCTAAAGGAAACCAAACGCGACCGTACGCGATACATAAATGAATTCATCAAACCGATCAAGGACGAACTTACCAATGCCGGGTTTGAATTTCAGATCTACGGCCGCCCCAAATCCATACATTCTATATGGACCAAAATGCGCAAAAAGCACGTGGCTTTTGAAGAAGTCTACGACCTGTTTGCGATCCGGGTGATCATTAAGTCTTTACCGGAAAAAGAAAAGGAAGATTGCTGGAAAGTGTATTCTTTGGTCACAAAATTCTACCATCCCGGTGCCGAGCGGCTCAGAGATTGGATCAGCGTACCCAAGGGCAACGGCTACGAAGCCTTGCACACTACCGTTATGGGCCCGGGGGGCAAGTGGGTGGAAGTCCAGATTCGCACCGAGCGCATGAACGAAATTGCGGAAAAAGGCCTCGCTGCCCACTGGAAATATAAGGATGGGGCACCGTCTGCCCAGGAAAACAAACTGGATAGTTTCCTGGTGCATCTGCGCGAAGTGCTGAAAAACCCGGAGACCGACACCATTGACTTTATTCAGGACTTTAAGCTCGATCTGTTTACCGAGGAAATTTACATTTATACGCCCAAGGGCGATATGCGCGTACTACCCAAGAACGCCACTGCGCTCGACTTTGCATTCGACATACATACTGTTTTGGGTATGCGCTGCATAGGGGCCAAGGTAAACTATAAGCTGGTGCCGTTGAGCCACGTCCTAAAGAGCGGAGATCAGGTAGAGGTAATTACATCATCTAAACAAAGGCCGTCGGAAGACTGGCTGAATTTTGTAATTACGGCCAAAGCCAAGTCTGGAATTAAAAATTACTTTAAAGACGAAAAAAGGAAGGTCGCAGAGGACGGCAAACAACTGCTGAAAAACAAGCTGGACGCAATGGGTGTCGCTATGTCGCCACACAACGTAAACGAATTAATGGCATTTTTCAGAATGCACACCCCCTTCGATCTTTTTTACGGAATAGCAGTGGGTAGTCTTGATCTGAAGGACATCAGGGAGTTTGCCATTCAGGGCGATAAACTCACTTCTCCATTCCGTGAGCCAAAGCCCGAGGTCAAACACTATGTGGACGATGAAAACAAACAAAAGGCACCTCCCAAGGGTCAGGAGGTCGTTATTTTTGGAGACCACGCAGACAAAGTGCTTTACAAGCTTGCGCAATGCTGCCAACCTATTCCCGGCGACGACGTGTTTGGGTTTAAAACATCCGACGGAGTTAAAATACACCGTACAGACTGCCCCAATGCAGCCAAATTATTGGCCAATTACGGGCATCGTATCATTAGGACCAAGTGGGCTAAAAACAAAGAAATATCATTCCTCAGCGGTATCCGGCTCACGGGACTTGATGATGTAGGCGTCATTCAAAAGATCACGAACGTAATTTCCGGTGACCTGAAAATGAATATGCGCTCCCTAAGTCTGGACTCGAAAGACGGTATTTTTGAAGGTAATATCACTGTGTTCGTACATGACAGGGAAGAACTGAATGCATTGTGCAACAAACTGGGTGCCTTGGAAGGAATCCACACCGTGGAACGACTTGATTCACCTTATGAATAAAACAAAAATAAATTAATAATTTACACTATTTTTTATTTCGGTTTCCATTTTTTTATGATATTGCTTAAAAACTTTTCCATTAAGAGTATATTTGTCTTCTAAACGCTTACTATGAGACGCGACACAGCCATATTCGATCTGATACACGAAGAATACTTACGCCAGAGCAGGGGCCTGGAACTGATAGCCTCTGAAAACTTTACCAGCAGCCAGGTGATGGAAGCAATGGGTAATGTGATGACCAATAAATATGCGGAAGGATATCCCGGCCGACGCTATTATGGCGGATGCGAGGTGGTAGACCTGAGCGAACAACTTGCAATAGATAGAGCCAAAGCCATTTTCGGCTGCGAATATGCCAATGTACAACCGCACAGCGGTGCTCAGGCAAATGCGGCAGTGATGCTTGCTTTGCTGCAGCCCGGAGACACTATTCTGGGGCTTGATTTGAGTATGGGCGGTCATCTTACGCACGGTTCTCCGGTAAATTTTTCGGGAAAGACCTATCACGCCGTTCATTATGGTGTGGAAAAAGAGACTGGTCGCGTAGACTATGCCATGATGGAACATCAGGCTTTTGAACACAAACCAAAACTCATTATCTGCGGAGCATCTGCCTACAGCCGCGACTGGGACTATGCCCGTATACGCGGTATTGCAGACAAGGTAGGTGCTATGGTGCTTGCCGACATTTCGCACCCGGCTGGTTTGATCGCAAAAAAATTGCTCAACGACCCATTCCAATATTGCCATGTGGTAACCACCACTACGCATAAGACACTTCGTGGCCCCCGCGGTGGCCTGATCCTGATGAAGGAAGATATTGAAAACCCATGGAAGATAAAGGGGCCTAAGGGCGAAGTGCGCATGATGAGCACCTTACTTGACCTTGCCGTTTTCCCCGGAACCCAGGGTGGTCCGCTGGAACATGTGATCGCTGCAAAAGCCGTGGCCTTCTTCGAAATTCTTCAGGACGAGTATACTACCTATGCAAAGCAGATCATTGCCAACGCTCAGGCTCTGGCAAACGGTTTCCTTGAAAAAGGATACCATATAGTATCTGGCGGCACTGACAATCATTTGCTCCTAATTGACCTTAGAAACAAAAACATCAGCGGTAAAAAGGCGGAAAACACCCTTGTAAAAGCCGATATCACTATTAACAAGAATATGGTGCCATTCGACGACAAATCACCGTTTATTACATCCGGTATACGGGTAGGTGTACCCGCCATGACCACCCGCGGTCTGAAAGAACCCGAAATGCAGCAAGTAGTAAACTGGCTGGATCGTGTACTCATGTCCCCCGACGACGAATCTGTAATTAGGGCTGTAAAGGGCGAAGTGAACGAATTTATGACTGCGTACTCACTTTACTCTGGCGCACCGATCGGAGCACAAGTATAGAAACTGCACACTAAGAAAAAATGCAAGGAGGCTGCCCGAAAAGACAGCCTCCTTGCATTTTTGTTCTTGTCTGAATTTCGACCATCACCAATAACAATACTATTGAGAAATCGAACACAGCTATTATTCGGAAATCATTTCATAGCTGTAGCGCTACTACGTTTAGACATACGGTCGTAAACCATTTTAGATATTTGCGATATCATGTTAGACAACACATTCCAGTCGCCGCCGTTGGTCATCACAGTAAGAATGTACGGATTATCGTTTATGTAGACAATGCCGGTTTCATGCAGTTCTTTCTGATAACCGTTGCCCCACTCGCCAAATTTATGTGCCACCTTAATGCCCGGATCGAGCTGTTTTATTATGCCTTCATTAAACGTACTTTCTGTAAGTAATGATGCAGCGAACTCAGACGACGTGATAGACACTATACCTGCATTGTAAATAACACTGAAGAAGTTTGTGTAGGTCTTGGGTAAAATGCGGTAAGATGTATCAGAAAAGCTAAGTACAGGCAGTCCCAAATCGCTAAAAGTTCTATTGAACACGTTTTTGTCCATATAGTTTTCCAATACTACAGTTGCACGATTGTCTGAATGCGCAATCATAAAATACAAAAGGTCTTTTACCTTGTAGCGGTTTCCCAATATTATGGAATCCGATTTGTACCTGACGAAGGGGTATGCGGTATTATCCTTGTCGTATGCAATATAATTATTTAATAAAGCCGGGTTAGTTTCTGCCATCCTAAGGTAAGTAAGCAAAACCGCAACTTTGATCATCGAACCCGGGTGATAACCCTGATTGGGATTGATTACCATCCACTCATCAGTAGTCAGGTTCTTTAAAAACACAGAATAATAAGAAACCGTTCCTGCTCTTTTGTAATAGTCTACAAAATTTTGAATATCCACTTTCAGACTCGAGTATTTTTCAGACTCACACTCACGCTCTTCATTCAACAAGGGTTTTACATATTTGTAGCCCTTAAGCCGGGAAACGTTATAATCGCAATAAACTTGTCCGGTTGCAGCAGACTCTTCGGTTGTCTTCCCCGGTGTATGTGCATTGCTGATCTTTAGCCCAGCTACCGGTTTGTCATTTTCTAAAGAGTACTTAATGAAAAAATAGGAAATAAAAGCACCAAGAACGCACGAAGCAATCAGGTAAAATAGTATGTTTTTTTTCACAAAAAGTTATTTTTCACAAACTGGAGTCACTATCCAAATTCAAACTTTACCATATGGGCCACTCCTTTAGGCTAAAAAACGCCACGCCTCTTCAACAGACTTTGTGCAAATTAGCAAAGGTTTGCTTACCAACAAAATCAATCTGTTGTTCTAATGACTTTCTAATTATCTATAACTAAATGATCCAAATGCAGATTCAACAATAACCTCCTTTTCAGGAGCATTTTCTATGTAGCCAGAAATTTGTGCATCAATATTAAAAACAGCTGCAATTTTTAGAATCGCATTTGCGGTTTGGGGGTCGGTAAATATCTCGAGCCGTTGGCCCATATTAAATACCTGATACATTTCTCTCCAGTCCGTGCCGGCCGATTCCTGAATCATTCTGAAAAGAGGAGGAATGGGAAGCAGATTGTTTTTCACCACGCGCAACGGCCTCGGCAGATAGTGCAGACATTTGCTCTGCCCTCCGCCGCTGCAATGTATAATACCATGAATGGTATCAAAATGCGTATTCAATATATTCAGGATCAAGGGCGCATATGTACGCGTGGGCGACAATAACATTTTCCCCACGTTAAGCGGTGTTTCGGTCGCGTCAGTCAGGTTATAGCGCCCATTATACACTACATCCTCTGCTAGTCCGGGATCATGGCTTTCGGGATATAGAGCTGAATATCTATGCTGAAGCATTTCATGGCGTGCGCTGGTAAGTCCGTTGCTACCCATACCGCTATTGTATTCGCTTTCATACGTAGCCTGACCATAGCTGGCAAAAGACACCACCACATCTCCGGCTACCATTTTTTCGGTAGTTACAAGTTTGCTCCTTTGCATTCTGCATGCCATGGTACCGTCTACGATAATGGTACGCACTACATCACCCACATCGGCAGTCTCTCCACCCATCAGGCGAACTTGTATTCCATAGGACTCAAGCATATCAAAATAGGCTTGCGTACCATTTATTACTTCAGAAATCACTTCTCCTGGCACCAGATGTTTGTTTCGGCCAATGGTAGAAGAATAGGTAAATGGTCCTGTTGCGCCTACACATAGCATATCATCCAGATTCATGACTATCGAGTCGGCAGCTATTCCCCGCCAAACGCTCAGGTCGCCTGTTTCTTTCCAATACAGGTAGGCAAGGCTGGATTTGGTGCCGGCACCATCGGCGTGCATCAAATTGCACCATTGCTCATCGTTGCCCCAATAATCGGGATATATTTTGCAAAAAGCATTGGGAAACAGTCCTTTGTCCAGTTTCTCCACAGCCTTGTGTACATCTTCCTTCTGTGCGGATACGCCCCGCTTGCTGTAACGATCGCTCATGATTTTGTTTCTGCTGCAAAAATAGGGTCAGAACTCAGTATATTTATATGGTAGGTCGGAACAGACCATTTTTTTTCGACGCATGTCTGATTGCAAATATTTATATACACGTCCAGGTAGACCCCTGGGCTTATGAACATACCTTGGGCATTTTGAGGAACCGGGTTGTCAAAATTCAATATTTTATTATAAGTATCTGGAAAGAAGGACATTGACGATAAAAACTACCCGGCAATACTAAATACCTTTGATTTTTGCCGAGCGGCGTTTTTAAGATTACTTTGCACCTTATCTGACACTATGGAATATGTTGTACTGGTAGACGAGCGGGATAGAGAGACAGGAAAAATGGAGAAAATGCAGGCCCATATAGAAGGCAGGCTACATCGCGCCATTTCAGTTTTCGTATTCAATTCAAAAGGAGAGTTTCTACTTCAGCGGCGGGCCTACACCAAGTATCATTCTGCCGGATTATGGACCAATACCTGCTGCAGTCACCCGAGACCGGGAGAGGAAACAGCAGCAGCGGCAACGCGAAGGCTAATGGAAGAAATGGGTATCGCCTGCCCGCTCAAGCCCATACATTCGTTTATTTACAGAGCAGAATTCGACAATGGTCTTGTCGAACATGAATTTGACCATGTATTTGTAGGCGTTACCGATATGGAGCCCGTGCTGAACCCCACTGAAGTGGCAGAGTGGAAATACATTTCCAGGCAGGAACTTCTTGCCGACATGCAGGACCACCCAATGAATTATACACCCTGGTTCAGGATTTGTCTGAACGAGATCAGTTCGTTTAGATGACGCCACTTAAACCTGTGTAAGGGTGCATTGTCTAAAATCAACTTCGTTATTTTTTTTATGAAGAAAAGTGCTATTCTTTATTTCGCTCTGGCTTGTTTTGCCACGCCGGCATGGGCCCAATCCTATTCCGTTACAGGTATGGTTAGGGACGCAGCAGACTCTTCTATTATTGCTGGTGCCACAGTGATGATCGCAGACGTGCGGGACTCCACACACCCGGTGGGCTCTACAACAGATGCCAGTGGAAAGTTTGAGATAACTGGAGTGAACGATGGTCGATATTTCCTGAAAGTCATTTATTTAGGATATAAAACCAGAAGGAAATTTGTAAATGTTTCCGGTGGAAATACGGATGTAGGCGCGCTCTACATTCGTGACGAATCCACCACTCTTAAAGGTGTTACAGTTTCCGGATTACAGGTGCGGGCCGAACAACTCGGCGACACCACCCAGTTTCATGCTGATGCTTTTAAAACACATCCGGACGCCACAGCCGAGGACCTGGTGACTAAAATGCCCGGTGTAACGTCGGACAACAGCGGGGTAAAAGTGAATGGAGAATCTGTACAACAGGTATATGTTGACGGCAAACCATTTTTCGGCAACGACCCCACCCTGGCACTAAAAAACCTTCCCGCCGAAGTAATAGACAAAATTCAGGTCTTCGATAAACTGAGCGATCAGGCTACCTTCACCGGGTTTGACGACGGCACTTCTCAAAAAACAATGAACATTACCACCAAGGGCAACAAAAGCGAAGGAACTTTTGGCAAGGTATATGCAGGTGGTGGAACTGACGACCGATATATTGCAGGTGGCAATCTGAATATTTTTAATGGCGACCAGCGTATCTCGTTGCTCGGACTGACAAACGATATTAACCAGCAAAATTTCAGTGCTCAGGATATTTTAGGGGTTTCCGGGAGCAGCAGCGGGCAGAACAGGGGTGGCATGGGTGGTGGCCGTGGCAATTTTGGCGGCGGCGGCGGTAGTGCAGCATCCAACTTCCTGATCGGTCAGCAAAATGGCATTGCCACCACCAATTCATTTGGAGTGAACTATTCGGACAGCTGGGGTAAAAAGGTAAAAGTAGTGGGTAGCTACTTTTTCAACGAGACCAATACCACTAATACCACAGACATCATCCGCAACTATTTCACCACCAACGACACCTCTAATTTTTATTCCGAAACCGACACTTCACATACCATAAACTATAACAACCGCATCAACCTGCGGCTGGAATACATGGTCGATTCTTTTAACTCCCTGATTTTTACACCCAATATCAGTTTTCAGAACAATAATTCCAGCACTGGGTCCAACGCTTTTGACCTGGTCGGCGAAAATATCGCAAGTAAAACAGCCAACAGGTCTACCGCCCAAAACAACGGCTACTCTTCGTCGGGAACGCTGTTGTTTCAGCACAAATTCTCCAAACCGAGACGCACAATTTCCGTAGCACTGACTCCTACGCTCAATGAAAAATCAGGAAACGGCACCTATTATTCGAAAAACATTTACAATCTCACAAACGAAAGTAGCCTGCTAGATCAGCACAATACAACCTACACCAACGGATACTCGCTCGCCAGCAACATTACCTATACAGAACCAGTAGGAAAAAAAGGGCAGATTTTAGCAAGTTACAGCCCATCTGTATCTAAAAACCTGTCCAACAGGGAAACCTACGATTTGGATAACGCCACACAGCAATATACCAGTTTCGACACTTTCCTTTCCAACAAATATCAGAGTACTTACAACACCCAAAAGGGAGGCCTGAGCTATAGACTGGGCGACAAAAAACTGAACTTTATGGCTGGCTGCAACTTTCAGTATGCCACACTAGACGGAAGTCAGACGTTTCCCTATTCCGTGTCTTTACAGCCCCGAAACTTCAGCGATCTGCTCCCCACAGCCATGTTCAACTACAGATTCAGCGATGGCCGAAACCTGCGTATCATGTACCGAACCAATACAGTAGCACCTTCTGTGACTCAGCTACAGGACGTGGTGGACGTAAGCAATCCGCTATTGCTGAAAACAGGCAACCCTGGTTTGACTCAGGATTATGAACAAACCATTATGCTTCGTTATGGACAAACAAAGTCTAAAACCGGGCACAATTTCTTTGTGTACCTCTATGCGAACTATATCAACAATTATATCGGCAACGCTACCTTCCAACCGAGTCACGACTCCTTGTTTCAGGGTCCGCTTATGGTCAAATCTGTGACCATAAACAAAGGTAGCCAGCTTACAATGCCGGTTAATCTGAACGGGTGTTGGAACGAAAAAGCATTTGTCACCTATGGCGTACCGCTCGAGTTTATAAAGTGTAACCTGAACCTAAACGGGGGTATTAATTATACCCGCACTCCAGGGATGGTGAACCAACAGTTGAACTATTCTGACAATACAGTGCCCACTGGTGGCGTGGTCATAAGTAGCAACATCAGCGAAAAAGTAGATTTTACGCTATCCTACGCCGGTAGTTACAATTTTGTGAAAAACACCGTACAAAGTGCGGCGAATAACAACTACTACAGCCACACGGCCGCGGCCAAAATAAACTGGATCCTGCACAACCGGTTGGTGATAA
>CAIYJV010000046.1 GCA_903926605.1 uncultured Bacteroidota bacterium
AGCGCTGCTGAAAATACCCAGAGCCCCGCAACAGAAGAAAATGCTTCTGAAGGTGGCGAACAGGTGAGCTTGTAATCCAAACAACAAATAACTAGTCGAAGAGCGAGGAACCTATGGTTCCTCGCTCTTTTTTTGGAAATTTATTTTTATCTCATTTTTTTACAATCATTTTACAACAAATAACTTTATTATCACTTAAAACCATACACCAAGATTAGAAACACCATATATTTGCACGCAATCACATTATGATCCTACCTCCACAATTGCCGAACGAAACCGACAGGTTGGAAAACCTGAGGGACTACCAAATACTGGACACACTGCCGGAAAAAGACTTTGACGACATCACAATGCTCGCTTCGGAAATTTGCAATACTCCGATCTCGCTGGTGTCACTGGTGGACAAAGACCGCCAATGGTGTAAGTCGGCACATGGACTCAGTGTACTTGAGATGCCAAGGGAATACTCGTTCTGTGCTAATGCCATAGCAAACCCGCACGCTCTGTTTGTAGTGACCGATGCCAGGAAGGACGCCCGATTCTCGGACAACCCACTGGTACTTAATTATCCCAATGTTGTCTTTTATGCTGGCATTCCGCTGGTATCGCCCAGGGGCTACCCACTTGGCACACTTTGTGTAATAGACACCAAGCCTAAGGAACTGACCACATTGCAAAAAAACGCGCTCACCGCCCTGAGCAATCAGGTAATGACCCAACTGGAGCTGCGCCGGAAAAACAACCAGCTCAATACCATGTATGCCGAACTGGAAGCAAATTTCAACGATATAGAACAGTTTTCCTACGTGGCGGCTCATGATATAAAAAGTCCGCTGAACAACATTAGGGGTCTGATAAACCTGATTCTGGATGAACAGGAAAACACACTGAATGATGACTCCCGCGAGTATCTGGGCCATGTGCGCGACTCTTCTGAGCAATTGGTAGAGCTGGTAGACGGCATACTGGAATATTCCCGGGCAACACAGGTGAACAGCGCATACATGGAAGACATCGACTTGCGCGAGCTGCTTGACGATATCTGGTACCTCTTGCGCAAACCCGGACAACCTGAATTAGTACTGCAACTGGACATCGACCACATATTTACTTCGCGAATAGCTTTGAAGCAAATATTGATGAACCTTATCAACAACAGCATCAAGTACCTGGACCGGCCCGATGGGCGCATAGAGGTATCTGCCAAAGAGTCCGGCAACTTTTATTACTTCTCTGTGAGCGATAATGGCTCGGGCATACCCGAAGATAGCCTGAACGACATTTTCGACCTGTTTAAGGCCATCAAACTGCGCAAGAACAGTGGCACAGGCGTAGGACTATCCATCGTTCGGAAACTGGCGCATAAACTTGGTGGCGAGGTTACGGTGCATTCAAACCCGGAACAAGGAACAAGATTTGAATTCAGCCTGAAAAAATAGTGCCATATCCCTGGTCTGCTTCACTGGCAAAGACCAATTAATTAACCGCGCTGCTTTTGCCTATGTTGCCAGTTTTCGGGAAGCGGGCCTGAAATACCAGGATAGCACAATAAAGACCGTTTGGGCTACAGGACCTAAAATACCCTTAATGCCTCCAAACCCGGTGATAAGATGTGAGAGCAATGCGCCCGTCATGACGAAAAACAAACCGGCGTAGGCCCATTCCTTCACCAACCTGAAACGCGGCACCAAAATAGCCGTTACACCCAATATCTTCCATACACCAATGATGTACAAAAAATAATGCGGATACCCCAGAGGATCCATTATGGCAAGCATTTCGCTGGTTTGCATCAGTTGTTGCACACCGCTACCCAACATCCCCACCGACAACAACAAGGTTGAGGTCCAGTAGATGATCAGATTTCTTTTTTCCATTTTTTTATATTACTTGTGACAAATACTTTTTGAGTTTTTCTACCGTTTGTGCAAAGCCTATATTCGACTTGTATTGAATCTCAACAAGTTCAAACAGCTCGCGGGTTTCGTAAAGCTTGTACCAATTGAGCAACGTTTTATCTCCCTTTCTTTCAAAGTCAAGGAATGCCATAAAATTGGGTACGAAATGCTCGTGAACCAGCTTGCGGCAGGACTCTACCTCGCGAAACAAAATGCGGTTGGGGTAATTGTTGCCATCCGGGCCATACATGGTAAACACCCATTCTCCACCAGGCACTACATTCATCTCGTCTATCGTGTTGGTAAACCCCTCCGGGCCCCACCAATGAATGATATGCTCCGGACGTGTACAAACCTCCCAAACCAGGGCTACAGGGGCATCCAGCAGTATCGAGATCCTTTGTTCCCTGCCTGCAGGGTCTCCATTTTCGTGTTTCATACAGTTCGTATTTGACTATGAAATGCAAATTTCTGAACCGTCACGGCTTGCTTCGGGCTCCAGCCCGAGGCTGCTCGTTTAGGCGGATTTACAACCAGTTTCATTGCCTGACACTTTCTGTTTATTGGAAATCTATGCGTCCTCCAGCCCTTTGCCGCTCAATATCCGGGGCACATATTTTTCTACCCTCGCCATTCGGGTCTTCGACTGTTTGGGCTGTGAGAAATGAAAAAGATATCCTCTTTGCCGCCCCGGAGTCAAAGCTGAAAATGCGGTTTTCAGTTCCGGCATACTATCCAGCTTTTGCTGAAACTCCTCCGGTACCGCATATTCGGATGTTTGTTTTTTCTTTACCTGCAACCCGGCTTTTTCAACCGCGATCGCTTCAAAAATGTAGGCTTTCAAAACCGATGCCATACCCTTGATATCTTGCTCGCCGGTAAAACGTATCTGGCGACCCGACTGTACATTTTCCGTTTGTTGTATCAGTATCCCATGCGTATCGGCCAGCAACGCGCCCTTCATAAACAGCAGCGCGCAATAGTCTTTAAAACCGTGTATCAACACGACATTGGCGCCGCCCAGCGTATAGCAGGGACAACCCCACTTCAACTCTTCGGTAAGCATGCAGTCCAGCACAATATCCCTGAGTATGGCATATTCGCGCTCCCATTTCCCGCTCTTACTGAAGTAAAAATCTACTTTCGGATTCGTATTTGCTTTTGTCATTTTCCGGTTGTTTTATTTGCCCATTATTTCCTGCAATCTGTTGTGCGCCATATTGATACCAAACGCGAAGGGCAATTTTAATTGCTGATCACGCTGCGATGTGGTCTGATAGACCACGTGCATTGTGAGCCTGCTGGTCTGGTCGGATATTCCTTCAAACTCCAGCGATTCTAACTGAACACCAAACGGCATACTTTCGAACTCGAAAGTCCTTAAAATTTTCCGACCGGGGATAAACTCATGTATTACCCCATGAAAGGTGAATTTATTACCCTTAGGATCAGTTGTTTCAAATTGATAACTGCCGTGCTTACGGCTTTCCAACTTAATTACTTTTGTACCCATCCATTGGGACACAAGATCCGGTTCCTCGAAGGCCCGGAAAAGTAAAGCTACGGGCAAATTGAACTCCCGTGTTATGCGCAGGTCCTGCCTACCCTCTTCGGCCAGGACCGATGTTTTGTGTTCCATACTATTGCGTTTTGTATTTATCCATTATGTTTTCCAGTTTTGCGAACCGGTCTTCCCACATTTGTTGAAACGGTAGTAGCCAATCTGCAACCTCTTTCATCTTATCAGGATTGAAATGATAAAAAATCTCCCTTCCTGTTTGCTGTTGCGTAAGTAACTGGCACTCCGTAAGTATCTGTATGTGTTTGGATATGGTTTGCCGGGAGGAACTGAAATTCTCAGCAATGGCCCCCGGTGTCATTGCATGAAAAGCAACAAGACTCAGGATAGCCCTGCGGGTCGGGTCTGCTATAGCTTGAAAAATATCTCTGCGCAATTCCATTTATGCAGTCATTTGATTGCAAATATCATGCAGTTATTTGATTGCGCAAAATTTTTCTTGGACCAAATTAGACTAAAGCTGGTTTTGATGCGACTAAGTCTCTCCAATTCATTTGTACTGACATGGGTACCCAATATGGAACGGACGCGAAAAAAGGACAGCGCAACTGACAATCAGTCAAGTCAACACAAGTAACATATTATCAAATTTGTTGTCGATACGGCTTACAATAGACAAAAACGACGAAAGCCGCTATTGAAGCGACTTTCGTTTAAAAACCAGTGGGAGCACGCGGGTTCGAACCGCGGACCCTCTCAATGTCATTGAGATACTCTGAACCAGCTGAGCTATGCTCCCAAGCAGGGGGCAAAAAAACGAAAAAAACGGCACAATAGTTCACTTTTTTAAACGGAATGTTGCCACAAGAGTAATCAACTCCTTTTTCAATTTCAGCATCCTCCATCAATAATAATTGTACTTTCATCCGGCATATGAAATGGTTTGTCTGCTGTCTGTTTTTTTGTCTGGTGTACGCGCCGACTCCCCTGCGCGCCCAGATAAAGCCGGCTGAAAACAGCCACCTTAACTACCGTCTTACCGGGTTTTCGTTTCCGGCGTCGGTGGGCAGTGCTCATTATACTTTGCAGATAGCAACTGGCAATTGCACTTCGGACGCCCAGTTTGCAAAAAATGTGATCGCCGCGATTCCGTCTGACAATAACCGGATCGTAGCCACAGTACCGGAGTTTGGCAAACAATATACGTGGCGAACCACCACCGCAGTTGCCGGGAAAGTGACGAGGAGCAATTTTCACCATTTCTGCACTACCCGATCTCCAGACCTGGACTCCAGCAAAATCAGGCTGAAAGTATTGAAAAACACAGGCAGCTATCGCAACGGATACATATTTGTTGATG
>CAIYJV010000047.1 GCA_903926605.1 uncultured Bacteroidota bacterium
ATATAAATTTTGTTCGCAATTTAGCAATGTCATAAGTCAACTTTGCTCCTTTGAATTCCGTTCGGAGAACGGCAAGTTTATGAAGACACGGATAATCCTTGCGGAATATCCGCGCCAGTGGGGGTAAAAATCTCCCTGGTAATAATTAAGTACCATGCCAAACACATCCTTGGCGCAACTTGCCGAACTATCAGCTCCGGGATCATTGCTTTTTAGCAATGAACTATGATTGATGGCCTTGAGCCACCCCTCCAGCGTATAGGTGTAGTCCAGCCCCTGCACTTTGCTGCCAACCACGTGGCGGCGAAGGGGCAAAACAAGACACCTGTGCCCTTTTGGGTTGATTTCATCATTAGTACTTCGAATTCCGTTCGGAGAACGGCTTACTTACTTAGACACGGGTTATCCTGCGGAAAACCCGCGCCAGTGGGCCAATACTTTCAAATAATGCCCTAAGGCATTGGTTGGATCAGAACCAACATATAACCTATTTCTACAGTCAGTATTGTAATTATCTCCTAATTGTCTCGACATTGCAGGAATACTTTCTCCGGCCTTAAGGCCAATTTTCATAAAATCGTTCACCAATTTATACCGGTAGTACCAATACTTTTCCAAATTTTCATACCAATCTGCAGGCGTTGTACCGGTAGGCGGGGTAGATTCTGTCAAACCGCCATCTGTAACATATGTTGTTTCTGTTTGGGCATTTACCTGCGTTATGCAAAATGTAAATAATATTAAAATTAGATATTTCATAAATTTTGATAATTTATAGTTTATAAAATAACATTGTATCTTTGTAATTCCCAAATCCTGTTTATTGAATCCTGAGGCTGGTTCAGCACAATTTTAATAAAACCAATTTTGGTAACTACATAAAACCAGTTATTACATGACCAATTCTCGGGATAAGAATTTACAGTTGAATTAATTATAGATACGTTTGAGTAATTCCGTGAATTGATAAACATCGTTGAAGAAATTGTAATTGTATTGTTATAAATAGTGCCAGAATAATTTATCCCAACAATGAATGGAAATGAAAAAATCGCTCCATAATTAATAGATTTTCCTATGTTTGTTAATGCATTTTGATTTTTACATAATAAAATTAAATTATTACCATTCAATTCGTACTCCCATTGTATAATATTTAAGTTACCAGAAGTATCATATTCAAATTCATTAGCATATATATTAATAAAATCATCAATATAACCATCAGTTTGTGATGATCCCGAGCGATTGCTTGTAACCACAAAACTATCCATCTGACCACTTATAGAATCCTTATAAATCCAGTAAGTACCCGGCTGAAAATTAAATGCCGCTTTAAGCCCTGCATCAACGGGATGCTCAGGTGTATTCTTTTTGCAACTATTTGCTATCAATATAAGCAGCGCGGCACTTATTATCAAAATATTTTTCATAAAACAAGATTATTTTTTTGTGAGCAATTCAACCTTTTTCTGCAACTCATCTATTTGCTTTTGCTGCTGAATTGCATACAGCGTTAGTTCCTCTATTTTTTTGAGAAGATCAGCATCCATCTTGCCGAGGTCAACACCCTGTTTCACGACTTCTTCGGCAGAGGGTATGCCGGGCAGGTGATGGTGGCTTTTCAGGTAAGGTGATAATTGGGATAACGGCATTAGTGGATAATTTTTATCAAATACCTGATCGTTCCATTCGGTAGTGTTATGGAGAGATACCCTTACTTGCTCCGTCATGATCTCTGTTTGCGATGCACCTGATGTGGGCTGAATTACACACATTTTTCTTCCATAAACGTCGACAACTATTATTTGGGTTTTTTCGTCCCATTCGCCGTTCAGAATCCTTACCGTCGCATTATTTTTTACGGGATTTGGATATATGACAAGTGCCATTTTTTTGTTTTTATCTACGACATTTTGAATACACACCGTACCATTAATTGTCCGAATACGTTCATTGCCAAAATCAGAAAACACCAAATGACCATCTATGTCAATGACCAGATAACCAGGATAAGATACTTGAGCATCTGTGGCGAGTATTCCATCTCCATTATAACCAGCAACTCCAGTTCCCACGATGGAATGAACAATATTATCGGAAGAATGAACCATCCTTATCCTGTTATTTTCTACATCGCAAAAAAACAAATTGTTATTTTGGTCAAATATCAAGCCACTTACGCCATTTATTTGTGTTGCTGTCGCAGGTAATCCATCACCATTATATCCCCATATACCTGTTCCTAATACCGTACTGATGAGTCCGGAAATTTTGTCTATTTTTCTGATGCGAAAATTGTCAATATCAGAAAATATTAAATTCCCGGACGTATCAAATGCAATGCCTTCGGCACTAAAAATCTGGGCATCGATGGCAAGAATGCCATCTCCATTGTAGCCCGTAACGCCTGTACCTGCAATAGTATATATATACCCCGTAGTTGCATCAATTTTTCGAATCCGATCATTTCCCTCATCACTAAATATGATACTTCCGTCGTTGTCTATTACAATTCCAACGGCTCCGCCCACATCTATCATAGCATCCGTTGCCGGAATATTATCTCCGTTATACCCTGAAATGCCAATGCCGCCAACGGTAGTGATGATTCCATTGGTGTCAATTTTTCTGATCCGCTTGTTCGCATCAGGGAAGAATATGTTCCCCATGCTATCAACTGCCAACACATCTGCTGTCAACAGAGTTGTTGTTGCCGGTATGCTGTCTCCGTTAAAACCCGGACTACCCACACCGGCATAGGTTGTGATGTTCCCATTCGAATCAATTCTTCTAATGCGATAATTCATCACATCACATACATAAAGGTTTTTATGTCTGTCAAAGGCAATTGATTCCGGGTGATTTAATTGTGCGGCAGTTGCTGCTATTGAATCTCCGTTATATCCATATACTCCGGTTCCTGCTATCGTGTGCATGTATTGGCAGCGGGCAGGTGTTTGAAAATACAGATACGCCAAAATAAAAATTAGTTTTTTCATATGCCATTACCGTTTATCCCACTCATCAGCAAATATCTCTCTGTTACTTTGCAAGTTCGTCGTACAACGCCCTTAAAATTCGTTAACTTCCTATCAACAAACAAACGTATTTTTGAATCTTATTTCGCCGACAAAATATTTCTGTAAAAATATTTTGTGATTATAAAAATACATCCTACCTTTGCGCTCCCAATAATTTTATTGCTCTTGTAATAAGACTGTATTTGGAAGAAAAGATCATCGGCAACGATAGATTATTCGTTAACACCAAAAAAAGAAATAGCTAAATGGCTAAAGAAATCAGCGGCTTCGTAAAGCTGCAGGTAAAAGGCGGCCAGGCAAATCCGGCACCTCCTATTGGTCCGGCGCTTGGTTCAAAAGGCGTGAACATCATGGAGTTCTGCAAACAGTTCAACGCACGCACGCAGGACAAGATCGGAAAAGTACTTCCAGTAACATTAACGGTATACACCGACAAGAGTTTTGACTTTGTCATCAAGACTCCGCCCGCTGCTATACAGCTTATGGAACTTGCCAAGCAACCCACAGGTTCTAAAGAACCAAACCGCCAGAAGGTAGGAAAAGTAACCTGGGAACAGGTAGAAGAAATTGCCAAGGATAAAATGGCTGATCTGAACTGTTTTACACTGGAAAGCGCTATGAGTATGGTGGCAGGTACTGCACGCAGTATGGGCTTTACCGTAGAAGGCGATTCACCATTAAAGAAATAATCCCTGGTTCACCTCATTTAAAACTTTCTTGCAATGGCAATTACTAAAAACAGAAAAGCTGTAGAAGCTAAACTCGATATAAAAAAACTATACACGCTGACAGAAGCAGCCGGTATGGTAAAAGGTATTAACTGCACCAAATTCGACAGCTCTGTGGACATCCACGTGCGTCTCGGTGTAGACCCAAAGAAAGCAGACCAGGCTATTCGCGGAACTGTTACCCTGCCACATGGCACCGGTAAGACCAAGCGCGTTCTGGTACTGTGCCCAGCAGATAAAGAAGCTGAAGCAAAAGCTGCCGGAGCCGACTTTGTTGGACTGGATGAATATGTACAGAAAATTGAAAGCGGCTGGACCGACGTGGATGTAGTGATAGCTACACCAGCCGTAATGCCTAAGATCGGTAAACTGGGTAAGATCCTGGGTCCCCGCAACCTTATGCCTAACCCCAAGACCGGTACGGTAACCAACGACATTACCAATGCCGTTAAGGAAGTAAAAGGTGGTAAGATCGCTTTCAAGATAGACAAAGCAGGTATCATTCACGCATCTGTGGGCAGGGTTTCATTTGAACCCAGCAAGCTGAGCGAAAATGCACTGGAACTTATTCACACGTTGGTGCGCCTCAAGCCTGCCACTGCGAAGGGTACTTATCTTAAAGGCATCAGCATGGCGTCTACTATGAGCCCTGGCCTCTCGATCGACCCAAAATCAGTATCGTAACCAAGCAATTTGAAAATGTGCGGAATTGAAAATCCTGAAAATGATCAAGTCCGCGGCGAAAAAAAATAATTCATAACAATTTGAAGTCGGAAATAAAAATGATCGAAAGTCATTTTCAAATTTTCAAATTTTCAAATTAACAAATTGAAACAACATGACTCCTGCTGAGAAAAAAGAAGTAGTTAGCGTACTGAAAGAAAAATTCAACCAGTACTCCAATTTTTATATCACAGATACAGACGCACTCACTGTAGATCAGGTGAATAAGCTGCGTAGGATCTGCTTCAACAAGAACGTAGAAATGAAGGTGGCTAAAAACACCCTCATCAAGAAAGCGCTCGACAGCATAGACGGCGACAGGTTTAAAGATACCTATCAGTCTCTGAATGGTGTTACCGCGCTGCTGTTCTCTGAGAACGCAAAAGAACCAGCACTTATCATCAGCACTTTCCGCGAAGAATCTAAAACAAAGAAGCCCGTACTTAAGGCTGCTTTCATAGACGGTTCGGTATTCGTAGGCGACAACCAGCTGGATGCACTGAAGGTACTGAAGAGCAAGCACGAACTGGTTGGCGAAATCATCGGACTGCTGCAGTCTCCTGCCAAGAACGTTATCAGCGCACTCAATGCAGGCAACAAACTGGCTGCACTGGTAAAAGCGCTCGAAGAAAGAGCTGCATCATAATGTTACCGGACTTAGTCCGTATTAAATCAAGGCTTCCAAGACCACGCATAGAAACAATTATTTTTAAAACAACATTAAAACAAAATAACAATGGCAGACTTAAAAGCATTTGCAGAACAATTGGTTAACCTGACTGTAAAAGAAGTTAACGAATTAGCAGAAATCCTGAAATCAGAATACGGTATCGAACCAGCTGCAGCAGCAGTTGCAGTTGCCGCTCCCTCTGCTAGCGCAGCAGCTCCAGCAGCAGCTGAAAAAACTTCTTTCGATGTGATCCTGAAGAATGCAGGTGCATCTAAACTGAATGTGGTAAAAACTGTAAAAGACCTGACCGGTCTGGGACTGAAAGAAGCTAAGGAATTAGTGGATGGCGCTCCTAAGCCAGTTAAAGAAGGTATAGGCAAGGCTGAAGCTGAATCTATCGCCTCTAAACTGAAAGAAGCAGGCGCTGAAGTTGAAATCGCTTAATGCTGATTTTCTTCTAAGAAAAAAGCCGGACTAATGGTCCGGCTTTTTTTTATGCCCTCTATTTTGTCTATTGTTTTAAGATCGGGAATACCCTGGTGCCCGCTTGGGTAGCCACCTGTACCTGATAAAGGCCAGGTATGAGTGAATGCACATCCAGCTCGCAGGCATCTGCTTTCGCAGCTATTGCAATGGTGGTCACTACGTTTCCCGATAAATCAAATACCGTGACTACATCGTTTTCTCCAAATCCCTGACCAGCCGTAACATGGAGCATACCCGCAACAGGGTTGGGATAAAGGTTGTAGTCTGCATGACTTTGAACTTTCCCAACTGAGGTAGGTACAGGCCATTCTGCAATTGTTACCGATCCGCTGTTCCAATGATCCAGAGCCGAAGCCAACGCATCTCCATTTACAAAATTACCGGCACCCCAGAACGAGATGGGGCCAGTGCCGGATACCGGCGCAGTCCATGCAAACGATTGAGTAAAAATAGTACCGGGCGAAGGCACCGTAATAGATGAGCTATGTTCCATCACCGTAAGCTGCGTACCCATGGTAGAAGGCGGCGTGAGCTGTGTTTGTGCCGGTAACCCTGTAGAAGCCCAGGTACCCGCATCAACGTTAGAAGCAGTCGAAGCAGCGCCCGTTAAAGCAGCCAACTGAAATCCGTAAAAAGGAAGTGAAGTCCCGGTCATATTCGTACCCGTGATCTTTACGGTGTAGGCAAGTCCTGCTTTGTAATGACTTACGGATACCCCCGCCGAATCCAGTTCTACCTGAACCAGGATCATAGCTGTAGATGCGCCAGTGCCCCCGTGGCACGTCCCACCTGCTGAACAGCCAGTGGGATTGGCATACACACCCATTCCCGCCGACTCGGCTCCTGTACAATCGTAGTGATTCAGATGCGAAGGTCCGGTCGCATTACTCCTTAAAATCAATAGGCAGGCCCCGCCTGCAAGCATGGAAACAAGTAGATTTTTTTTCATTGCATAACGGTTTTAGAAAATTACAAATAGAATCGTATATGCAAGTTCGGATAATCTGTCTGTTTTCTCAAATTTACTTTTATTACTAATCATTGGCGATTTAGGAGCATCTGGCTTGTGTTCCTGCTAAAAAAAAGCCCGGACCAAGGCCCGGGCTCAGTAAAAATATTGAAAAATTTATTCTTTTATAACGGATACAGACTTGTATGTACTCCCGTTGCTGATTGCCACATGATACATACCTGCGGTCCAGGCAGAAGTATTAATAGCAATGTTTATGCTGCTACTAATTTCAACCTGTTGTGCAGCAACGATTTTGCCAGACATGTCAAAAACACTCAGTGAATATGTTCCTGCGGCAACACCGTCAAAATTTACATTCATAAGGTTGGTAACGGGATTGGGGAATATACCTACATTCACATCAATGGGCATACTAGCCACACTGGTTGGAACAACCAGTTCAGGCACTGTAACCATAGCAGTATTCCATTCATCACTTGTACTGTTGTGGTCTGTTGCGGATACGCAAAGATTGATCACACTCCAGAACGAGATAGTTCCTGTACCCGCGGCTGGTGCTGTCCAGGTGAACGACTGCGTACATGATGTGCCAGTAAAGGTAATTGGTGAACTGTGTTCCGCAACAGTCAAATAGGTGTATAAACCCGGAGCAACTATATGTGTGCTTGCCGGTACTGTGGATGACCATGTGCCCGCATCTGCAACAGTCACTGCCGTATCAATCCCTTTCATAGCCACAAGTTGGAATCCGTACTTTGCAAAAGTATTACCAGTGCCATTTGTACCAGTGATCTTTACTGTA
>CAIYJV010000048.1 GCA_903926605.1 uncultured Bacteroidota bacterium
ACTAAAGTGGGCGGAACTACACACGACCCCGATCTCGTAAAACGTTGGGGAATGGACGACCCACAATAGTGCTACCACGCCGAATGCTTATTTTCTGAATTCAGTATTTTCGGCTAAGTTTGTATCTCAAGTACCAGCCTATGGGAAATGGCCTCTTTTGACCACCTGATACCGGACAAAAGGCTACTTTCCCCGGCGCAAATAATAAGCAGCGGAAGCCGATGAGCGAGCAATATCTAGTATCTGCCAGAAAATACAGACCACTGACCTTTGATACGGTTGTGGGTCAAAGCCATATTACCACCACGCTAAAAAATGCCATTAAGCACAACCAGCTGGCACATGCTTTTTTGTTCTGCGGACCCAGGGGTGTGGGTAAAACCACCTGCGCACGCATTCTGGCTAAAACGATAAATTGCGAAAACCCGACATCCGATACGGAAGCTTGCGGTGTATGTCCATCGTGCATAGGCTTTCAAAACAACACACTGTTCAACATATTTGAACTCGATGCCGCCAGCAACAACAGTGTTGACGACATTCGCGACCTAACTGCGCAAGTACGGTTTGCCCCGCAACAGGGCAAATACAAGGTATATATCATTGATGAGGTGCATATGCTGAGTACGCAGGCATTCAATGCATTTCTGAAAACGCTGGAGGAGCCCCCACCCTATGCGATATTTATTCTGGCAACCACAGAAAAGCACAAAATACTGCCCACTATTTTAAGCCGTTGCCAGATATTTGATTTTAAGAGAATTACCACCAATGATATATCTGAACACCTGGCTGGTATTGCCAGCAAGGAAGGAATGCGTGCTGAAGGCGCCGCCCTGCACGTAATAGCCCAGAAAAGTGAGGGATGTATGCGCGATGCGCTATCTATGCTGGACCGAATAGCCGGTTTCAGCGATGGCGTATTGACCTATCTGAATACAATGGAACATCTGAACCTGCTGGATACGGAGTTCTATTTTAATCTTACAGACTGCCTGCTGTCACAGGACGTGGCAGGCTCTCTCTTACTTCTGGACAGAGCTCTTGAAAGGGGTTTTGAAGGCGACACCTTGCTGAATGGGCTTGCGGAACACTTCAGGAACCTGCTGCTTTGCAAAGACGCAAGAATGGTGAAGTTGCTGGACGTGCCCAGTGATCATAAAGTCTTGTTTAATGAAAAAGCCAACCAGATACCACCCTCATTTATCATTTCCGCCCTTGGGCTGATAAACGACTGTGAACTGGAATATAAAAATGCCAATAACAAACGGCTGCACATAGAGATGTGCCTGATTCGATTGTGTTATGTGCTGCAGGCAACACAGAGTCTTCAACCGGAAGACGTAAAAAAAAACTCTTTTAACGCCGCAATAACGCCCGCTGCAGTAGCTCAGGCTAAGCCGGAAAATGCGAAGGCCGCCACTGCTCCTCCGCAACCTGTGACCCAGAATTATGCAAAACCCGCTCCTGAACCGCAGGTATTGCAGGAACCTCCAGTGGCCAAAGCGCCACAGGCACCACCGGTAGCGCAGCCTCCAGTTGTACCGGTGAAGACAGAAGGTTCAGACTCACTACCCCAGTCGGTACCTGAAAGTGGTACTGCAAAAAAATTCAGCAAGAGCCTGCTTACCAATCTCGATGATGCGGTAAAACAGGCCAACCATCAAAACGCCAGGGAACAAAAATCACTGACTCAAGAAGATGTAACCGCTGTTTTCGATGCATTTCGCCAGCATCTGCACAAGTCGGGACAATCTATAAACCATGCCCAATTCAGCATGATGCGCGCCGAACTGATACCACCCGACGAACTTCGCATAATAGCACCATCGGAGTTTAATGAAAATTATGCCAAGGCTGAACGAAACATAATGATCGAGTTTTTTAAAACTCAGGCCAATATCAACATCCGGATCACAACTGTCGTAGTGCCAGACGAGACGCATGCCCTTCAAAACCAGCCTAAACCAATGACCCGGAATGAAATTTTTGAAGATATGGCCATGCATAACCCCAGTTTGGCCCATCTGAAAGACGCTTTAAACCTCACTATAGAATATTAGTGGACGGTGCCGGAGGAAGTTGACTGTTTCAAAGGACAGGCTTCTTTACTGCCAAACCACCGATAGCGGTTTCGTGCAACCAGATCGTACAACCAGTCGCGCATAGGTTTCGGAATCGCTACAGCCAGATATAATAAGGGCCAAAGACCGCCTAGCAATCTGAACACGCGAAGTACAGCAGCAGATCGTTGGTAGAATTTTCCATACATATACAGCACAACGGTGTCACCATCAGGATTGAAGTTGTGCGACTGAAAAAAGTCACTGGCAACAGTTGAAAACTGATCTACCACACCGATGCGGTGCATTTTGTCCCAACGGGCAATCAACCGCAGAAAACGGCTGCAAAGGTTGCATTGACCATCATAAAACAAAATAATGCCACCAGAGCCCATAAAAAAATCAGGGTTTGTTTTTATGCAGCGTATCTGCCGCCAGCCGCATCCTAAATATGGAGTCGGATTTTACTTTCAGTTCTATAACCAAACGATGTTCCAGATCTCTGTTGGCGTCACGTTCTATTTCTGGGATCTTGACACTGAGAATGGAGTCAACTCTATCTGTAATGACCTTTTTAGAAAGCACTTGTTTCTCTTTATTACACGAAAAC
>CAIYJV010000049.1 GCA_903926605.1 uncultured Bacteroidota bacterium
CAAGCACCCCGGTCAAACAATTGCCTGTCTGAACTGGGATTCTTGAGATGGTTGGGATTGGTTGGATTTCACCTCCCCTACCCACCAGCAAGCTCCCCGCCTGCCAAGGAGGGGCCGATGGAAACAAAGCGTGCAGCCTTTGTTTCATCGGGGGTGGTCGCTGCCGGGAAATGTTCCAGAGCTCCATCCCAAGCACCCCGGTCAAACAATTGCCTGTCTGAACTGGGATTCTTGAGATAGTTGGGATTGGTTGGATTTCACCACCCACAAACCACCGGCAGTTCCCCGCCTGCCAAGGAGGGCAGACGATACCCCCCCCGCCCCCGGCAAGAAATTTTCAAGATAATATGCTGACAATATAACTATTCACCAAACCCTACTTACGGATATAAACCCTCGTCCCGGCCTTTGTGAGTCTGTACAGATCATCCATGTCCTTATTCCGCAGTGCCACGCAGCCGTCCGTCCAGCCTATCTTCCGGTCGACCATATCGTCACCGCCCTTCCAAACCCCGTGAATACCTATGGATTTGCCGGGTTGCGCGTTTCCTGGAATTTTGCCGGCAATCTTCAGTTGCCGGAACCGGGCATCGGTAGAGTCGTTGGGATAGTCGAGCAACAGGAACTTGTTGTAGTGCGACTGTGTCTTTTTCTCTACGATACGGAACCAGCCCTCAGGCGTGCATCTGTCGCCCTCCACGTTCTTGTTTTCGCCGGGTTTTGGCCCACACACAGACTTGTATACCCGCACCAGATTTTTGCGGTAAAAGACCTCCGTTTTATACCTTGTTTTGGTCACTATAACCAATACCGAATCCTTGTTCATGGTATCAGGATCAAGCGGCACCCGATAGCCATAATTCTCCGGAGGAATTATCCGGGTTTCTGTTATGGTCCGGTTGCCTCGTACATACTGAAGTGTGCGAATGATATTGCCTTTGTCGTCAGTTCGTTCGCTGATCACTTTGGCATCCGTGGGAATGGGTTGTGCTTGCAGTACTTTCCGTGTAGTAGGTATTGCTGTTTTTTCTGCCTTTTGCGCCCAAATTGTTTGGGTGGCTGTCAGCAGTATTATGCAGGTGGAGATTCGCATTGCCATGCGGTAAATAATGCCGTGCATAAGGATGTTAGGGCCGCTTAGGCCTGCTTGGCTTTTTTATATACAGGTACAGTAGAGCAGGGCTCGCCATACATAATAGACCGAACCACAGCTTGTAACCTGAATGTAGCTGCCACATATGCAGACTCCGGTACCGGAACATCGCCGCAGCCTTTCAGTACCACCCGTTTGTCGTGGTATTCTGCCAGGTCCAGCAACGCCAGGTTCTTGTCTACAAGGTGATTGGTGAGTTGTTCGGGCGTGCCTACATACACAGACAATGCATTTGCTTGCAGATACGATGCTGCGAGCATATATGCCCATACAGGTATTATTGCATCGACGCTGCAGAACAGCGCCACATGCCGGCCCGCAAACGGCTGCCAGTCGAAAGTCTGCAAAGACGCCCGGTAGTCTTTTTCTCTCAATATCATTTCCCTGAACAAAAATGGTTTCAGGTCAAAAGTCGCAATGTCGTCCGGTTTGGGAAGATAAGGCGTAAGGTCGAGCGTCAGGATGCCGCTCTCCGCAACTTTGTTAACTATCGTCTCCATAAAAATGGCGCTTTATACACCGCAAAGTTAGCGGTGATCTGTATAAATCTTTATCGCAATAATTGATAGTGCGATGACCTAAAAAGTTTCGTACGCCAGATTGTAAGTATAGTAATATACATTGCCTACAGAATCAGATACCGTGGCATTGGTCTGCGTGATCTTGCTGTCGGCATCTATCAGGTAGGTGATTTCGTTGGTATAGCCCGAACTGATGGTATGATTGATCAGGTGCGAGTTCTGGTAGATATTCTGGCCATACACCAGGAAGGAACGCAGTTGCAGATAGTCTCCGTTGCGGTTGCCCATAGACTTAAAATAGTCAAATTTCATGGCGCTGTCGGTACTGATCGAAGATGTGGTCTTATAAAAATCGCCGTCGGCTGCGGTGTAGATCGTGGAGGCAAAATCTTTATTCACCATCTGGTAAAGCGTTTTGCCATTGTACTGAAAAGTGTTATGGCTGAAGGGTGTCCATTCCTCAATGATCTGGCCCGCGCCGTTTACCTGAAACGAGTCGGTGCGCAGCAGCACACTGTCGTTAAACTCATAATAGGTTTTGTATACTTTGTAGTTAGATGCGCTGTAATTAAAAAACACATTCATATTCGGGTACGCGGTGTCATTAGACGAATAATAGTATCCCGATACCCGCGCAGGCTGGTCGTAGGTAAAAGTGTAGTTTTCGTTTTTTATTTTTCCGGTATTCACATGGCTGATTATTTCCACGCTGTGCAATCTGTAATTAGACGGCGTCGGGGCGGAATAATGTGTCTTGGAACACGCCGCAAACGCCACTATAAGTGTTATCAGGGCAAAATGGGAAAAATGTCTCATGCTATTATGATTATTGATAGTGTCAAAAATAATAAAAAGGATGTGAATTTCAAGTTTGGCGGGGTACACATGTTTTAAAACGGTTGTTTTTGTTAGAGATTTACTTGCGCGTGTCCCTATTCCCGCCACATTATAAACTTGTAATCTCGGGTCAATTTAGTATTTTCGTGTATCTAAACAAGTAGATCCAATGAAAAAACTGCTAAAAAATGCGCTGATCATAGCGCTGCCCCTGTTAAGTGCTTGCGGCAAGAATGGCCGTACCGGCAATGTATACGTTGCCGTAGAAAGCCCTACCACCAACTGTTATTACCTTACATCGTACTCCGACAACAACGTAGACATACCCTCTGTACTGGTAACGGGAGATTACTATCAGTCTTATGCCGGGACATACAGTTACGACTATTATGTGTCCAGTTCCTGCGGATATTCTGATTATCATTGCTGGGGTTCCTATACGCTTAATGCTAACTCTGGCTCGGCCGGCGGTTTTTTCTCCGATGGCAAAGACGGTTCCTCAAGGTATTACGATCTGTTTTGCGAGTGGTCTGGAATGGATTCTAGATATAGCAGGATGATGAACCGAGCCCCGATCAAAATAGACACGTCCTATATCACCCACGGCAACCGTATGGAAATTCATGGTTATATCCAGTACGGTGTAAAAAAACCGGCTGTAGTGGTCAATAATAAATTGAAGTAAAATACTTTTAATGTGCGCCTGCGTTTCGTTTTATTACGGAACGCAGGCGTTTTCTTTTGTGGTCACCGCCGTATATAGAAGTGAAATTGCCACCCTGTAAGCTTGCTTTACATATTGTACCCTTTCAGGAAGTCAATGATCAGTTTGGCTACATTATCAACTTGGTTCAGCGTTACTTCGCTTGCTCTGTCGTACACATCATGGTAAAAACCCTTGCCTCCGTTGGAGTACATGAAGAATCCGGGCACGCCCGCCTCTGTGAGGTAGTAATGATCACTGTTGGCGGCTTTCCCGCGCGATTTTATGGTGTTCAGATATTTGTTGGCCGTGTTTATTTTTTGAAGCTCTGCAAACTCAGCCGGAAACTCCGTAGCGTTTACCACGGTTATACCATTGGTGGCATCGCCCATAATATCAATATTGGTGAGGAATTTTATAGACTTCAACGGCGCTACCGGATGTTTTGAAAAATACCGGGAACCTATCAGTTCAACTTCTTCTCCGCTAAAGGCTATGAACATCAGGGAGTATTTCTGCGGATGTGTGGAAAAATAGCTGGCCAGGTACAGCATAAAAGCAGTGCCACTGGCGTTATCGCTCGCGCCGGGGAAAACCGTGCCTGCGCCCATCATTCCCAGGTGGTCGTAATGAGATGTAATGGCCAGAAAGGTATCCCTTATGCGGCCGGGTATGATGCCTATAATATTTTGGTTCTTTTCTTTAGGGTGGTAGTCGTTTTCAACAGCTACATCGGCGGTTTTCCATTTTTTAGGTAGGGCGCTTTCGCGCACATAAAAAATAGTAGCTCTGCAGGTATCCATTTTTACCGTCCAGGTCAATTTCTCGCTCCGTTTTATGATGTAGCATCCATGTGGCAGAATATAAGGAAACACATCTTCCCTGATGTTCAGGTTTTTGCAAACCGTCTCTATGTCGTCGAAATAATACACATTATCGTTTACGAACGAATTGGCCAGCTCCACCCATCCTGCGGTATCTACCACCTGTTTCAGGTCTATCGGAACAACTTTCAGGTATTTGCCCGAATAAGAAATGCTTGCAGGTTCTATAATAAAGTCCTGTCCGGGTACCAGATCTTCACCATTCAGCGCCAGTTTCATCTTGCCCGGAAAAGTATTTACCGGGAAGTAGTAGCTCTGCGCATAGCTGCCATCCTTGGTCACACCCCTCATTTTCAGCTCCCGGAACCTGGCCTGTATATAGTCGGCCGCATTTTCCTTTCCGTTTTTTACATAACCTCTGCCATGCATGGAGGTATCTGTAAGGCTGTTAAGTTTGGTGCGTATCAACTGCTCTTCCGAAACACTTTTAAGTGTCGTGGAGATCTGGCATTGGGCCGAAACTCCTGCCAGTAAACAGACAGCGATGTAAAAAAGCGTCTTCATAATTCAGGTTTTGTTATCGGTTAAAAAGGTATTTACCCTCACCCCATTATGTATCCGGATCCATCGGTCCACTCCCGGAATTTTTGCTTTGCCGGTACCGTTTGCTTTGAATCGAATTAATGGGAGCCGTAATATAGTTTGTAGGTAAACGATCCGGAAGCAGGGTAGTACATTGTATCGCCCAAAAAGTGCCTGAGGTTGACATTGAAATATCCGCTTACCGTATGCGCATCGTTCTGCGTAATGGTGAAACTCGAAATAGTATCAAACACATAACTGGTGTTTAAGTCGGTTTTGTCCAGCAGAATAAAGGGGCACTCTGTGGAGTCTTTGTAGTCACGAATGCCCACCAGGTAATTGCCGGTGCCATACGCAACGTTGTTGTTCTGACCCTCGAAAGTGGTCTTGACGTTTTTTGTGTTTACAGATATAGACGCCAGGGATACGGAATAGTTTGCATATTGGTCCTTGCCCACCACCACGCTCGCCACAATGGGGTGTTGCGCATCCGAAGATTCATTGTAGGTATGTCCGTTCAGCGTGATGGAAAAGTTGCTCACGGGTACAACAATTTTTGTGTTGTCCTGTGTGCAGGATGCCAGCAAACATACACAGGCGGCGACTATAATTTTTTTCATAAAATGAAATTGTCCTGAAAATTACTTTTTGAACAGGAATATTACAAATGTAGTTTTTGTTTATAGAAAAACAGCCAGAATTTGCAGACGAAATTCCGGATCCGGCCACAAATAAAAAACCATCCTGCAGGGCAGGATGGTTTTTTATACCTTGAAAAAAGAAATTACTTCTTTTCTGGAGCTGGAGCAGCGGCAGCAGCCTTTGCAGTATCAGCTTTCTTAGTAGTGTCAGCAGCTGGAGCAGCAGCAGGAGCTGGAGCTGGAGCAGCCATAGCAGTGTCACCTTTCTTTTCAGCTTCGCCACCACCGTTACCGCATGATGCTACGAACATACCCAATGTAAGCGTAAGAATGCTTAATTTTACGAATTTCATAAACGTTGTTTTTTGATTGTTATACATGTTTATCCCGCAAGAGAAAAAAGGTAACCCGAAAATGGAAAAAATTTTAAAAATTTTTTTTTCAGAAGGAAAAATGACCTGAAAACAAACAAAAATCAGAATATATTATGAATATATACAATTTGATATTTGTGAACGAGCGCTAAAAAATTGCATTTTCGGCCTTGAAGAAAGCGGAATATCTTTTTAGGAAAAAGATTCTTCCTGATATTTAATTCAATTGAAATTTAATGTCAAATTTCCGGAAACAGTTCCTTAAGTTCAAATGTAAAACCAGGCAAAATGTCCGTTGTCAGTTTGTCTTCCGAAAACAAATAACCCGATCCGGCAAATTTTCCATTTGTTAATATGTGTTTTTGCAAAGCCCGTTCGCCGGGCATAACGATCCAGTATTCCTTCACTCCGGCTTCCTCGTAGACTTGGTATTTGTATTTTAGTTCTTTTTTGTTGTTGCCCGGCGACAGTATCTCTACCACAATGTCCGGCGCGCCGGCGCAACCACGATCATCTATTTTATTCGGGTCGCAAACCACGCAGATATCCGGCTGTAAGACCGTCACCACCTCACAATCTGCAGATGAATTGTGAGGAATGCGAACGTCAAACGGAGCAATAAACACTTCACATTTTTTGCCGTTAAGGTAATTGAATAAAGAGGTACCCATTCGGGTTAGAAGGCGTTGATGATTTGTAGATGGCGCCGGGCTCATCTTAAATATTTTGCCTTTTATCAGTTCCACCCGTTCATCAAAAGTCCATTTCAGGTAGTCAGCGTAGGAATACGATCCTGAAATGTCGGGCTCTTCCACTTTCATTTGCACGTTATTTTTTACAAATATAAGTAGAAAAAGTATTTTTTGCATCGATCCGGTGCCATTCAAATCGCCGCTTGCAACAAAGCAGTGACAATTGGACTAAATGTTCTGAAATTTGAATATTCCGGGGTGAAACTTCTCTTTATCTGCGTCACTGCAATCCAACCAATAATGAGTAAAGCAATTTCCAGACCCCAAGAATTAAAATACAATCTATGCCAAAAAATGCCTTTCGCTTAGCAGTTAATTAATTCGCTGCAGAATGGGTGATAAACGTATAAGGCTTTTCCTGTAATTCGATATTTGCTTTTTAGGCGGCCTGATCCCGGTTTGTCAGGAAGTCGGTCATAATGCATAAGTTTGCACCTCATTTTGAACAATTTCAATAAAATATACTGCGTATGAAAATGGACAAGGTTTTAGAAAAATTAGGTATTAAAAAGATAAACGAAGGTGGTTCTACAGGAACCAAATGGTTGAAGTCGGGTGGCAAAAAGGTAGAATCTTTCTCCCCTGTTGACGGAAAACTGATAGCCTCGGTGACCTCTAGTACCCGGGAAAACTACGACGCCATCATGGCCCAGTCTGAGGCAGCTTTTAAAGAATGGAGTATGTGGCCCGCGCCCAAACGCGGCGAGGTAGTGCGTCAGGTAGGCGAGGCATTGCGTAAATATAAAGATCCCCTGGGCAGGCTTGTAAGCTATGAAATGGGCAAAAGCCTTCAGGAAGGCTGGGGAGAGGTGCAGGAAATGATAGATATATGTGACCTCGCCGTCGGCATGTCGCGCCAAATGTATGGTCTTACCATGCACAGCGAACGTCCACGCCATCGTATGTACGAGCAGTGGCATCCGCTGGGTATCGTGGGTATCATCAGTTCGTTCAACTTCCCGGTAGCCGTATGGAGCTGGAACAGCATGATCGCCTTTATTTGCGGCGACACCTGCATCTGGAAACCATCCAGCAAAACGCCCATTTCGGCTATTGCATGCCAGAATATCATTGCCGAAGTATTCAAAGCCAACTCTGTACCCGAAGGCGTATGCTGTTTGGTATCGGGCAATCGTGAAATAGGTGACTGGATGAGTAATGATCACAGGATACCGCTGGTATCGGCCACCGGGTCTACCCGTATGGGCAAGATCGTGGGTGCAACAGTTGCCGGCCGCCTGGGTCGTTCGTTGCTGGAATTGGGTGGCAACAACTCCATCATTATTTCGCAGCACGCCGATCTTGACATCGCACTCCTCGCAAGCGTGTTTGGTGCAGTAGGTACTGCCGGGCAGCGTTGCACCACAACCCGCAGACTCATTATCCACGAAAGCATCTACGATGCCTTTAAGAAAAAACTGGTAGCCGCCTACAAACAGCTCCGCATTGGCAATCCGCTCGATGAGAAAAACCATGTGGGGCCACTCATTGATACCGCTGCAGTCAGCGACTACAACAATGCGCTGAAAGAAATTAAGAAGTGTGGCGGCAAGGCAGTCGTAGCCGGTGGCGTACTGACAGGCAAGGGCTTTGAAAGCGGTTGCTATGTGAAGCCTTGTATTTATGAAGTACAGAACGAATGGCAGATCGTGCAGGACGAAACGTTTGCGCCCATACTGTACATCATGAAATACAGTGCGCTCGATGAGGCCATTGCCATGCAGAATGGTGTGCCACAAGGACTTTCTTCTTCTATCATGACACTGAATATGCGCGAGTCTGAAACCTTCCTGTCTCATATAGGCAGCGATTGTGGTATCGCCAATGTGAACATAGGCACCAGCGGCGCAGAGATAGGCGGTGCATTTGGCGGAGAAAAAGAAACCGGTGGTGGCAGGGAAAGCGGCTCTGATTGCTGGAAGGCATACATGAGGCGCCAGACCAATACCATGAACTGGAGCAACCAGTTGCCACTGGCGCAGGGTATTAAGTTTAATGTTTAAGGATTAACCTCCATAAAGGCAAAGGCCGTTCATTGCAATAATGAACGGCCTTTGTTTTAAGGTTTGCCCTCCGCCTGCTGATTTCCGTAAATCCGGTCCAGATCATTTTTTATTTTTTTTACCGCATCATCGTCCGGAAAATTTTTCAACGCGGTTTCTGCAAGGGGGAGTAAAATACTCTTGTCCGCATCCAGGTTGCTCACAACTTCTATATAGTGAGTCCATATCCGGCTGCTGTTATTCAGGGCGATAGCTGTCTGAAACACCTTGTCGGCGGTTGCTTTGTCTTTTCTTATAGCGCACAGGGTGAGCAGAAACTGGCAGTAAGGTATGGCCCGCGGTCTTTGGTAAAAAGCTTTGGATGCGCAACCAAATGCACTATCTGCTTTATGAAGTCTGAAATAAACAATGCCTCGCAGATAATCGTTGTAGCCAAGACAGGGGTTCACACTGCTGCAGTCCTGTAGCACGCGGAGCGCCTCGTCATACATTTTCTCCTTTATTAGGTACTTCGCTTTTATTTCGCCTATGGGCACGCATTGGATATCCATGTTGGGTATGGCGGGAAAGGCATCTTTTACATCCTCCCAATTAGCGGCGGGTGGCTGTTTCATGGAGTCTCTGCTGAAATGAGCCTGTGCCACCAGCGATTGGTATACACAAACCTGAATGACTATTGCGGGGATCAGTAACAGCAAGTAGACCGCACCTGGCATTCCTTTCTTTATGGGCCATGTTTTCTGTGGGTCAGGTAGTTCCCGCCTCTCGTGATAATAGTTATAACATAGTGCCAAAAGGAACGCAAAGTAAAATTGCATCACCGGTCTGCCTTTTGGAAAATTAAGAGCGGCATCTACAAAATAGCAGACTAAAATTGCCAGCAGCGCCGGCGCAATAGCCTGGGTTTTAAAATTGCTTGTGGTAGTGCGTGATTTTAAAATATACCTACCGATTACTATAAATATGGCGAAAAACAACAAACCACCGGCAATTCCCGTTTCGGCAGCGGTTTCCAAAAAGTCATTATGTACATGAAGGCTCACGATCAGTTCGTTGAGTGTGTTTTTCTCGTATGGAATAGCGGCCAGTTTCCAATTGCCGTATCCACAACCCAAAACAGGGTGTTCTTTTATGTACGCAAGCGCATTGTGCCAAAGCCAAAACCGGTTGTCGGATCCTTCGTTCGAGAATTTAATAGAACTTATTTTATGTAGAAAGGTGCCGTAAAAGTCGCTTTTGTACAATTTGGAATGGCTTAGCAACACATTGGACAAAAGGATTCCCACAACAAATAGCACCACCACACCAACGAGATTGACAACCAGGGTTTTAGTGGTTCTGAATTTTATGTATTGACGTATAGAAAACACAATATAGATGCATATCATAGCCAGCAAGGCCAAGTAGGTAGACCTTGTATTTAATACCACCAGACTACAAACCGCAAGTGCAAATACCACCATAGCGAACAGCTGGCCTTTGAAGTTCGCCTTGTTTAAACTGTATATCAGGAACGGGAACTTGATGACCATGCTGGCCGCCAGGATATTTTTGTGCCCTGCATTCAATGTTATTGTTCCCAGATATTCGTCCAGCGTTTTACGGAGCAAAATTCCATCGTAAAACTGATACAGTATTTGCAACGCCTGAATGAAAAGCAAAATAGAAATTGCCCAGGCCAGGGTAGGAAACAAATGCAACCTCCGGTATAGGAGCACGGCAATGTTTAAATACATCAACCCGGTGGTGACCAGTGAAGTATAGCAACATAGTGCCTCTACCTTATTTGCAGCAACAGTTATAGATATGCCGGCAAGAGCCAGAAAGGTGATGTAGAGGATAGACAGCAGGGAACTAGAAACTGCTTGTATGGCCTGAGCGAACCCCGATTTGTGGTCATTTAGTATGAATGCGATGCCTAAGGCATTGATCAGGTTCAGGTAGACCCACTGCGGACCCGCCACGTCGTAGGCC
>CAIYJV010000050.1 GCA_903926605.1 uncultured Bacteroidota bacterium
AAAAATAATGACAAAATGGCCGAATTGATATTGAATTTGGTAAAAAATGACTGATTTTCGGTCGCGTCAGGAATGCAAAAGCAGAAAAAAAGTTTTAATTTCTAGGTATTACTTCTAAACTATTTTTTTTTATATCTTTGCGCTCCCAAAAATCCATATAAAAAGGAGGAACTAAAATTTGGAAGAAAATCAAAACATCCAGTTAGAGTCAGCAGGAACCCCACAGGTTGAGGCCGCTGAGCAAACGCCGGCAACTACGGTTGCTTCAAACGAATCCGCAGCTCGTCAGAGCCGGAAGTATTATCAGGAAATGGACCAGACATCGCACGATGACTTCGATTGGTCTGTAGACAAAAGAAATGTGGCATCCTATCCCAAGGATCAGCGTCAGACACTTGAGAAAGTGTACGACAGCACTTTCAAGAGTATTGCAGAATCCGAATTGTTGCGTGGTGCTATCGTGGGCATTACAAAAACCGATGTGATCATCAATATTGGTTTTAAATCCGACGGTCTTGTTTCACTCAACGAATTCCGCGATATGCCCGAAATAAAGATCGGGGATGAGATCGAGGTAATGGTGGTTGAGAAAGAAGACAAGAATGGCCACCTTCACCTGAGCCGGAAACTAGCAAGAGCAGCAAGGGCATGGCAGCAGATCGTAGATTTCTACAAGACAGGAGAAGTTGTAACAGGTACCATTACGTCCAAGACCAAGGGTGGTCTTATCGTGGATGTATACGGGCTTGAAACCTTCCTGCCGGGATCTCAGATCGATGTGAAACCCGTAACAGATTACGACCAGTATGTGGGTAAGACCATGGACTTCAAGGTGGTAAAAATCAACGAAACGATCCGCAATGCGGTAGTATCTCATAAAGCACTTATCGAAAGCGATATCGAGCAGCAGAGAAGTGTGATCATCGGCCAGCTTGAAAAGGGTCAGGTACTTGAAGGTGTCGTGAAAAACGTTACCGACTTTGGTGCCTTTATTGACCTTGGCGGCGTAGACGGACTCCTGTATATCACCGATATCAGCTGGGGCCGCGTAACGCATCCTAACGAAGTGCTGCATAACGGACAGAAACTCAATGTCGTGGTTCTTGACTTCGATGATGAGAAGAAACGTATCAGCCTTGGCCTGAAGCAACTTACTCCTCACCCATGGGACAATCTTTCTGCAGACATTCAGGAAGGCATGCATGTGAAGGGCAAAGTAGTGAACATAGAAGATTACGGTGCATTCCTCGAAATCCTGCCCGGCGTAGAAGGTCTGGTACACGTTTCGGAAATCACCTGGTCATCACAGCCCATCAACGCCAAAGAGTTCTTTAAACTAGGCGAAGAATACGAAGCGGTAATAGTAACACTCGACAAAGATGAGCGCAAAATGAGCTTGTCTATCAAGCAACTTACTTCCGATCCGTGGGATTCGATTGAAACAAGGTTCCCAGTGGAAAGCAGGCACTCTGGCGTAGTGAAAAACATTACTCCTTACGGTGTGTTTGTGGAACTGGAAACAGGTATTGGTGGCATGATACATATCAGCGACCTGAGCTGGATCAAGCGCTACAATCACCCGGGAGAATTTGTGAAAGTTGGCGACAAAATAGACATTGCTATCCTGTCTATCGACAAGGAAAACCGCAAACTTGCACTGGGCCACAAACAGCTGGAAGAAGACCCCTGGAATACATTTGAAACCATATTCCCCATAGGTTCCATCCATGAAGGTCTTGTGACACGTAAAGACGAGAAAGGCGCTACAATTCAGCTCCAATATGGTCTTGAAGCCTACGCACCCGCTCGCCACCTTCGCAAAGAAGACGGCAGCAATATAGAGGCCGAAGAAACCTTGCCGTTCATGATCATTGAGTTTGATCGTAACGATAAGCGTATCATGGTATCTCATGCAAAGGTGTGGGAACAGGTGAAAAATGAAGAAAAAGAAGTAGCTCGTAAAGAGGCAGTCTCTGAATCTGAAAAGACCAAGAAAGCAGTGAAGAATATCCAGAATAAAGTAGAAAAACCCACACTGGGTGATCTCGGATCTCTCGCAGCGATCAAAGACAAAATGAAGAAGGCTGAAGACGAGAGCGAAAAGTAATCGTCAGTACTTTTTCATAAATAATAAAACAGGCCGGGCTTCCCGGCCTGTTTTATTATTACCGGAACTATGCAGCGGGTTTTGTTTCGGTATAAATAAAAAATTACTTCTGGGTAGCAGAACGATAAAGGGTACATGCTGTAATAGTGTAAGTTTCAAAAAAAACAGCGCAAAAAAAGGCCAGATATCAATAATTGTGTGCCTAAAAAAATGGCCGGGAGCAGCAAAAAAATTTATTAAAAATTTGGTAACCTGAGTGTCGTATTTTTTTGCTAATATTGTGCAAAGAGCAACAATTTCAGGCAATTATTTGAATTTGGGCCTAAAATAGACAAGTCAATATTTTAATTAATTGGAAGCTAAAAATTTTTTTTCATAAAGGTTTAAAGTAGACGGTTAGTTTTTTTTTGAAAAAACTGTTTTTATTTTCAAATTATTATTGAAAATTCAAAAACTTGTTTATTTTTACGGACTAAATTTTTGTAAATTGCGCCAAAATGCCATCCGGATGTTTGCCGGGTTGCGTTTGGGGTATTTTTAAAGGTTTATTTGGAATACAAAGAATTTTTTGCAGGTAATAAATTATTGAAATTTTTGGTTGGTATTTTAACTTTACTGACTAGGAAAAGTACTAAAAACATTACGAATATGTCTGTTAGGAACGCCATTATTGCATCCGTTGTGTTGGCCTCAGGTTTATCCCTGACCCACGATAGTTTTGCGCAAAAAAACCGCATACGCCCGGTTATTCCCTACAACCACTCCAGACTTGCGGCACCTCCCGGAATGGTTTACGTTCCCGGCGGGTCAACTGTAATCCGTTACAGCCAGTCGTCTACCGACTCGAACGCTACGAAAAAAGTGAGTCTTAGTTCTTTTTTCATAGATAAGACGGAGTGCACCAATCAGCAGTTCCGCCAGTTTACAGAGTGGGTTATTGACTCTGTAGCAATTATGGGCTACCTGAAAGAAGACGGCTATTTCCGCGAAGAAAAAGGAAACGATTCTACCGTAAAGCGCCACATAGACTGGACCAAGGTGAACCATAAGAAAATTTGGGAGAGCACCGATCCGGAGGTTATGGAAAAGCTGAAACCAATGCGTGATGAGAACGGGGAGATTCGTAAAGAATTTTACACCTACACTTATCGTTATATGAAGGCGTATGGAAGCAATCCAAAAGCAAAGGTTGGTGAATATGCTACCGAAACAATTAACGTATATCCAGACGAAAAAATTTGGGCAAAAGACCTTACGAACGCACAGGTAGACGTGATGGTTGAAAACTATTTCTCTACGCCTCCTTACGACGACTATCCTGTTGTAGGTATTACTTGGAAACAAGCCAGGGCTTATGCATACTGGCGTTCCAATACGGCAGCTGCATTTACCGATGTAGCTGATTACATGAAATTTTACAGGTTGATTTACAGTCTTCCTACCGAAGCCCAGTGGGTATATGCTGCCGGACAGGACATGAAGGCCGTAAACGCTAAAGCGAAGGGTGTGCCGGATGGCTTTACTCTTGAGCGCGAAAACGTGGACAAAAATGACAAAAGCCTTAAGAATATTCTTGTAGATACTGCAGTAAAAGTAAGCGATTCTACAGTTACGGCTGCGGCTACAGCACCTAAAACGGATACAGCCGCGCCGGTTGCCGTAATTGAGACCACAGACAGTACACATGTGGACAGGGATGAAATAGGGTTGCTCGAAAACTTTAAGCAGGACGAAGGTGAGTACACGACCGATGGTGCTTC
>CAIYJV010000051.1 GCA_903926605.1 uncultured Bacteroidota bacterium
CCGGCAAATTTCAGGTGTTTTTTATCGGTGTCTATACTCACGCCGACCACTGTAATTTTCTTTTTCTTCAGCAAGGCTACGTTGTCGCGCAGGTTGCAAGCCTGAGCAGTGCAGGCCGGTGTATCGTCCTTGGGATAAAAATAGAGTACGATCTTTTTGCCCTTGAGTTTCTGAATTGAAAATTGTTTACCATCCTGATCTAAAGCATTTATGTCTGGGGCCTGGTCTCCGGGTTTCAGTTTCATTATCGGGTAAAGTTTAGTGTAAATTTTCTTTTGTTTCCGTTTTCGTCTTCGGCTGTAAATACCAGCCGATGTTTGCCCTTGGGGCAGTGCTCGTCAAACTTGTAGAAGAAAAGGCTGCCGTGCTGTTCGAAACATACCCATTCGTCGTCTATAGATCCGCTGAATTTCTTTACCGATGTGAGCGTATCCTTTACTTCCAGTGTCAGCTGGCTGGCAACCGAATAATCTGTAGACTTTTGTAAGGAACGAATCACAGGCGGTATGCTGTCTACTACCAGTTTGTAGGTTCCAAAATCCCTTACCCGGGCCGTGTACCAACCATTGTCGTCAAAACGGGCGGCGCGGCCATCCTCACTCGTGCCGTCTGCATAACGCATGGCTATCTTGTCGCGCAAGCCAAGCGGTATGGGCTTATTAGGCTTTAGCTTCAGTTCGAAATACTGGTGCAGGGGCACGCCCGGATGGTGAATAGTGAACCGGGGCGATACCGAAGCCGGGTCCGGAGACTGGCTGAACCTGAAAAAAACATCATCGTACAATAGTTTTTCTCCCAGCGTAAATGATATGCCCGGTCTTGAAAATTCGTTGACCTTGCCTGCACGAAACCAAGTGGTGCCTGCAGGCGGCGTAAGAGGGGCGTAGGCGGAGACTGCTTTCGCGTAAAAAACAACGACCGTTGTGTTCTCCCTGTCATCCGTAATTTGTATTTCCACTTTATGAATACTGCCATCCGGTAGTTGCAGTCGCCCCTTGTGCGGGTTGAGCCGGGTGTAGATGTGGTCCAGGTGGTTTCCCGGTAACTGGAACAGGCATTGCTCCCATTTATGTTTGCGTTCGTGAATATTGTAATCGGCATAGGCATTGATATAACGGGTTTCGTCATAGCCTATGTCGTCCAGAAATATTTTGCCTTGCAGGGTATCGTCGAGAAACCACTTATAGGTGCAGGGGGCCAGCGTATTGTCGCTTCCCTCCATAAAATCATCGGTATTGATACCTATCCCTGTCAGGGCACCGCGTACCTCTACGGTATCATGTACCACTCTGTAGTTTCGGCTATCTGTTTTCAGGGGGCGATAGCCCTCGTCTGTTTTGGTGAGCGATAATGTGAGCACAGAGTCTTCATAAATATTGCCGCTATACAGTGTTATATCGGCCACCACGGGTTTTAGCTGATCTACGATCTCGAAACCAAATAATTCAGGATTCAGCGGGTGCTCGGATTTTGTGTTCCTTAGTTCGAAATGCAGATGAGGTGCAGTAGACGAACCGGTATTTCCAGACCATGCTATTTGCTGGCCTTTTTTTACAGGAAAATCGGCCGGTGTAAAAGCTATATCCACATCCCACTTTTTCAACTCATATTGCTTGTCGTGAACCGCTTTCTGCAATTCAGGAAAAAATGAATTAAGGTGTGCGTAAAGCGTGGTGTAGCCATTGGGGTGGGTGAGGTAAATGGCATGACCAAACCCGCCTTTTTCCATTTTTATACGTGATACATAGCCATCGGCGGCGGCATGTACTGGCTGGTTTTCTTCGCCAAGGGTTTTAATATCCATGCCGCTGTGGAAATGTCCTGGCCTGCATTCGCCGAAGTTACCCGCCAGCAGTATCGGAATATCCAGCGGATTGCGGAAGTAGTCTTTTGGATAGGTATCAGGGCCGGGTGCTTGCGCCCTGACCAGCAATGGTAAGAAGCAAACAAACAAAAATATCCGGTAAATGGTCATGGATCTGCACTTTAGAAAATTAAAGGTAACAAAAGGCCAGAGCAAAAAAATATTGCTGTAGCCAAATCCCGTTGTTTTTCTGGCACATAATTTGCAAAGCTCCTGTTGTAATGGTTAGCATTTGTTTTTAAATGAAGTATTATTCGTTATTTTTGAAGCACACAATCATAATTTTATGAAACTAAAACTACTATGTTTTTCAATCGGTATTTTTTTACCGTTCCTGCTTAAGGCGCAGGGAGTGATCACTGTTTTTTCGGAGGATGGAGACAAGTTTTATCTTGTCCTGAATGGTGTACGGCAAAACAGCGTAGCCCAGACTAACGTGCGCGTGGATGGACTGACCAATGACTTCTACAGCGGAAAGATCCAGTTCGAAGACGGATCTAAGCCAGACATTACCAAAAACCTCAACACCAAGGACGCCGCTACCAGCCAGTTTGCTGAGGTAACTTTTAAGATCAAAAAGACCAAGGATGGTGAATTGAAACTCCGTTATTTTGGTGCCACTCCCGTACCTGTAAACTACAACCCGCCACCCGATATGTATATAGTACATTACGGTCAGGCGGCTCCGGTGCCGGCTCAGCCAGCATATCAGCCAGCCCAGCAGACTACCGTAGTAACCACTACTACTACCGCCAGCAATCCTGGTGGTGTAAATATGAACGTGGGTGCAGGTGGTGTGAATTTGTCTGTAAACCTCAGCGATCCTAGCGCTGGCACGAACGGAAATGTGAACATGAACATTAACGTGCCCAATCCGGACGTACAGACAAACGTAAGCCGCACTACCACCACTACCTATACCACCACTACATCAACTCCTCAGGCCACATACAACGATGCTCCCCAGCCACAGGCATCTGCATCAAACTGTGGTTTTGCAATGAGTTCGGCCAATTTCGGTTCCGCAAAAAACACCATTGCGAAATCGTCTTTTGACGATACGAAACTTTCTACCGCAAAATCTATTCTGGCCAGCAACTGCATGAGTGCAGATCAGGTAGCGCAGGTATGTGGTCTGTTCTCGTTCGAAGAGTCGAAACTTGCTTTCGCAAAATTCGCTTACGGACGTACTACCGACCCTTCCAACTATTTTAAGGTTGTGAATGTATTTACGTTCGAAAGCAGTAAGACCGACCTGAACAATTTTATCAGCAACGGCGGCAGATAATTTCTCCATATTCCCCCAATTAAAACGGGATGCCATATATAGTGGCATCCCGTTTTAATTGGGGGTCTTTCATTTAGTCTAGTGAACCTGCTGCATTTCTACAAGGCGGTTGTATATGCCATCGTTGGCAATAAGTTGGGTATGCGTGCCCCGCTCCATGATACGGCCTTTTTCCAATACAATGATCTCGTCGGCGTGCTGTACTGTAGACAAACGGTGCGCTATAACGATACAAGTACGGTTCTGCATCAGTTTATTGATGGCGTCCTGCACCGTACGTTCACTTTCGGTATCCAGTGATGACGTAGCCTCGTCGAGAATTAGTATGGGCGGGTTTTTCAGGACAGCACGGGCAATGGTCACGCGCTGGCGTTCGCCACCGCTGAGCCTGACCCCGCGATCACCCACCGACGTCTCGTAGCCATCGCTTTTCTGTAAAATAAACTGATCGGCATGGGCAATACGGGCGGCTTCCTCCACCTTTTCGCGGCTAGCCCCACCGGTACCCAGGGTAATGTTGCTGTAAATGGTGTCGTTGAACAAAATAGGGTCCTGATTCACTACGCCCATCAAACGTCTGAGGTCGTCTATTTTCAGTTCTTTTATGTTTACACCATCCAGCAGTATCTCGCCCGACGACACATCGTGAAAACGGGGTACGAGGTCTGCCAGCGTACTTTTTCCCGCGCCGGATGCACCGACCAGGGCTATCATTTTCCCTTTCTCAATTTTCAGATTTATGTTGTCAAGGATTTTTTTGTCGCCGTATGCAAAAGAAACGTTCCTGAATTCAATCTCGTGTCCGAAAGACTTGACCGGTTTGGCATTGGGGATCTCGGAAACCGAGTTTTCGGCATGGAGCAGCTGCTCTATGCGCTCCAGTGCGGCTGTGCCTTTTTGTACATTGTAAAATGCAGACGACAGATTTTTAAACGGATTGATGATCTGAGTGAACAACCCGATATAGGTGAGGAACCAGGTGCCATCGAATCCGGATCCTGAAAACACCATTTTGCCTCCGAACCAGAGGATCACGCTTACCACTATGATGCCCATTGTTTCAGAAAGCGGGGATGCCAGCTCTTTGCGGGCGGCAATGCGGTTGCGTGTACGGAACAAAGTGTTGTTGAGCTGCATGAACTTGAGGTGCTGATGCCGCTCGGCGCCAAAAGCTTTCACTACCCTCATGCCTACCAGTGTCTCGTCTATCACACCCAGCATACTGCCCAGTTGCTCCATGGCGATATTAGACGACTTGCGCAGCGACTTACTGATCCTGCCAATAATAAACCCTGCCACAGGCAAAAAGAGGAACAGGAAAATTGTAAGTTGAAAATTCATGTAGATCATCATGCCCAGGTAGAACACAATGGACAAGGGCTCCCGCACAAAAATTTCCAGCACACTCATTATCGAGAGCTCTACCTCGTTGATGTCGTTGGTCATGCGGGATATGAGATCACCCTTGCGCTCTTCGGAAAAAAAGCCAATGGGAAGCGACAAGGTCTTTGTAAAGAGGTCGTCGCGCAACCGGCGCAGTACGGCATTGCGCAGGGGGTTGAGTATGTATACCGATATGTAGATGAACAGATTTTTCAGAATCGTGAACACAACGACAATGACACACACCCAGGCCAAAGCAGTGAGCTTGCCCTGCGTGGCAATGATTCCGTTTATGATCTCGGTAACATTGGAGAACGCATTCTTGGGGGCGGCTACCACAGGCATTGCCGGGGCTCCCGGCTGGTCGTTGCGGAAAAGTACCTGCAACACCGGGCCTATCATGGTGATAGAAAGCACGCCAAACAAAATGCCCAGCAGATTGGACCCAAAGTACAACGCAATTTTTCCCTTATAATCGGCGAGATAACGTAGCAGCCGGGAAATTTTTTTCATTTACTGTATTTGAGCCCGAAAGTAGACAAACTTGACCTAAACAGCTGTGGGATTTACAAAATATTAAGAACCAGTTCCTTTGCTTTTTCCAGTTCGTCCTTCATATTTATGACCACTTGCTGTATGTCTGCATGATTGGCCTTGGACCCGAGCGTATTGATCTCCCTGCCTATTTCCTGCAAAATAAAGTTGAGCTTGCGGCCTATGGCCGTGTCGTTTTCTGTTGTGATGGTATGAAAGTAGACACAGTGCTGCTTGAGTCTTGTTTTTTCTTCAGAGAAGTCCATACGTTCCAGATAGTAGATCATCTCCTGTTCAAACCGGTTGCTGTCTATATTTTCTTTTCCTACCTGCTCGCCCAGCCACTGGGTTATTTTGTTCCTGATGCGATCCATGCGTTCAGATTCGAGCGGATGTACTTTATCCAGCAATTGCTCTATATTGGTGATACGCAGGCTAATATCGCGCAACATAGCTTCGCCTTCGTGCAGCCTGTGCGTGGTAAGGTCGGCTGCGGCCATTTCCACAACCCTTCGTATCTGCTCCCATTCGTTTTCAGAAACCACATCCTGCTCCGGGGCTACCACCTCTGGCATGCGCATCAGTGTAGACAACACATTTTCTTCTACCAGCCCTATTTTATCGGCTATCTGCTTCATGCCCTGGTAGTAGAATAAGGCAAGGTCGGTATTTACCACCATGGGTCTTGCAGCGCCCTCCTGGCGGATATTTACAGTCAGGTCTATGGTGCCTCGTTGCAGCATATTCATGAGCATGTTGCGCATATCCAGTTCGTAGGCCCGTATGATAGGCGGCAGCTTGGTAACCACGTCAAATTGTTTGCCGTTCAGCGCTTTTATCTCTACTATTACCTGTCTGCCATTTACCAAAGCCTCAGACCTGCCGAAACCAGTCATCGAGTATAACATATCCTGCGTTTTAAGTGTGCTTAATTTATTCCGTCCGAAAAAAAGTTTCCGGCAGATATTTACAATTCAGTTAAATATTGCAAAAGAAAACAAATAATCTTCAATTTTCTTGTAAATCCTCAATACACAAAGAAATTTAATCTAAAAATGGTTCCTGTTCGCCTGTTAACGGATTCATACCGGAGTTTAACAGGATAAATGGGCGAAAAGCAGGGCTTGAAAAATAAAGAAGTCTAAAAATGTGCAGCCCTGCCCAAAAAGGAGCAGAAAAAGTTAATTTTGTCTGATTATCCTGTTACTGAATGCGTTTTGTTTTTCTGACCATATTCTTATTCGCCAATCTACTTTCGTTTGCGCAACAGCAGAAGGAGGTGCAGATGCAATACTCCAAAAGCCAGCTGGAAGATAAGCGCAAAGAAATAATGGATGCGATCGTGGAGACCGAAAAACAACTGGAATCCATAAAGCAAGACAAAAACGCATCGCTGGTTCAATTGAGGGCACTTCAAAGCAAACTGGCTGAAAGGCAAAGGCTTATTGCCAATATTAACGAGAGTATAAACGATATCGACAACACCATCGCGGCATCGTCGCACGAGGTGGGCAATCTGAAAAAAGATCTGGAACAGTACAAGATCCGTTATGCGCAATCCATACGTTACGCTTATGAGTCACGCAGCTCCTATGATATGATGGCGTTCCTGTTCTCGTCGAAGGACTTTAACGAGGCGGTAAGGCGCATGAAGTACCTGAAGAAATTTCGTCGTTTCCGGATGCAGCAGGTAGAACAGATCAGGATCACTCAGGCCAAACTACAGAATAAAATAGGTGTATTGAATGCGCAGAAAGCGCAGAAGGATGAACTGTTGTCGTCGCAGTTGCAACAAAAGCAGGTACTGATAAAGGAAACATCGGAAACAGACAATGTGATCAAACAACTGAAGGGCAAGGAAGGTGAACTACTGAAAGAAATTGAGAAAAAACGTATTGTCGCGAATCGTATCAACGATGCCATCAATAAGGTGATAGAAAGGGAAATGGAGGCAGCGCGTAAAAAAGCAGAGGAGGAAGAAAAGAAACGTCTGGCAGCAGCCAACAAAAACAACCCGCCCACGCCTACAAAAACAACAAGTACGAAAACTGCGGAACGACCCGCTGAAAACACCAACCCACGCAACATCCCTACACCAAAGCCAAAACCCGAGAACGAGACTCCGCTGTACATGACCCCCAACGACATTGCATTGTCTAACAATTTTGAGGGCAACAGGGGCAAGTTATATTGGCCGGTGGAGAAAGGATTTATTACTGATCATTTTGGAACCCATCCGCACCCATTAGCAGAAAAGGTGATGATAGACAATCCCGGAATAGACATACGTACGTCTGAGAATGCGGCTATACACAGTATTTTCGAAGGCACAGTAAGTTCGGTTTTTTCTACTGTGGGTAGTAATCAGGTCGTGATCGTGCAACACGGTAATTACTTTACGGTTTACAATGGTCTGCAAAGCGTGTCCGTGAAAAAAGACGACCATGTAAGTACGAATCAGGTAATAGGTACTGTGGCCAAGAACGACGAGGGCGAACCGACCGTGAATTTCCAGATTTGGAAAGCAGCTGCAGGAGGCAAAAAAGGCCAAACCAAGCTGAATCCGGAACAATGGATCGGTCGCCTGAAGTAGTCTGAAACCCCAGCTGGGATCAGACTTTACCGTTCTTGATGTCTTCCACAACCATGGGCTCCAGCAAGGTGCTGATGTCGCCCAGGTTAGACAAATCACCTTCGGCTATCTTCCGCAAAATCCTGCGCATTATTTTACCGCTCCTGGTCTTGGGCAATCCAGTGACGAACTGCACCTTGTCGGGGCGCGCAATGGGCCCAATGATCCGGGTCACCGTCTGAAGCAGATCGAGACGGGTCTGATCCTGGTTTTCGTGCATTTTTTCCAGGATAACGAATGCATAGATGCCCTGACCCTTCAGGTCGTGGGGGAAGCCCACAACTGCGCTTTCAAGTACCCCTGTATGCATGTTGATAGCATTTTCCACCTCCGCGGTGCCTATTCGGTGTCCACTCACGTTCAGCACATCATCTACCCGTCCCGTAATGCGGTAAAATCCATTTTCGTCGCGGTAACAACCATCTCCCGTAAAATAATAGCCGGGGTACGTGGTAAAGTAGTTGAGCTTGCAACGTTCATGATCGCCATAGGTAGTGCGGATGATAGATGGCCAGGGGAAGCGGATACAAAGATTCCCGCTCACGTCATTACCCTCTATTTCCACACCCTTTTCGTCTACCAGAACCGGTTGTATACCGGGCAGTGGCAGTGTAGCATAGCCGGCTTTCGCCGGTGTGACACCGGCCATGTTAGAGATCATGGTAGCGCCGGTTTCTGTTTGCCACCAGGTGTCTACAATAGGGCAGTTTCCCTTGCCGATATGTTCGTGATACCAGCGCCACGCCTCCTCATTTATGGGTTCGCCTACAGTACCCAACACTTTCAGCGAGCTCAGGTCCTTGCCCACAATGGGCGAGGTGCCGTAGGCCATAAGGCTTCTGATGGCGGTGGGAGCGGTGTAGAGAATATTCACTTTGTGCTTTTCCACGATATCCCAGAAACGGCCCGCATCGGGCCAGGTAGGTACACCCTCGAACATGAGTGAAGTGCCGCCAGCACACAATATGCTGTACACTATATAGGTATGACCGGTAACCCAACCGATGTCTGCGGTGCAGAAATGCACATCGCCGGGCTCGTACTGAAACACATTCACAAAGGTGTAAGTGCTATAGACCATATACCCCGCACTAGAATGCACGACACCCTTTGGCTTGCCGGTAGAGCCCGAAGTATAGAGGATGAACAATGGGTCTTCTGCGTCCATTTCTTCTGCTGCGTAGGGCGGATTGCCCTGTGTTTCTACTTTTTTTATTTCGTCTTCCCACCACACGTCGCGACCCTTTATCATACTCACGGGCGTATGTGTACGGGTAAGTACGATGACCCTTTTTACAAAGCGGCAACCTACCAATGCATCGTCTATTGTGTTTTTGAGCGGAATGTCCTTGGCGCCGCGGTATGCCCCGTCGCAGGTGATAATGAACTCTGCCTGGGCGTCAAACAATCGGTCTGCGATACTTTGTGCGCTGAATCCTCCGAAGATTACAGAGTGTATGGCGCCCACCCGTGCACAGGCCAGCATGGCCACTGGCAACTCGGGTACCATGCCCATATAGATACACACCCGGTCTCCTTTTTTTACGCCATTGTTTTTCAGCACATTGGCAAACTGATTTACTTTAAAAAAGAGCTCGTTGTAGGTCAGGACACGATGGTGTTCTTCGGGGTCATTCGGTTCCCAGATAATTGCCGGCTGATCGCACGACATACGCAGGTGACGGTCCAGACAGTTCTCGGTAATATTGAGCTTGCCATTTACAAACCACTTCACGTCCGGTTGGTCGAAATTCCATTCCAGTGTTTTATCCCATTTCTTCTTCCATTTGAAGTGCGCCGCTATACCGGCCCAGAATTTTTCGGGCGACTCCACACTATGTTTGTAGGCTTGCTGATAGTCTGAGAGCGATTTTATCTGAAAAGGAAATGCCATGAGGTGTTGGTTTTACAAGCTAAATTTAGGTAAAATGGCAACTGAAAAATCGGTGGAGCGATTAAATTCCCGGTATGAAGCTGCGCTTATATGCATTCGGTGTTTCAGATGTCCCCATTTGCACTCTTTCACCGATCGGGCCAGACGTTAATTATTTAGTATTTGACGTTACATTACCTTTGTTTTCGCACCAAGGCCATGAGTCAAAAAAATTTCAACAGTTTATTCATCAGACTTCACCACCTGACCAATGCAGGCTGGAAGCGTTTTCTGGTGCTGTGGGTAGTAGTCTTTGCACTTTACCTTCCGGCTGCACGTGCAGGATTCGTGGCCGACTTTAGCGGCTGGCTCGACGAGGTGAAGAACCACAGTTTCACCGATAACCTGAACAGGGTTGGTTTTCAGGGTCAGAGCCTCTACCAGCTGACCCAATTCAACACCTGGTTTTTTTACAAGATTTTTGGTATCCACGAGTGGCCCTGGCATTTGTTGTTCATCACGCTGCACGTGGTAAACTGTGTGTTGATACTGGATGTTATAAAGCGGATCTTCAATGCTGTTTTGCTGCCAGACGGCGAGCAGATTGCGTTTGCCGGCGTATTGCTTTACAGTATCTCGCCCTATCTCTCTGAAACGCTGGTATGGGAACCTTCCTTCCATTTTTTACAGGGATTCTTCCTGATCCTGCTTGTGTTGCGCCTTACGTTCCAGTATTTTGAGTCGGGGAATATGCGATACGCGTACACTGCATGGATAGTGTATTTCTTATCTACCTTTTCGCTGGAGATCTTTTATATCACACCCTGGCTGGTGGCTACACAGGCGCTCTTTCTGCTGCTGGCCGGCGGCGAAAAGAACAAACCCTTGCAAATACTGAAAGTTCTGGTTGTGCCCATGCTGCTACTTTTCGGTTTACACTTGCTCCTGTTCAAACTGGTGTATGGAGGTTGGGTGGCGCACATAGGTACCGGCACCGTGACGGGAATGAAATTTACCGCATGGGGCAAGCCCCTGAAATATTTGTTCCACCTGCTTTTTCTGGGCAGATTTTTCAGCGCCAGTGTGCGGGATCAAGTGTATGATTTTTGCAGTACACCGGCCGCTATTGGTGTGTTCGCTGCCGTAGCTGCAGTACTGACCGGCCTATGGATCGTGAAGTTCAGGAAGCTGAGCGCCACTGCTAAAGTGGCGGGTTTGGTGGGCATTTGGTTAATGATAAGTCTGGCTGTGTTGGTGCCACTATGGTTTCAGGAGTTGCAACTCGTTATCTACGACCGGTATGTGTACTTCGCTGCCGCCTGGTTTTATTTGCTGGTGGCACTATTGGTGGGCAGGATCCGGGTGATGCAACTGGGCGCAGTTATTCTGGTGTGTTTCGCGCTTGTAAATCTGAGGTTCACAATTTTGGTGAACCGTTATTGGGGTAAATCAGCCAGGGTGATCAGTGGTTTGTTTCACAGATTTCCGGCCTGTCCGGGTAAGACCATTTTGTTGCTCAACATACCCCAGAACATGAACGGCGTAGCCATGATAGGTGCCGAACAAAGCAGCGAATTCAAATTGTTGCACGATCTGATTCTTCCGGAAAGTATGATAAAGGAGTCTGTGTTCGATTGCATGGCTTATAATATGCAAACACCCGGCGACGGTGCGCACGTTCGGGTCTTAAACGACAGCACCCTCACCGTAACACTGAATCAATGGGGTGGCTGGTGGTGGTTTGCTGGCAGAGGTGGCGGAGACTATGCGAATAGTGAATACCGTATCAAAGTGAACAGCACCGGTGCCACAGGTCTTTCTTATGATCTGGTTTTGAAAAATCCTGTCAACCATTATGCATTGCTTTACAGCGTGGGTAACCAGTGGAAGGTGGTGGATATGAATTACCGTTCGCAGGATCAATACTGAGCATCGTACATCAACGAACCCTTTGCTAAAAGCCCATTCCAAAGCCGAATTCGGCTAGTTCGGCCACTTCCCGGTGGGCCTTCAGATAGCCACACAGAAACAGATCTTTTACCCTACCTTTTTCGTGATGGAACAGATACAGATTGCCACCCATTTTCTCGTAAAACGGGCCGAGATCAAGGGCCGCTTGTTTTACATAAAAGCCCAGTTGCAACACAACGCCTACACGGCCCAGCAAAAACTCGTTGCCGCAAATTATCGCGCTTTTCCATGAATGTGCTGCCTCTTCGCTGCCATAAATATTGTTGTTACGGAGGAAAGCATAAATGCTTTCGTGGTAAGAATAATCAAGGCCACAGAAAAATTTGTTCTTACTGATCCATTTTTTGGTCACAAGTGCCGAAGCCATATATACGGGGTACGAAGGGCCCTGTGCCGGCGGGGGCTGGTCTAAGGCCAGTCCGACATGAAATGCCATACCCCAGTTGTTGCGAAGTGGTTTGAGTTCGCGATGCATTTTTTCAGGTTGCGAAGTGATCGGAAAGTACCGTATTCCCAAGTGTGCCCCAGCGAGATTTATACCCAGATTGGGCTGCAGAAAAGAAGCGTTGGAAATATGGGAAAGATTCAGCCCGGCCTGTATGTCCCAGTGCCGATTGACGTGCAGTCTGAGGTCGGTATTCAGGGTGGCATAGTCGTTCAAATGACTGCCGATGGCGTTATTGAGCGTGTCTACCGGCGTAAATCTCGAGTAGTGCCGTGTTACAAATCCGGCTCCGTCACCGATTCGAATGGTCCACTCCAATCGTTTGCCGCTGATGACAGGAAAAGTAATGTTGGGATACAGACTGAAACACCTGCCGTATACCGAATCTATACCGTAGTTGGTGTAGGTTATGCCCAGGCCCACGGTAGGATAGCGTCTGCGTTGCTGCCAGGGTTTTTTTCCGTTCGTTTTCCAGATGAGGTTAATGTCCGCGCCTGTGGTCATAGCAGGGATGGGCAGCATAAATTTTTTGGTGTGCTTGATCACCTTTCCTGCAAACAGGTTTACCTCTGTTCCCATCCCCTCGTTGCCGTTTTGCTGTGCAAGGCAACCCACTGAGAAAATACACGTTAAAGTCAATGTCAAAAGCCGTCGGAAAGACATAACGGGCAAATATATACTCTTTTAAAAAGGAGAAGCTGCATCTGTTAAATTATCGATGCAGCTTCTACAAAAATATTTGGTCGCATTAACACGGCTTGATTACCATTTGGCGAAATTGAAATAACCGTTGGACACGTTTACGATACGTCCCTGCGAGTCTTCCAGTTCACCGTAAAACTGTCCTTGCAAATATCCGTGTGTACCCAAAAGAAAAGTATCGCTTTTTACCACGTATACGCCACCACTGTAGTTGGGTGCGTTGTAGGTCCAGTAGATATATTTGTCGGGAACCGAACTGCTGTCAGAGTATTTGAAGTACTGTTCGGTAAAATTGCGTCCCATAGAGTATTTGTTTCCCGGATAAATAGAACCCAGCCATACACCGATTATTTTTTTGCCCCCCTGCGACCCAAAGAATATGTTGTAACCGCCTGAATACTGATAATCTACATGGTCCGCCACCCAATTTGTGGTAGACCCGTCGGTATTGGTGATTACTGCACTCATAGGCGCAGTTCCGGACCAATCGAAACTAGACATTGTTGGTGTAAGAGGGTTGGCGCTATTGTTGCTAGCTGAACCCGGATTGGCGTTGTATGCTTTGGTGCATGATGCAAAATAAATCAAACTGCCGCACACCATTAAATATATAAATAAATTTTTCATAATGCTAAATTGCAATAGTAAAGGTAAGAGATTTTAAAAGAATTCATTAGTGGATAACAGATTAAATTTGCCTTATAACGCAATGCGCCGGTTTTTATTATTTCTTTTTAACTGTATGTTTATTTTTTCGGGGATCGGTGCCGCCCAGCCGGGTGTGCACCAGGTTCTTGATGCCAGAAACAGGAGCGAGATACCATTTGCGACCATAAAATTAGATAACCGGGGCAGGGGGCATTATTGGAGATTTGCATGGAAAATTCAGTCTGGAAGGAAAGGATTATAAGGATTTCCCCAGAATAGTGGTGTCGTGCCTCGGGTATGAGCCAGACACCATTGCGACTGATACCCTGGGCTATGTTGTGTTCTTGCGGCGCTCAGGGAGCGAGCTGAGTGAAATTGCCTTTACTCCCGACTATGCAAAGATTCACAGGGTGCTGGACCAGGCCGTTGCCCACAAACTACAGAATAATCCAGACAGGCTGGATTGGTACCAGTGCAAAGTGTATTATAAAATGATAGTCGATGCGGGGCGGACAGACTCACTTAAAAACGAACAGAAAGCGGAGGATAAAAAACTGCGCGAATTTCTGAGCAATCAGCACCTGATGCTGAGTGAAACCTACAGCAGGCGCACCTGGCGCAAGCCGGGGCAGTTGCAGGAAGATGTGTTGCTGAACAAATTTTCCGGATTCAATAAAACCATGTTTACCAGTCTGGTTACCGATGTGCTGCCATTTCATGCCTATGCAGACTACCTGACCATTAACGGCAAGGATTACCACAACCCGGTGAGCAAGGCATCTGGGAAATATTACAAATTCAACCTGAAGGATGAGTTGATCTCGGGTGCTGATACGACGTGGATACTCAGTTTTTTTCCGCTGGGACATAGGGCAAACGAGATGAAGGGAAGCGTCTATATTCATTCAGGTAGTTTCGCAATTACCAATTTCGTCGGCGATGCGACCGATACGCTGCTGCACCTGACAGCCCGTATGGAACAACAATACGCCGAAACCGGCGGCAAAGCCGGACCGACAGTCTGGTTTCCAAAACACCTTAACTACCTCATACATTGGCAGCAAGATGTGAATGGTAAAAAGCTGCAACTGGATATGAAGGGCTCTACTGATATTGACTCTGTGAACTTTCATGAAGACGAGGCTTTCAAATTTGACAAAGGACATACCATGCGCATTGCTGCAACTGCTGCATACGCAGACGATAGCGCTTTACGGCTCATAAGACCCGCACCCTTGGATGCGAAAGAACGTAGATCGTACCAGATAATAGACAGCGTAGGTAAAAAAGCGGAACTGGATAAAAAAATGAGTTTTTTCGCGCACAGTGCCGATTGGAAATTTCCGGTTTTCTGCTTCGACCTCGATGCCCGGAAATTGATAGCTTATAACGATAAGGAAGGTTTGAGATTGGGTGCAGGTATACAGACAAATGACAGGGTGAGCAAATGGTTTTCGGTGGGGGGATATGGGGGGTATGGTTTTATGGACAATCAGACCAAGTTCGGCGTTTTTGGCGAGCTATACTTCGACCGGTACAAAGAGTTCTCGCTTCACGGTGAGTATTCCGACGACGTTGCAGATCCCGGCAGGGTTCAGTTGTTTGACGATATCGACAAGAACTATCTCAATTCCTACCTCTTATGGCGTACGGACCGGAAGCGTTCTTATTTGGTCTCTCTGCACAAAAAAACGGGATTCTGGAGCTGGCAGTTGTCGGCTTCGCGCGACTTCCTTCAGCCTCAGTACAATTACCAGTTCGTTTCTGGTGGCCATGCGTATGCGGCTTACAACGACAAACAGGCAGACCTGCGAGTGCGTTATGCATTCGGGGAGACCACGGCACCTTTTTTTAATACTTATTATAGTCTCGGCACCAAGTATCCCGTTTGTTATCTCAAGGTAACTTGTGGCGTGCTGGATTCGGGAAGTCTTCATACGCCGTATACTCAGTTGACCGGTGCGGTCGTATGGAACAAGCACCTGAACAGAATAGGATACGAACATATCCGTGTTGAAGGTGGTGTCTCCTTATGCGATGGCCCGCTACCGCTCAGTAAAATATTTGCCGCAAACGGATATAACTACGTCATGACAGGCGCCAATCCCTCCATTTATACTTTGGGTGGGATGATGACCATGACTCCCTACCAAGGCTATTCAGATCGGTTCGTGAACCTGATCTTTCGCCATGATCTTGACTGGAAATTGTTTTCGCTGGAGTCTGCCCGGACCGTGTATAGCAGCAGGCCGCGCCCATGTCTGCAGTACAACTTGCTTTTGGGCGGTTTAGCCCATAGGGATGCGCACCAGGGTATTGAGTTTTTGGTTCCCGATGCACCCTACCAGGAAATAGGAATGTTACTCAAAGACTTGCTTCGTATCAGATATGCAGGTCTTTACTATCTCACATTCGACTACGGTTGTTTCTTACACGCGACTGCCCATCCAGATGCGGGTAAGGACACCAGAATGGTTTTTGGTGTGGGGCTTGATCTGTGATGCGGCCTGTTAAATATGGTATTGCTGCAGAATGTTTTCGGGCACCGGAAGACCCAGTTCTTTCATGTGCCGTGCCTGATACACGATCTTGTTGATCTGATTGGTGGTCAGGTATAACACCAACAGGTTGTTGTTTGCTTCGCTACCTTCCTTGCTGGTTTCGGGTTCTGTTTTCAGGAATTCCTGCAGGTACGCAATGGCACCATTGTTGTCGCCACGTTCAACTGACACTCTAGCCAGATAAAAATTGCATTTGTAGAAGCCGGAAATACCTTTTTCCGTCAACAAATAGGGCTCTGATATCAGAATCGAGTCCCTTTTATTAGTATTGATCAGCATCTCGGCATAAAAAAAGTTGGCATATTTTTCCTTAGGGTTGAGCTGAAAGGCTTTGCGGATCAATGCGCATTTTTTATCAAGATTGTCTTCGTATTCCGACAGGTGCAGATTGGCGAATGCCGAGCTGGGAGAGGTCTCCACAGCCTGTGACCAAAATTCATTGGGGTCGGAGAAATTCTGTTCATGAGAAAAAGTTTTGCCCGCTGTGATGCAGATAATTACGATAGAATATATAAGCACCTGACCTTCGGTATACTTGCCATTAAACAAAATAGTTTCAGGAACCAATAACAATACGCCGATAATGGGCAGGTATAGCCTGTGTTCAAAAGTCTGATCGTTGAGACCGGCCGGTACGATCAGAGCCGGGATAAGAAACAGGACAAAGAAGATAACGCCGCCGGTGATTTTCATTTTGTCTTTGGCGGGTGAAAAGTAAATGGCAGCGATTGTAATGATTATAGCGATGATGCCATAGTAGTAAACAGTTTCCTGTTGTGTCGGGAACACACTGAGGTCAAAAGGCAATATGATCTTGCCAAAATATTGTATCAACAATGGCAGGCGGTGCAACAGTTCAGACAGAAATCCATTTTCATAGGTAACATTCTGGGTAGTGGCCATTTTTCTGGCTACAAACCATATTACCAGACACGCCGCCCAAAGAGCGTACTGCAGAAGCAACTTTTTGTTGGCAATTTTGTAACCGGCAAAAAACATGTACAATACCATAATGGCGGCAGGCGCGAAAACCGCCGTCTCCTTGGTAAACAGCGCCAGGAGCAGAAAAAGCACTGACCAGCCCAGATTTTTACGCGTTCCGTCTGAGGTGAAGCGCATAGAATGATTCATAAAGGCGAGTACAAATATGGCTAGTAACGTGTCGTTGCGTCCCGGAATCCAAGCCACGGCTTGTGTGAGCACCGGGTGGATCGCGAAAAAGGCCGCGAGAATAAAAGCCTTGAGCGTTTTTATCTCCAGTTTCAGGAACAGCTTGAACAACAACACAACAGCAATACTGTGCAATGCAATGTTCACCAAATGGTAGAGAAAAATGTTTTGTCCGTGTCCGCTCAGCCAATAGTTAATGATCATGGAATCCATGAATACCGGGCGGTAGTACGGGTCTTTCAGCGCATCAAACAGTCCGCGGTTAAAGGAAAGAAACAGGTTTTTAAATTGTTCATTGTAGACATGAAAGTCGCGGATGAATATCGAGTCGTCCAGTTCTGTCAATCCAAACTTGAGGCTGGGTGCGTACGCGATGAAAGAAATTAAAACAAGCCATGCTAAAGGATAACCGATGAGATTGGGTTCAGGTTTTATTTTTTCTGACAAATTGATAGAATTTGCCGCCTTTGTGAGCACACGGCTGCCCTGGGTTTTTATGTTGGACTTTTTAGCCACGAATAGAATAGTTATTATTAATGGCAAATTTAATACTGAATCCTGTAAATGACAACCCAAATTGATACATTAACTTATCATTTTAGATAAATTCTGATTTTAATTTTATATTTTAAAAAAAAGTTTATAAAAAATAAATTAGATATACTATAGGCCGATTTCAGCCCGGATTGGTTGCCAGAGCGGGTTGTTGCGTCGGTGTATATTATTTAGTTCCACTTTCAACAAACCACTGCCGGGTGGAGTTGAATTGGCTGGGTTTTTAGAAATAAATAATCTCATTTCAGCTAAAAACACAGCGTCTTCATGATTTATGGCCGCGACCTTCATAAGGTAATAGTGGCATATGTAGTTATCGTTAAGCGCCAATTCCCGGTTCAAAAAGACCTTGGCCTTGCTCACCGAATCCTGATTGAGCCAAAAGACACCATACCGTAAGTTTAGTGACTTTAAGTTTGGATTTATGGAGTAGGCTTTTTCAAATTCATTTGACGCGATATTTGTTTGAGGGGTATTTTCCGCCAGCATCAGGTGGCAAAATGCGTCTGCCGGGTTTTGCCGGGCCGCTTCCGACCAAAACATACGGGGTGAAGCGCACGCAGGCTGCCGTTGGTAATTAAGCATAGAAAAGACCAACACCACAATGAGCAGGAATATCGGGTAGCGCGATACCAGGGGCGTTTTATTTATAACCAATAACAACCCAAGCATGGGCAAATACATTCGGTGTTCCAGCACGACCTGATTGACCCGGGCATGTGGAATGAAGAGGTAGGGCAAAAGCAATACGCCAAAAAGAACGACACCTAAAATTGCCATTTTGTACCCGTTTTTGCCGCTCCAAAAAACCAATGCCACCATAGCCGGAATCGCCAACAGCCCAGGCCAGGCGGCAACCATTTTCTGTGCAGGATACACACCGAGCGCAACGGGCAGGAGGGCTTTTCCAAGATATTGGGTTATGATCGGAAACCGGGTATAACAGTCCGCAAGCATGGCGGAAGCATGCGGCCAGTGGGCGCGGCTATTCGCATACGTCATAGCAAAACCCCAACCAGCAATAGCAGTCACGGACACCAGCAAATGTCGGGAGAGGCAGGACGATACCCAATGTTTGCCGGACTGGTACCGCACCAACAGCAGGGACGCGGGAAGCAATACAATGGCTGTTTCTTTTGTAAAAAGTGCCAGGAGTAGCCAAACCATTGCGGTACAGAGCAGTGCCGATTTTCCGGATGAGTAGTAAGCAATTGCATTTAAGAAATACGCCATAGCAAACACAAACAATAACGTATCGTTTCGTCCCGGTATCCAGGCTACCGCAGTTGTGAGCAAGGGATGTACGGCAAAAATGGCGGATAAAAGAAGTGCCGAAAGACGAGCGGCTCCGGTTTTGCATAGCAATTTGTACAACAGCAGCACACAAACTGTATGCAGCAATATATTCACCACGTGGAAGCCCGCGACAGAATCGCCACAACACATTTTGTTTATGATTATAGAAATAGCAAAAACAGGTCTGTAGAACGGAACACCCGAATTCGGAAAAATTACATTGGTAAAGGCTGATCCTAGTTCGTTCCATCCGGATGCGATCGAAGACGGTCCGTAAATAAAATTGTAATCGTCCAGGTTGGTAAGGCCAAAACGCAAAGTGGGGGCGTACTGAGCCAGCGAAATCAGGCAAAGGAAAAGCAGTGGGTGCCGAATGAATGCGGCGAACAGGCTATTGCTGTTTGGGTCATTCGATATGTATTTTGAATATTTCAACGCAATTTCCGGAATCAGTCAAAGCTAAAACATAACATCCATTTTAAGTAAGAAGGCGGTTTGGCGGAGCGGAAGTCGCGCGAACCGGACGGGGGCACCAATGTGCTGATTTTAATTTATTTTTCAAAAAAATATACTATTGGTGTGGCGAAAATAAATCTCAATTAACCTTTTTATTTCCGGTCGCGCTGCCCAATACCTTGTTCTATTTTATTAAATTTGCAAAAGTCAAAATTCGGTCATTATATGAAATTCACATATTACGGTCATTCTTGTTTTGCCGTAGAAAGCGAAGGAAAAAAATTTCTTTTCGACCCGTTCGTGAGCGGTAATGAACTTGCAAAGGGCAAAGTAGATGTAGAAAAAATAGAAGCAGATTATATTTTCGCATCGCATGGTCATTTCGATCATGTGGCCGATCTGGTCTCTATAGCCACGCGTACGGGTTCAAAATTGTTTGCGGCTTACGAAGTGGTATCCTGGGCACAGGCGCAGGGCGTGCGCAATGCGCATCCGCTCAATTTCGGGTCCACGAAGTTTGATTTTGGCAAACTTCATTTTGTACCCGCAGCCCACAGCAGTTCACTGCCCGACGGAAGTTATGGTGGCAATCCCGGAGGTTTTATACTGAAGCTCAACGAGGGTAATTTTTATTACAGTGGTGATACCAGTCTTTCTGCTGAGATGCAGATGATACCCCATTATGGCAAGCTGAACTTTGCGCTATTGCCCATTGGTGGCAACTTTACCATGGACACCGACGATGCCGTAGTAGCGGCGGGGCTGATAAAATGCGATAAAATAATAGGCCTGCATTACGACACATTCGGCTACATAAAAATAGACCATGCTGCTGCTATTGAGAAATTCAGAGCGGTAGGCAAAGAATTGATACTCCCTGAAATTGGGATGACGATAGAATTATAATTTTAAATAACAGATAATCAAGGGAAAACCTTAAATGGCAAAAGTAATAGCGGTAGCAAATCAAAAAGGAGGGGTTGGGAAAACCACAACGGCCATCAACCTGGCGGCAAGTCTTGCCGTTCTGGAATACAAAACATTGTTGGTAGACGCCGACCCACAGGCTAACAGCACCACCGGAAATGGGTTTGATCTGAAAAATATAAAGCTGAGCCTTTACGACTGCATGGTGAATGAGACTGCGGCCGCGGAAGTGATACTGGAAACGGAGACCCCCAATCTATTCCTGCTGCCCAGCCATCTGGATCTGGTAGGCGCCGAAATAGAACTGATCAATCACCCCAACCGGGAGTATGTGATGCGCAATGCGCTGGAACCTGAACAGTCCAAGTACGATTTTATTATCATTGACTGCAGCCCCTCTCTGGGTTTGATAACGGTAAACGCTCTTACAGCCGGCGACAGCGTGGCGATACCGGTGCAATGCGAATATTTTGCGCTTGAGGGCCTGGGTAAGCTGCTGAATACCATTAAGATCGTGCAGACACGACTGAACTCGCGGTTGAAAATTGAAGGCATACTCATGACGATGTATGATGGCCGTTTGCGTTTGTCTAATCAGGTGGTGGAAGAGATCAAGAATCACTTTGGCAAAATGGTATTCAATACCATACTGCACCGCAATACTAAATTGGGTGAAGCGCCCAGTTTCGGCAAGCCGGCATTGCTGTATGACGCTGAAAGTACAGGAGCGACCAACTACCTGAATCTGGCAAAAGAGATTTTGCAGAAAAACAACCTGACAAAAATAAAAAACGAAGATAAAATATTTGAAACCGGAGATGGCTCAGCCAATTAAGAAAAACGCGTTGGGAAAGGGTATCAGAGCGCTGCTGGATACCATTGACGAGGAAATTCATACCACGAAAGACGGTGTTCCTGCCGTTTCGGGTCAGAATGTGGCGAATACCGCGAGGATTCCGGTAGAACAGATTGAAATTAACCCGAAGCAACCACGCCGGGATTTTGACGAGACCGCCCTTGCGGAATTGTCGGAAAGTATAAAACTTCATGACATCATTCAGCCGGTAACGGTAGTGAAAATAGGGCAGAGTAAATACCAGCTCATTTCCGGAGAACGCAGGTTGCGGGCCTCGAAAATGGCAGGTCTGGCCGATATTCCTGCATACGTGCGTACTGCCGAGACTCATGAAATGCTGGAAATGGCGCTGATTGAAAATCTGCAGCGTCAGGACCTGAACGCAATGGAAGTTGCACTGAGCTACCGCCAGTTGATGGATGAATGCGGACTGACCCAGGAACAGGTGGCAGAACGCATGAAGAAGGAGCGCAGTACCGTTGCTAATTTCCTAAGGCTGCTGAGATTGCCGCCGGATATTCAAAAATCTGTGAGAGACGGACAGTTGAGCATGGGACATGCTCGCGCCATAATAGGCCTTGAGCACGTAGATCAGCAATTGTATGTATATCGCGAGACCATGGCGCGCGGATTGTCTGTACGCCAGGTGGAGCAGATGGTGAAAGAGATGTCGCAGGACAAACCTTTGACCATCAAGCCGCTCGCGCCGGTAAAGCTGCCCATTGCCTACAAAAAAATAGAAGACAATATGGCATCGCTCTTTTCCACTAAGGTTACGCTGCAGCGTAAAAAGTCGGGCAAGGGTAGTATAAGCATAGAGTTTTACAATGACGAGGATCTGGAACGCATCATGGACAAGATGAACCTGTGACCGGTTGCAAACAGTTTTTTTATCTCGTGTGCTCAGTCTTTATTACGCAAAATAATTTAGTTTTAGGTCATAATTTCTTTTATGGTCTCACGCCTGCTTAATGATAAGCCCACAAAGCTATTTGTGGTATTGTCGGCCTTTTTTGTCGCCAATGCGCTGATTGCGGAATGTATAGGTGGCAAACTTTTTTCACTCGAAAAAGTGTTTGGTATGCAACCACATCCATTCTCACTGTTTGGTGAAAGCGGGCTTACGTTTACGCTTACCTGCGGTGTATTGCTGTGGCCGCTGGAGTTTATCATGACCGATGTAGTCAACGAGTATTTCGGAAACAAAGCTGTGACCAGAATATCCTGGATCGCAGTCGGGTTAATTTCCTATGCCTTTCTCATGTTCCTTCTCGCTATAAGGGTCCCGCCCGAAACTTCGTTCTGGACTGGTAGTCAGAAAGAAATCGGAGTTCCGGATATGCAGGCGGCATTCGACTCTATTTTCGGGCAGAGTATGTGGATCATTGTGGGTAGTCTTACCGCATTTCTGGTGAGCCAGGTGGTGGACGTTTGGATTTTTCACCGCATCAAGCGGGTCACAGGGCAAAAGTACGTATGGCTGCGCGCCACGGGGTCTACCATCGTGTCACAGCTTGTGGATAGTTTTATCGTTTTGTTTATTGCTTTCAAAATAGGCAAGGGCTGGTCTTACCAGCGTGTGTTCGCTATAGGTCTGGTGAACTACTGTTACAAATTCACGATGGCCGTAGTACTTACACCGTTGATCTATGTACTGGAAAGCGGAATAGAGCGATTTTTGGGGCATGAGTTAAGCATGCGCCTTAAGAATAGTGCAATGGGACAAGACGAAGCCCAATAATACTGACCAGGAAGGCAGACTATGGGTGTGGGGCGATAAATGACCCGGAAGCCGCTCCCCCACCTTTATTAGTGTTGGAAAAATAAAACGTGCCATATACAGCGTTGTCGGTAACCTTGGTGACACTGATAGAACCGGTAACAGCGATAAATCCTGAAACGATGCCGAAGCCTACGTATTCACCGCTACTCATATTGGTGTTGAGCCCGGAACTCGTACCTGTACTCGGTCCCGTGTTGTGAATCTGGTAGGTGTTGATGCCGGAAAAGTTGGTAATCGTCAGATCTATTTTTTCCCCGGTTGTGCCGCGGGTAGCGCTAATATAGGTATAGTTCGAATATCGGGTAGTATTCACGTTTGAGGTAGACCAACTGCTGTCGCCGTCTATCGTGACCTGCAGCGAATAAATATTTGGGCCCGGGTTCGATTTTTTGCAGGATGTAAATAGGGATAACACCAGCAACGCAAGTGTAAAATACTTCATGTAGTAAAAATAAGTCAATAAACGATTCCTGCAATAGCCGGAATCCCCCCAAAGGGGAAATCCCACATTTTTCTAATTTTCGCAACAGGCTATCTTCCTGATAACATAAAGCGGTGGCGATAAGTAACACCGCCAAAATCATATACCAGCATATAGACGCCCGGAGCACAATCCGGAATGTCAAGGGTAATGAGGCCCGTGCTTGCGGAAACCAAAGAAATGTCTATCCGCTTACCCAGCATATCCAGCGCATATACCGAACCAAGATCCGACAGAATGTTGGTGCGCAGATAAAGCCGTCCGGTGGTAGGGTTGGGGAATAAAGACCCATCAAGGGTATTCGGTACTAACTCAGCCACTCCATTTACCGAATCGCAGTAAGCCTTGGAATAAACAATGATCTGCACACTGTCTTTGCCCGTACCGCAGATGCTTTCTATGGCATAAAATACGAGGCCCGTACCAGCAGTATCGCCGGTAACTACCAGGCCAGCGGTTGTGCCAAAAATACTGGTTACATTGTTGCCATTACTCCAGGTGCCCCCGGTCGGAAATCCGTTCAGTGTATCTTTTTTACCCACACACACACTGGTGCCGCCGGTAATGGTAGGGTAAACCACCTGACCTACTGTGAGAATGGCCGTGTCGCGAAAAACACCGCAATGGCCCGACATTAAATAAATGATGGTGTCTGCGCCGGGTGTGACCCCGGAAATGACCAGTCCCACCGAACTTGGAGTCAATAGTGCATTGCTATTGGTGGCGTACCAGGATCCTGTTGGGGGATAAGCCAGCAGCGTGTCGTTCGGGCCGCCCACGCAAGCAAATGTGCCCCCGGCGATAAGCGGATGAACGGGTGCAACCACTACTACATTTTTTGCAGTATAACTGGAGCCACAAGCATTGGTTACCTGATACAAAATACTGTCCGACCCGGCAACGATGCCGGTTACAAGCCCGCCGGTGACTGTAGCTACAAAGGGTAGCTGAGACGACCAGGAACCGCCGCCCACGGTAGACGTGAGTTGCACACTATCGCCCACGCATAAAGTATCAGGACCGGATAGCGAGCCGGGGTCGGGAAGGGGATCTATTGTGATCACCCTGAATGTAGTTGCTGTACCACAAATATCTGTATGGGCATAGAATATGGAGTCGGTGCCTGCATTCAGACTGTTTACGATACCCCCGCTGACAGACGCATTGGTGTTGGCAGCATACCAGTAGCCGGGATAGGATGAATTAGTAAGTGTCACGGAAGCGAAAACACACATGGACGCTGGTCCGGAAATAGTATCTACAATGGGTTGGGGTTTTACATAAAATGCCTTGGTGGCAAAATCTGAACCACAGGAGTTTGAGACTGTATAAGTAGCTGTATCGAAGCCGGGTGATACGCCATACATTACTGCGCCGGCATGAGTGGCATTGCCATTGCTCAGGCTCCAGAAACCGCCGGGGTTTGACGGGTACAATTCCATACTGCCGGCTACGCAGAGGGTATCCGGGCCGAACACCATTCCGCCAACCGGAACAGGGATCACGGTTATGGACTTGGTTGCTGTAACGGTAGCACAGCCATTGGTCACGGTATATACCAGCGTGTCTGTACCGCCGGAGAGCCCGATCACAAGGCTGTCTTCGAGGTAACAGCTAAAAGCGTCGGTGACGCTCCAAATTCCGTTGGTTGCACTTACGGAATAAATAGCAGAAGCCCCCTGACAAAAAGAATCAATGCCCGAAATGATACCTGCGGATGGTATTACATCTATATGTATAACCTGAATTGCAGCGACGCTGCCACAGCTGTTGGTGATGGTGTACCTAATGGTATCCGTACCTGTTGACGTGCCAGAACTCACGACCATGCCGCCAGTTACATGTGCCAGACTGTTTGATGCACTCCAGATGCCTCCCGATGTGGTATCGGTAAGCAGGGTCGAGTCGCCCAGACACAGGCCCGTGGCACCGGAAATAGGAGTCACAAATGGAAGCGGATTGACCGTGATGACCTTAGTAGTGGTTTGCGACCCGCAGGAATTAGTGGTCGTGTAACTTACGGTATCGGTGCCTGCGGATACGCCGGTGAAGGCTCCGGCAGAGTCGGACAGATTGCTGTTTGATACATTCCAGATACCACCAGCGGCGGTGTCTGCGAGTGTGATCACTGAGCCGACGCATACAACTGCCGGACCCGTTATAGTACCGGGATCAGAAAGCGGAAGTACCGTTATGGTTTTTATCGCCGAAACAGCCCCGCAGGTATTATATACCGTATAGCCCACGATGGCCGGTCCGGCGCTAATACCTGTGGCTACACCGTTTGTATCCACATGTAGTTTGGCCGGCGTGAGCGATCCGAAGCTGCCACCCAGGACCGAGTCGGTAAAAGTAGTGGATGCACCCACGCAAAGTGAAGATACACCCGTGATAGTGCCCGCATTGGGAGGCGCCACAACCGTGATGGCTACACTTACGATTGTAGTACAAATACCGTTGGTTTTGGAGTAGTAGATTGAATCTGTGCCGGCAGAAACACCGGCGACAACACCAGCCGGAGAAATGGTGGCATGGCTGTTAGAAATACTCCATGTGCCGCCCGTTGCCGTTTCCGTGACGGTAATAGTTGCCCCCGTACAAACCGAACCAGGGCCAGCGATAGGAGATAATACCGGAGCACTAAAAACCGTTACCGCTTTTGTGGCTGTAGTAGTTCCGCACACATTGGAATCTATATACCGTATAGTGTCTAGCCCCGGATTGAGTGGCGTTACTATTCCGGAACCGGTTACCGATGTGTAAGTGCCCGTTGAATACCACCTGCCAGACCCAACCGTATCCGTAAATGTTGCAGTTGAGTACATACACAACAACGACGGACCGGAAATAACTCCTACTCCGGGAAGCGTGTCTATGGCTATAGTGGTGGTAGTGGTGTACCCGTGCAGTGTGTAACTAATGGTATCGGTGCCGGCAGACAGTCCCGACACGAAACCGAAGGAAGGATCTATGGTTGCTATCGTCGAGTTGCTCAGACTCCAGACGCCTTCAGACACCAGGTCTCCCATTGTTGCCACCGTGCCAACGCACAACGATAAAGGCCCGAAAATGGGGCCGGGCACTATTGCGGTGTCGTTGAATTTAGCCAGGAAAGATTGTGAGACACCGGTATTAGTGAGTCCGGTAAAACTAAAATACACCAGGGGACTAGTGAGTGTGCCGGAAAGGTAAGCTGATTGGTATGCACCGCGGCTCAGGCCACTGGCCGCGTCTGTACCACTGCCGCCACTGTGCTGTGCGAGCAATGCACTTCCGGTAGAATCGAATTTGGCCAGAAAAATATTTCCGGCACCGCTGCTGGACAGATGAAAGGGTGATATAGTCAGTGAATCGCCCGTGAAATTTCCTGCGGCGTATACAGCGTTTCCATCGCTGGTCACAAGTGCTGTGATGAGTTCTGAATCAGTGCTGCCAGCAGAGACGGCACGGTAGAAATTACCGTTCACGTCCAGCTTCGCCAGAAACATATCAAGGCCACCGTTATTGGAAAGCATAGTGCCGCCTATTGTGAGTGTGGAGCTGGCAAATCCACCGCCGACCCAGATCCTGCCCGAATCATCTACCGCAACCGACGTAGAAAAATCATCTCCCGGCCCACCTGCGCTTTTGGCCCAGAGCAGAAGCCCTCCGTTGGTGTATGAAGTAACAAACAGATCGCTGCCACCGGCACCAGTGAGTGTTGTGGTGCCAAATATAGCCGTACTGCCGAAGTATCCGGACAATACCAGATTTCCGGCCGGAGAAATGGCGAGTCCTGCGGCCTCCACATTATTGCCCTTACCCTGCCTTATCCAGTACACAGTTCCCCCTGTATTTATTTTTACAAGGAACAGATTGTCGCTGGTATCGGTACTGGTATTAGCAAGCGTAAAAGTGTCGAAGGCGATGGCCGGGTCACGGAAACGGCCCGCTGCATATACATTACCACTGGCATCGGTGGTAAGTGCGTTGGCCTCATTCCGGGTGGTGCCTGTTGCACCTTTCACCCAGCTGATATTTCCAGAGTGGTCGTAGCGGGCTATGAATGCGCTGCGCTGGCCGTGATTGACAATATACTGTGAGCCGAACCAGGCGGTATCGCTTTCGGTATAGCCCGCCACATATACAGACCCGGTATAGTCTGTGGTCACACTTAGCGCTGCATCATTACCGGTACCACCTGCAGTCACTGCCCATATAACATTGCCAGAAGCATCATACTGTGCAAGGTAAATATCGTTTGCGCCATGGGTTGACAGGGAAACCCCGCCCAACGCCATTGCGCCATCATTGAAATAACCGCAGACCACGACGTTCCCGGAGATGTCGGTGGCATTGGCTGTGGCATGAGCAAGTCCCGTTGCCAGAGACTGTTTGGCCCAGGGCCATCCCTGTGCAAATATGCCGGCTGGCGCACAACAGAATAACAGAGTTGCCAGGATAAAGCCGTGAAGCTTTGTTCCGTATTGACATGGAATCATAATACCAATTTGACGAAGAATAAATTACAACCCACAAAAATACGATATGTGGACCTTATATACAGTTTAGCTTTTGGGTTCTTTTGGGTTGAAAGCTCGCCCGTCGGTGTAATAGCGTACCATGGGCCGGTGCACCGATGTGCGGTCTACCACTTCGAATCCAGCCTGTTCGAATGATTTATAAAGGCCGATCCACCCGAATGAGTCGGGCAGCGGCTCCTTGGTGGGAATGTTGGGATAGGCCTCTATTACTGCTATCTTCTGTTTGCGGGCATAAGCTATCAATCCCCTGAGCATGGCCACGGACACGCCCGAGCGACGGTAGTCTTTATCCACAAAAAAGCAACTGACCGACCAAACTTTTTCGTCGTCTATTCTTTTATGAACCCTCGAATTTTCAATTTTCCGGTAGTCTTCCCTGGGTGCGAAAGCACACCAGGCAATAGCCTTGCCCTGATGCACCCCCATGATCCCGGTAGGCATACCCGACCACACCAGTTCGCGCATTTTGGCCTTGTTGCCCCCGTCTTTTTTGCCATCCACAAATTCCTGTGGCCGGAGGCGGAAATACATACACCAGCAATTACCGCATGCGCCACGTTCGCCAAACAACTCGGTGAACATACCCCAAGTGGCCCGGCTTAGCGGTTCAAAGGTCAGCTCGTCGGCAATGTTCCAGTTATCTGTCTGGGGTAACTTTTTCATGGTAAACGAATTTACAGAGAAACAGGGAAATAGCATTTTTGTGATACCTCAAATCCTATTCTATCCACTACATGGCCTATATTAGCACCCGGAATCACCAACCCGAATGTGGACACAGACACCATACAGAAAATATATATGGGCTTCTTTGCCCCTTTTTTTGCTTACTGCCTGGTTCAGCGTGGGCTACAATCACCCCGACGAGCATTTTCAGATACTGGAGTATTGTAACTATAAGCTGGGCTTCTCGGCAGCGAAAGATCTGCCCTGGGAGTTTGCCACCCGGTGCCGTACGTCGGTACAACCCTTTCTGGCTTTCTGTCTGTGCAAAGCAATGCTCGCGCTGGGCATATTCCGGCCATTGTGGGCCGCTTTTCTTTTAAGGCTTATTGCTGCCTTGTTATCCTGGTGGGTAACGGTGAGGCTGATCGCGAAATTGCTTCCCGGATTTGCAACCGAAACAGGCCGGAAATTTTTTGTGGCGTGCAGTTTGTTTCTTTGGTTCGTACCCTATCTGGCAGTACGTTTTTCGGCAGAGAATCTTTCGGCTAGTTTGTTTTTGCTCGCTGTTTCTTTCATTCTGGATTTTGAGTCGCCGGATGGCCGCAAAAAAATATGGATGCCCCTTTTGGTGGGATGCCTGCTTGGTTTTGTGTTTTTCGTTCGAGTGCAAATGGCCTTTGCCATGATCGGACTTGGTATCTGGATGTTGTTCATAAAAAGATTCAAATTGTCGGTCTGGCTGCTGATGATAGCGGGTGCGGTTGTTGCCGTGATCCCCTCTGTCATGGCCGACCACTGGATGTATGGTGAATGGCTGTTTACCCCCTATCTCTACTTCAAGACCAACCTCATCAATCATGTGGCTGAAAAATGGGGCGTTTTCCCCTGGTACTACTACATTGTAATGTATGTGCAGATGGCCATACCGCCCATCAGTATTGTGCTGCCGGTATTATTTCTGTGGGGCGTCCGGAAGCGGATTACGGATGTATTCAGTCTTATCACCGTAGTATTTCTGTTGGGGCACTTTATGATCGGGCATAAAGAGATGCGGTTTTTGTATCCGGTTTCTTTTGCGTTCACCTATGTGGCTGCTACAGGTCTGGATGCCTGGCTTGCCGATCATTCACTCAAACCGCTGTACAAGGGTTTTGCGAAGATTCTCGTAGGATTCAATCTGGTCATACTTTCCGTACGCACATTTATGCCGGCGCAGGAAGCCATGCTGTATTTCAACTTTTTGTACCGCTATGCCGGAAGTCATCCCACCACCATGGTGCACCGGGGCCGTACCCCCTATGGACTCAGCGTGTTGCAGGCCAATTTTTACCGCCATCCGGATCTGCAATTGATAAGCAGCGGTACCTGTTGGGCAGACTTTGATACTGCGCTTAACAGTGCGCCCCGCGACAGGGACTTGCTTTTCCTGAGCCGGCAGATAAAACCGGAACCGGAGATAGCCGGTTATAAGTTGAAGAAGCTATACTGCATTTACCCCGACTGGTTGCTCCGATTCAATATAGGCGACTGGGAAGAGCGGTCGAACATCTGGACGGTATATCAGGTGATCCGGTAACCGGGATAGGTCTAGATCATTTTTTACTAAATTTGCCAGAAAGGAATTTTATAGCGATTTGACCGAACAGACGGTGTCGCCAATTGTTGTTCGTACAATTAATAAACACATACCATGCACATATCTACCGACAAAGCACCCAAACCCGTAGGACTTTACCCGCACGCACGCCGCGTGGGCAACCTCTTGTTCCTTTCGGGCGTGGGGCCACGCAAGGCGGGCACCGACGAGATCCCGGGACTCCTTACCGACAAGCATGGCAATTTTCAGGGTTTTGATATTGAAGCACAGTGCAGAAGCGTGTTCGACAATGTGCGCACGATACTGGAAGAAAGCGGTAGCAGCTGGGATAAACTGGTGGATGTAACTGTTTTTCTTGTGGATATGAAGCGCGATTTCCATGCCTACAACAAGGTCTATGCCGAGTATTTTAAAGACAATCAGCCATGCAGGACCACGGTGGGTATAGATGCATTACCTACGGCTATTGCAATAGAACTGAAGTGTATTGCTACGATTGAATAATTAAAACCCAACCTTCTCTTCTGTAAGGTACAAATTCCGGTCTGTGGCGTTACGAACCACCAGTTCGGATATAAACCCGGTAAGGAAGAACAGCGTTCCCATGACCATTGCAGTAAGCGCAATGTAAAAGGCAGGTTTATTGGTGAGGCCGACTTCATTGGCATGGAGTATCTTATCGGATACCAGCCAAAGCGTGCAGATAAATCCGGCAAAAAATGTGAACGACCCCAATGCGCCGAACAGGTGCATGGGTTTCTTGCCGAAGCGGGTGATAAACAGAATGGATAAAAGGTCGAGAAAACCATTGATGAAGCGCTCCCAGCCAAATTTCGACACGCCGAATTTCCGTGCGCGGTGCTGCACCACTTTCTCTCCTATCTTCCGGAATCCTGCATTCTTGGCGAGCACGGGTATGAACCGGTGCATTTCTCCATATACTTCTATACTCTTCACCACACGCGACTTGTAGGCTTTGAGCCCGCAGTTCATGTCGTGCAGCTTGATTCCGCTGAGGCGGCGGTTCACGGAATTGTATAATTTCGAAGGGAGATTTTTGGTGATCGCATTGTCGTAGCGAACTTTTTTCCAGCCACTCACCAGGTCAAAACCGTCTTCGGTGATCATTTTGTACAGTCCGGGTATTTCATCGGGGCTGTCCTGCAAGTCGGCATCCATCGTGATGACGATCTTGCCGGTTGTTACCTTAAAGCCTTCGTGCAGTGCGGGACTTTTGCCATAGTTGCGTTGGAAACGTATGCCCCGCAACGACATATACTTTGTCGAAAGTTCTTTTACTACGTCCCAGCTATTGTCGGTGCTGCCGTCGTCTACCATGATCACCTCGTAGGTGTACTGGTGTTCCTTGCATACGCGATCTATCCAGGCCATTAGTTCCGGGAGCGATTCTTCCTCGTTAAAAAGAGGAACTACGATAGAAATATCCAGCGACATCGGCGGCTAAAATAGTAATTTATTAAAGTGTAATCAATTAAACTTTTGCCAAAATTAATGCATTTGGCACTGAGTGCCTTGGCTACGGTGCTGCAAAATATGAGTCTGTCTTTGGAAATGACAAAATAAATATCCCTACCTTTGAACTGAACTTTAGGGGTGCCCGGAAATTTCCGGTGCTGAGAGATTACCCTTTTACCTGAACAGGATAATGCCTGCGGAGGGAAAAGCGCAACCGTTCATACCAATTCATTTCCACTCCCCCCTGTTGTTTGTCAAGGTCATCATGTCTCATGAAAAAGTGAACTATGGAGATTATTATCAACAGCAAGCCTTTTGATCTGGCAGAAGCCACCGGCATAATGGATGCGCTCGCAGCCGTGAACATCAGCACCACCAACGGAATAGCCGTAGCGGTAAACAATCAGGTTGTGCCACGTCAGGAATGGACTTCCTACACACTGAAAACGGGAGACAAGATCACATTAATACGTGCCACGCAGGGCGGATAGGGCGCATAAATTCAAAAACTGAAATCCATTTTTTATGAATAAAGAACAAAAAGGACACACAATGCAGGGAGACCAATCCGGGTTTTATCCCAATTCAAAAAAAATATTTGTTCCCGGCAAGCTGCACAACATAAAGGTAGCTATGCGCGAGATTTTCGTGAATCCAACGCTTGCCAGGTCGTTTGGTGTAGAAGAACTGAAACCGAACCTGCCGGTGACCGTATATGATACCAGCGGACCCTATACGGATCCGGATGTGAAAATAGATATAGCAAAAGGGCTACCACGCTTGCGCGAGCCCTGGATACTGGAGCGTAATGATGTAGATCAGCTGGACGCTTTTACATCGGGATACAGTAACGAGCGGCTGGCAGACAAAAAGCTGGACGAGCTGCGGTTCGAGCATATCCGTATGCCGCTCAGGGCACGGAAAGACGCCAACGTCACGCAACTGCATTATGCCCGCAAGGGTATCATCACTCCTGAGATGGAGTACATCGCTATCCGCGAAAATCAGCGAATAGACGAGTTGATGAACGATACCGAATTGTGGAAACAGCACATGGGCGACAGTTTTGGCGCCAATATCCAGTCTAAAAAAATCACGCCCGAATTTGTTCGGGACGAGATAGCCCGCGGTCGTGCCATCATTCCGTCCAACATCAACCACCCCGAAGCCGAGCCAATGATCATTGGCCGTAACTTCCTGGTAAAGATCAACACCAATATCGGCAATTCTGCGGTCACATCCAGCATAAGTGAAGAAGTGGACAAAGCTGTTTGGAGTTGCCGCTGGGGTGGTGATACACTTATGGATCTGTCGACCGGAAAGAACATACACGAAACCCGTGAGTGGATCATCCGCAACTGTCCGGTTCCGGTGGGTACCGTGCCTATTTACCAGGCACTCGAGAAAGTGAACGGAAAGGCAGAAGACCTGACCTGGGAAATATTCAGGGATACACTGATAGAGCAGGCCGAACAGGGCGTAGACTACTTTACCATTCATGCAGGCGTGTTGCTTCGTTACATACCACTGACGGCCAAGCGCATGACGGGCATCGTATCCCGCGGTGGCAGCATCATGGCCAAATGGTGCCTGGCGCATCACAAAGAGAATTTCCTTTACACCCATTTTGAAGACATCTGCGCCATCATGAAGGCGTATGACGTGGCCTTCTCGCTGGGAGATGGTCTGAGGCCGGGTTCGATATATGATGCGAATGATGCAGCCCAGTTCGCTGAACTGGAAACGCTGGGAGAGCTTACCAAAATAGCCTGGAAGCACGACATACAGGTAATGATAGAAGGCCCCGGACATGTACCGATGCACATGATCAAGGAAAACATGGACAAGCAACTGGCTTGCTGCGACGAAGCGCCCTTCTATACACTAGGCCCATTGACCACCGATATTGCGCCCGGCTATGACCACATCACATCTGCCATTGGCGCAGCCATGATTGGTTGGTACGGCACCGCAATGTTGTGCTATGTGACCCCCAAGGAACATCTGGGACTGCCGGATAAAAAGGACGTGAAAGATGGTGTAATAGCCTACAAGATAGCTGCGCATGCCGCCGATCTCGCAAAAGGACATCCCGGTGCGCAGTTCAGGGACAATTCGCTGAGCAAGGCTCGATTTGAGTTCAGATGGGAAGACCAGTTCAACCTGTCGCTCGATCCCGATACCGCGCGCTCGTTCCACGACGAAACGCTGCCTGCCGAAGGCGCTAAAATAGCGCACTTCTGCTCTATGTGCGGCCCCCATTTCTGCTCTATGAAGATATCGCAGGATATCAGGGAATATGCAGACAACGAAGAAGCGCTGGCAAAGGGTATGCAGGAAAAATCGGCCGAATTTCTGGAAACGGGCGGACAGATTTACAAGTAAGTCAGAATCATAAAATGAACCACTCCAGGCAAATAGATACTACCGTGTTGTCGGTGGCGGGTTTCGATCCGTCGGGCGGGGCGGGTGTGCTTGCGGATGTGAAAACATTTGAGGCCAACGGTGTATATGGTTTTGGAGTAGTATCAGCCCTTACGGTGCAGAACGACCGTGAGTTTGACTCCGTGCAATGGGTGGACACGGAACTGATACTGCGGCAAATAGATGCGTTATTGCGGCGGTTCGATTTCCGGCATATCAAGATAGGTTTGATAAAGGATGCAGCCACACTACGGGCGGTTGCAGACCATTTGCATGACCGGATAGACAGACCCACGATCGTCTTCGACCCGATTCTGAGCGCAAGTGCAGGTTTTGTTTTTCACGAGGGGCTGACGGTGGACGACATCGCCAAAGGGCTCAGCTTATTAACGCCGAATATTCCGGAGGCGCAGCGGTTGTTTGGCGCAGACACACTGGAAGAAAAACTCACAAACTGGAGTCATACATTGCCTGTGTACCTGAAGGGTGGACATAGTGATGCAGACAACGTGACCGACCTGTTATTCTATCAGGGCCAGACGCATCGTTTCTGCACGCCAAGATTGCCGCACGGCGCCAAGCATGGCAGCGGCTGCGTATTGTCTGCTGCGCTTACGGCACAACTGGCACTGGGAAAAGAGCTGGCAGCGGCTGCTCAGGAAGCGTTCTCCTACACGGGTAGATTCCTCGCATCTACAGATGCATTACTGGGTTATCATTTTAATCAGGTGGTATATGAAGAAAATTAGCCGCTTACAATATATCACCACTACGCCAGAACTAGCCGAAAAGGCCTGTGCCGGCGGTGTGGACTGGATACAGCTGAGGATGAAACACACCAGCGAAGAAACCTATATAGGGGTAGCCATGCAGGTGCGCGAAATTTGCACCCATTATGGGGCCACGCTTATCATCAACGACAATGTGCGGGTGGCGCTGGCAGCAAATGCCGACGGCGTGCACCTGGGCAAAACAGATATGGACCCCGTGGCTGCCCGGCAACTTCTGGGCCCGGACAAGATAATAGGCTGCACGGCCAATACCCGGAAAGACATCCTGAAGTATTCGGCAATGCCGGTAGACTATGCGGGTCTGGGGCCGTTCCGATTCACCACCACAAAGGAGAAACTTTCGCCCATAGTGGGGTTGCAGGGCTATGCCCGGATAATGCAGAGCCTGCGCGAGTTGTCGGCTCCTGCATTACCGGTAGTGGCTATAGGTGGCATCCGGTTAGATGATGTAGCCGAAATAATGGCGCGCGGCTTGTGGGGCATTGCCATATCCGGGGCCATATCTGCCAGCGAAGATGTGACAGCCACTGCTGCAGCATTTAAAAAAATTATAAAAAAACATTCAGAATCATGATACAAGATGAATTGACGATACGAGGCAAAAAGTTTACTTCGCGCCTGTTTACCGGTACCGGAAAGTTTGGCGATCACATGCTCATGGAGCAGGCGTTGCTGGCCTCGGGATCGGAATTGGTGACGGTTGCACTGAAACGTATGAATATTGAAGGGGATGACGACGACATACTGAAACATTTGTCGCATCCGCACATCAGCTTGTTGCCCAACACATCCGGGGTACGAACCGCAGAGGAGGCCTTGTTCGCGGCAAGACTGGCGCGGGAGGCCCTGCAAACCAACTGGCTGAAACTGGAGATACATCCTGATCCCAAATACCTGATGCCCGATCCTATCGAGACGCTGAAGGCTGCGGAGCTGCTGGTGAAAGACGGTTTTATCGTATTGCCCTATATTCATGCCGATCCGGTGCTTTGCAAACGACTGGAAGAAGTGGGCGTGGCCGCGGTAATGCCGCTGGGCGCACCTATAGGCAGCAATCTGGGATTGAAGACGCTGGAGTTCCTTCAGATCATCATTGAGCAAAGCAATGTGCCCGTGGTGGTGGATGCCGGTATCGGCGCACCCAGTCATGCGGCGGCGGCCATGGAGCTGGGCGCAGATGCTGTACTTGTCAATACTGCTATTGCAGTAGCCGGAGACCCCGTACAAATGGCGCTGGCATTTAAGATGGCGGTAGAGGCAGGCCGTATGGCCTATCTGGCACGTCTGGGCGCTACACAATCTTTTGCATCACAAAGCAGCCCGTTGACTGCATTCTTAAACTGACCGAATACAAACGTATGTTTCAGGCGCTATTTGACAGGTATAGTTGGGATGAGGTGAAGGCCTCCATCTATGCCAAAACCGACAAGGACGTGGTACGCGCCCTGCAGGCACCCAAAAGGACGATTGAAGATTTTAAGGCACTGATCTCGCCTGCGGCGTTGCCCCATCTGGAAGAGATGGCGCAGCTGAGTCACACACTCACGCAGAAGCGTTTTGGCAAGACCGTATTGCTTTATGCACCCATCTACCTGTCCAACGAGTGCCAGAACATCTGCAACTATTGCGGGTTCAGCCTCGACAACAAGATCAAGCGGAAGACATTGTCTCCCATGGAGATCATGCAGGAAGCAAGGCATCTGAAGGATCTGGGTTACGACCATATCCTGCTGGTTACCGGAGAGGCGCAGCAGACCGTGGGCGTAGACTATCTTAAAAAGGCTATCCGCATGCTGCGGCCCATGTTCGCAAACATATCTATCGAAGTGCAGCCGCTGGAGGAAGACGAATACCGCACACTGGCAGAAGAAGGCCTGTTTGCCGTACTGGTATACCAGGAGACCTATCACCGCGAGAACTACCGCGACTACCACCTCAAGGGGCGTAAGTCCAATTTTTACTACCGCCTCGATACACCAGACCGTCTGGGCCGGGCTGGTATACACAAGGCCGGGCTGGGCGTGCTGTTGGGTCTTGAAGACTGGCGCACCGACAATTTTTTTACCGCATTGCACGTACAATATCTCGAGAAAACCTACTGGCAAACCCGGTACAGCATCTCATTCCCCCGTCTGCGCCCCGCACAGGGCCTCATAGAACCCAAAGTGGTGCTGGGCGACAAAGAATTTGTGCAGCTTATCTGTGCATGGCGCATCTTTAACGAAGAGGTGGAATTATCCATTTCCACCCGCGAAAGCGAAGTGTTCCGCAATCATATTATCAAGCTTGGAGCCACCACCATGAGCGCGGGCTCCAAGACCAACCCCGGCGGTTATACCATAGAAGAAGAAAGTCTTGAACAATTCGAGATCAATGACGACCGCCCCGTAGAACAAGTAATGGACATGATACGCAAGTCGGGCTACAAACCCGTATGGAAAGACTGGGATAGGTTTAGTGTGGTGGCGGGGTAGTGTAGTGAGCACATTGGTGACCAATCACGAATGGGCTTCCCCGAAACATTCGGGTACGAATGGAGCAAGAAGTTAGCCCACATTGCAGCTAAGAGTCCACTGGCGCGGATATTCCGCAAGGATTATCCGTGTCTTCATAAACTTGCCGTTCTCCGAACGGAATTCAAAGAACCAAAGTTGACTTATGACATTGCTAAATTGCGAACAAAATATATATTTACAGTGTGTCATCGCGGTATAAAATACATGATCACGAGCTTCCTCATTTTGTAAACCTTTTCCGATATGCAGGAATGAACAGTAATAATGAATACCAATTTTGGCGACCTGATTACCATCCTATTGCGTTAGATACAGAAGAAAAGATGAGGCAGAAGATTAATTATTTACATGAAAATCCGGTGCGGGCTGGCTTAGTCTGGGAAGCTACACACTATAAGTATAGCAGTGCTACAGATTATCCTGGGAAATCTAAGGGCTTGTTGCCAATAGAGCGTCTTGAGATATAGAGAATTTAGGCTAAGATGCTATACTCAGCTTTGGCACATTGAATTCCGTTCGGAGAACGGCTGATTTAAATAGACACGGATAATCCTACCGGAAGGGAATGTAAATTAAACTGTGTCAGGTCCTTCATCATGTGTTAG
>CAIYJV010000052.1 GCA_903926605.1 uncultured Bacteroidota bacterium
ACTATATTTGTTGAACCCAGATTATTTTTTGACACACCAATGTTATTTTTATGAAGAATAAAATTTATGTACTCCTGGTGATGCTGTCCGTGTTTTCTACCGGACTAAAAGCGCAGATTTCCATAACATCAACCACAAGTTGTATCGCAGACACCTTGCACGCAACGCTTACAGGGCTTACGCCGATCAGTGCGGGTATTACAGCAGATGACGGATGGTCCAGTGTCATTCCGATTGGATTCACTTTTAACTTCTATGGTGTACCCCATACACAATGTATCATAGGGTCGAACGGGGAGATTGGTTTTGACGTGACTTATGCAGGAGCTTATAATACATGGCCTATTTCAGCTACATTAGCTTCGACCACGTCTACTGACATAGAGAATCTTATTGCCGGTCCTTGGTGTGATATTTATATCCCAGCCGGCGGAACTATGATGTATGCTACAGTAGGCACTGCACCCAACCGCAAGTTTGAATGTACCTGGTGTGGTACTGCAATGTATTCCTGCACTACACAATGGATAACCACTCAGATTATTATCTACGAAACTACCAATATTGCTGAAGTGCACATAGCGCACCACACTTTTTGTTCCTGGAACGGCGGTTATGCCGAAGTTGGCGTGAAGAATGCCGCTGGAACACTTGCTACCACTGCTCCCGGACGCGACTATCCAGCCAACTGGAATGCCACTAACGAAGGCTGGCGTTTTACTCCGTCTGGAGGTAGCTATACCTGTACTTCAATTCCTTATGCTCCAATTCCTTATGCTTCTTCATCTATTTATTGGTACGACAGTACCACGCATGCTTATCTGGGCAGTGGTACCTCTTTGATTGTAACCCCTGCGGTAACAACTACATATGAAGCTGCAGCAGTAGGTTGTAACGACTCAACAAAGGCATACATTACTCTTGGTCCTGTTGGAACAGGTGCACCTCATATTTCGAGTGTTACCTATGCCAATCCGATTTGTGGATCCAGTAATGGTACAATAACCCTGCACGGAATACGGCCAGGTCAGATAGATTCTGTTTTTGAGACTATAGGTGGAGTTCCGCAACCAATTTTAGTTTCAACGGCGGGCGCCGATAGCACCATTACTTTTACCGGTCTGCCAACAGGCACCTACACATTCTACGTAAAAGTTGGTCCGTGCCCCTCCAATTTGGTTTCTGTAACACTTACTACCTCCACACTTGCCATATCTAATATTACAACCACCGACCCGACTATGTGCGGTAAGTGCGATGGTAGTATCGTAATACATGGTTTGTGGCCTGGCAGTACCGCCAGCCTGGCTTACAATTATAATGGAGTAGCACAATCGTATTCCGGAGTAGTTGCTGCGGATAGTACGATAACACTTACTGGAATGTGTGCTGGTTACCCTACTGGCAACTACAACGGCTTTACAGTAACCATTGGTGGATGTACGGCTTCCTGGGTGCCATTGGTAACGCTTACCGATCCTCCGGTATCTGCAGTGAGTACCAACCCCACCATCTGCGGCAAAAATGATGGTAGCATTACCATATTTAACTTACCTCCCGATTCTACCTTTATTGTCACTTATACCGGTGGTGGTCCCATCAGCCTGACAGTGAACAGCTCAAACGACAGTCTGGTTGTACCCACTCTTGGTGGTAATACTTATAGTGTAACTGCCAGAATACATACATCACAGTGTAAGGTAACCGGTGTTACGCTCACCAATCCGCCGATTTCAGCAGTGTTCACCAATCCTACCATCTGTGGTAAGAATGACGGCACTATCACGCTTTTCAATCTGCCTGCGGATTCTACGTTCATTGTAACATTCTCCGGACCAGGAGCAGGGTCAGGCGCAGCACTTACCGTAAACGCAAACGACTCTTTGGTGATACCAAATCTGCTGGCAGGAGCTTATCCTTCTCCGTATTCGCCGATTGTTGCAACCATAAATGGTGTACAATGTCCGGTTACAGCACCGGTAATACTTACCGATCCTCAGGTTGTAGCAAATTTTGACACGACTATAAAATTAGGATGTCGTGGTGATCAGGTTGCATTTACCAGTATCTCTACACCGGCAGGCTATCATAATACATGGAGCTTTGGCGATGGCAGTTCAACCACAACTGATAATACTACCGTAAGTCACCTTTATAATGACTATCCCGCGGATAGCGGAACCTATGTAGTAACGCTTACCTACCAGACTTACCCCGGTAACCCAGCTTGTACGGTTACCAAAACCGAGATCGTACATTTTGATCACGTTATTGCAGCCAGCTACTTACCGGTAGATACCACGATTTGTCTGCTTCCTGTGTCACCCATTACATTCAATAATACCTCTTATGGTACCTCATTGAGTTACGCGTGGACGTTTGGAGATGGTAGTTCCAGCGCAGACAAGAACCCCGTGCATACTTACAATAATGGTGGCATTTTCCAGACCAGCCTTACAGTTACCGACTTCCTTGGTTGTGACTCTACTGTATTTGGTTCGGTAGACGTGATCAAGGTGAACATACATACGGTAACACATGATACCACGGTTTGTCTGGCTACTCCACTCAAATTGATCGCGCATCCTGACTATGTACCGGGTACTTTCAGCAGTCTTGCTTATGCATGGACACCAGCGACCAATCTACAGGTTTACGACGACACCATTACCTATTTCTGGGGTGTGGGTGACTTCCAGTACACAATCACCGCAACGACAACGCCATTGGGCTGCCAGGCAACAGATACCGAGACCATTCATTCTATGCCGCCGCTGGTGTTGACAAACCTTACCAACAGTCAGACGATTATGTACGGTAATGCGATACAGTTGAATGCCAATGGTGCAGATTACTACGAGTGGTTCCCTGCTGATGGTTCGTTGTCCAACAACAACATTAATGATCCGTTAGGACGCCCTCTTGATTCTACTGTATACATGGTAGTAGGTATTAGCATATATGGTTGCCGCGATACCGGCTATATTACTATTACCATAGACAATGAAATGACACCCTTCATACCCTCAGCATTTACACCCAATAACGACGGGCTGAACGACAAGTTCAAGGTAGTGAACCTTCGTTACGACAAGCTGGTGGAAATGCGTGTGTTTGACCGCTGGGGTATGGAAATGTACCACACCGCCGATGGCATGGAAGGATGGGACGGTACCTATAAAGGAGTTCCACAGGATATGGGCACTTACACCTATGTAGTCATTATATCGCACGTAGATGGAACCAACAAGTCTATAACCGGTACAGTGACGCTGATCAGGTAGTTATTTTGTTTCTCTGACTGGTAACAGATGTTGAAAAGGCGAGTTTGAAATTGACTCGTTTTTTCAACATCTTTTTTTTGAATTCAGTAGGCGGGACACCCGGAAGTAAAAATCAAATTCCCTCTAGCATTCATTTGCTTTTGGGTATTGTTGTTTAATTTTGCAGTTTTTTGGAAATGAACACTCAGAACAATTATGTTGCGATAATGGCCGGCGGAATCGGAAGCCGGTTCTGGCCGGAAAGCAGGGCCGCCCATCCTAAGCAATTCCTGGACCTGCTGGGCACGGGCAAGTCGCTGATACAGTGGACCTACAACCGATTCCGGAATATCTGTCCACCGGAAAATATTTATTTCATTACCAACGAGCAATATATCCAAACGCTTAAGGGTCAGATACCGGGTATAGCAGATGCCAATATTCTAAGTGAACCATCGAGGAAAAATACAGCGCCTTGTGCAGCCTATTTCGCGCACAAGATGATGGCGCTGAACCCCGATGCCAACATTATTCTCTCGCCCGCCGATCACCTGATCATGGATGAAGCTACCTTTGAAGCCACTGCACTGGACGCGCTGGAGTTTGTGTCGCGGCACAAAGCACTCCTCACCATGGGTATAAAGCCATCCAGACCCGACACCGGATATGGCTATATACAATACGATACAGAAAACGAACTGGATAAAGCTTATAAAGTAAAAACATTTACAGAGAAGCCTTCGCTGGAGTTGGCCCGCACCTTTTTGAAAAGCGGTGACTTTCTCTGGAATTCAGGATTATTTGTTTGGAATGTAAAGACCATAATGGACGCGCTGGCCCAGTTCCTTCCTGAGATGAATGAAGTTTTTATGCAGGCCAAAGGTGCATATAACACGCCCGAAGAATCTAAGACCATTGCCAAGCTTTATCCGCATTGCACCAACATTTCCATAGACTACGGTATCATGGAGAAAGCCCGCAATGTATATGTGATACCATCCTATTTCGGCTGGTGCGATCTGGGTACTTGGGAATCTGCATACGAAAACAGCTCTAAGGACTATCTGGGCAACGCTGTGATAGGGAGCAATGTGATGATAATAGACGCATCGGAATGCATGATAAAGGCACCAAACGAGAAACTGGTGGTTTTGCAGGGGTTGGAGCAGTTTATAGTAGTAGATACGACCGATGTACTGCTGATCTGCGAACGTAGCCGGGAACAGCAAATAAAAGAGTATGTGGCCGAAGTAAAACGCAATAAAGGAGAGAAATTTTTATGAGCCACAAAATGCCGGGCATACCCTTCAGGCACTCAGCCACAGGTACGACTATTTTTACCGTGATGAGCGGGTTGGCGCAGCAATACAACGCGATTAACCTGTCGCAGGGATTCCCAGATTTCCCGCTCGACGCGGGATTATCCCGGATGCTATTCGATGCTTCAGCTTCAGGATTCAACCAGTACGCTCCTATGCCGGGTTTGCCCATGCTTCGTCAGGCCATAGCAGATGATTTTGCGAACCGTTATAAGTTGACGATTGATCCCGATACAGAGATAACCATTACGCCCGGCGCTACCTACGGAATTTATAGCGCTTTCACTTCGATATTGCAGCGGGGAGACGAAGTAATACTACTCGAACCAGCATACGACAGCTATATCCCCAATATAGAGATGAATGGCGCAGTAGCAGTGCCTGTTTCTCTGGTGGCACCTGATTTTCGTGTGGATTGGCAAAAAGTAAAAGATGCCGTAACTCCCCGGACGCGTGCCGTCATCATAAACACACCTCAGAATCCTACCGGTGCCGTTTGGAGCCGGAGCGACTGGGATGAACTGGCAGCAATAGTGCGGGATACAGATATTTATGTGCTCTCTGACGAGGTCTATGAGCAATTGATATTTGACGGACACGAGCACCGTACGGTGATGCAGCACCCGGAACTGAGATTCCGGAGTTTTGCGCTCTATTCGTTCGGAAAGGTTTTTAATAATACGGGCTGGAAAATTGGATATTGTATTGCGCCGCCGCAGCTCACCAATGCGTTCCGGCACGTGCATCAGTTTATGGCTTTCTGTGTGAATACGCCTGCGCAATACGCATTGGCCGGATTCCTCCGGGCCGCTACCGCGGAACCCGTGGGTAGGGTGATGGAAAGCAAAAGAGATTTGTTTCTTTCGAAGTTGGCAGAGACCCCATTTACGGTTCAGGTGCCAACTAAGGGCAGTTATTTTCAGATCGCTTCTTATGAGCGTATATCGGATTTGCCGGATATGGAGTTTGCCCAGTGGCTCACAAAGGAACATGGTGTGGCAACCATACCCGTAAGCGCATTTTACCGCAACCGGCAGGACGACCACCTGATCAGGTTTTGTTTCGCTAAGAAAGAGGAAACATTGATGGCTGCAATAGAACGACTAAGGGCGGTGCCTGTGAAGTAATGATCCAGTAACGGAGACTTTTATTTTTGGTTAATAATAGGCCGGATGAGGCTTCAGGTGATAAACAAATTTTACAACATCCATAATTATTTTTATCTTGCAACATTGTAGCAATCAATTTTCAGGTATGTCAAAGCAGTTATTAAGTGTCCTCGCCGGAATTATCTTCACAGCGGTGTTTTTTGCAGCCTGCGATAAAAAATCCAGTTCAGACCTACCGCTCACGCCCTCGTATAACGCCTCTGTATATATAGGTGGCGACAATCATATTTTATACGCACTGGATCCTTCCACTGGCTTGAAAAACTGGGAGTTCGGTACATCTGCTCCATTTTATGCTTCGCCGCTTATCTATAACGAACGCATTTATGTGGGCGCAGACGGCGCCACTTACGGCGATACGCTCTACAAGCTGGACGCGCAAACCGGAAAGAAGCTGGCTAAATTTTGCATGCCCAGCAATCCTTTCTATATAGTGGCCACGCCTGCTGCAGATGGCAAGTTTATTTATCTCGCCTGCACCAACAACACACTTTATTGTCTGGATACCGCCAATCTCGCCCAGCAGTGGACGATTAGCACTTCCGGACCTATTCTGTCTTCGCCCGTAGTGCACAATGGTTATGTTTATTTCGGTTGCAATGATGGCAAAATTTACTCGATAGACAAGACCCTTGGTCCTACAGCCACGACCAACTGGTCCTGGGATCCGGTTTCGGCTGGTGTTTCCACTACCGGCGAATTGTGGACCTCTTCTCCGGCGATCGGCATTGATTCCAACACCGGTAATGATATTATTACTGCACTTTGTATAGGCGGTGCCCACAAAATGTATTGCCTTCAGCTGAACGAAGCTGCACACACGGTAGTCTGCCGTTGGACGTATAATACCGGCGGGGCAGTGACCAGTTCTCCGGCGATTTATGGCGGTGCCTGTGTTTTTGGTTGTGCAGATTTCAACGTGTATTGCGTAGATATCTATGATGGATCCTTCCTTCGCTGGAAATACCAGACCAATAGCAGTGTTACCTCCTCACCCTATGTCTATAAAAACATAGTTTATGTAGGTAGCAATGATTATAATCTTTATGCACTCAATTTTTCGAGCGGCTCATTTAAGTGGCTGTTTTCTACAGCAGGCATGATCAAGTCCAGCCCAATCGTTTATGGCCCCAATGTATATTTTGGCAGCTACGACAAGTTTTTCTATGCGGTAGATACTGCAACAGGACAGAAGAAGTGGACGTTCCAGATGAATAGTAATGTGGAAGCGTCACCAGCGGTTGATAACAACACCGGCGGCTTTGGCGTAAACAGCTCTATTAGCGGCATGCACAACTAATGCTGCAAGGACTATCGTTGGTCCGGTTGTTTGAGGAGATGTAGTATTTGTAATTTTCTTGGGGTGAATTCTTTGTTTCCAACTTCTACGGTAATTTATAGCCGGGGCAGGCTTCTGGATTTTTCGAAGCCACTGGTGATGGGTGTGCTGAATGCCACGCCCAACAGTTTTTACAATCGCGGACGCGGCAGCGACCTTGACTCACTTTTGCGCACAGCGGAAAAAATGCTGGCCGAAGGCGCCGCTATACTGGATCTGGGCGGTGCGAGCTCTAAGCCGGGTGAGCCTTTAATAGCCGCCAGCGACGAGCTGGCCAGAGTAATGCCTGTTGTCCTGGCCATTGCAAAACATTTTCCTGAAGCGTGGTTGTCTATAGATACTTACAATGCGCAAGTAGCAAAGGAAACGGTGCATGCCGGTGTATCTATCGTTAACGACATAAGTGCCGGCGAGATAGACCCACAGATGCATGCCACTGTTGCCCAGTTGCAGGTGCCCTATTTGCTGATGCACATGCAGGGTAAGCCTATGACCATGCAACAGGCACCCACCTATACCAATGTGGTAGCCGAAGTGCGCAACTATTTGGTAACAAGAACGGAAATGTGCGTGGCAGCAGGTATCCGTGATGTGATCATCGATCCGGGATTTGGGTTTGGTAAGACAATAGCACACAATTTTGAGTTGCTGGCCCACCTCTCCGAGTTTCGCATTATGGGCAGACCGATACTTGCCGGAATGTCCCGGAAGTCAATGGTTTGCCGACCACTGAATATTTCGCCTGAAAACGCACTGAACGGAACCACAGCCCTGAATATGGCTGCTTTGTTGCAAGGTGCCCACCTGTTGCGCGTACACGATGTACGGGAAGCCTGCGAGACAGTGAAGCTGTACAATTGCATGCGCGGTGCCGACTGAATGCTGCGAGAATAAGCTTCTTGAAGCTCCTATTTCTTTTTTTAGGCTAATTGTATTCAATAGTTACTTTTGCAATGGTTACAAAAAGGTTTTCAGAATTGACTCGCGGAACTATATTTATTGCTTTATTGGTTTTTGTGATGCTGGCGGGTTGCCTGCCTTCGCCCTATTATCAGCGTGTGGACACCGTGCCGGGAGCGGCATGGGACTATAGCTTTAAGCCTGTTTTTCATGTGGAAGTGACCGATACCAATGCGGTTTACAAACCGTATTTCATTATCCGGCACACGCAGGGATACCCATTTAATAATGTATGGATGCTGGTATCTGTAAAGGGCCCCGGCGACAAGGCGGCTCACCGCGAACGCGTAAATATTGTGCTGGCCGAACCGTCGGGTAAGTGGATGGGCAGGGGCATGGGCGAAGTGTATGAACAGCGGTTGTCGATGAAACTGGAAGACACGGCCTTTTTGAGAAGGAAGGGTGTGTGGGAAATAACCCTTGAACAAAATATGCGGGTCAACCCGCTTCCAGAGGTGCTGAGTACCGGGATACGGGTGGAGAAAGCGCCACCCTCTGCCAGGTAACTCCCGGATTGGCCGTAAGCGGCCTTACAAATGGGACATCCATTTTTCATTTCGAGAGGACTGAATAAAATCCTTAAAGTAAGCATTGAATGTAATGCTCAATTTACATTGTGTTTTCGGGCACTGAAAACGACCTGGCAAGGCTGAAGGATTGTTAATTCCATCTAGACAACAAAAATAGGCACGAAAAGTAGTTGCCACGATCTTTAGATGGTGGTCAAAAGCCATTGTTTTTCGGGCTTTAGCCGAAATAGACGGCTGGGTCGAAATGTCGTTTTTTGAAGTTTAATTGGTATAATGTCGAAGGTAAAGGCTATTCAGTTCAGGTACTCGGCATCGGCCAGCGCTCATTTACAGTTTTGGATTTCTTGGACACTGACGCAGCCACAAATTGAGTTTGGCCCGCGCCCTTGTTCCGGCAGGAATAAACATTAGAATTGAGCAATTTTAGAGAAGCAAGGGCGAAATCTAAATGCCGCAATAGGTTCTAAATCCTTAAAACGAGTTAGTTGTATGGGGCGCACATTGCATTTTGTTTGAGCAAAACGCCATTTATAGAAATGGGAGTATGATTTTTATCAATCGTGGTAATAATTCTAGTCATACCTGAAACTAAATTCTAATATACCTTTGTAGTATTTAATTGTAGTGGCCATGAAACCCTTTGGAGAAACTGCTGAATTAAAAATTGAAGAGGTGATCCTGGATCATATTTTTTGGAACAGCCTCAATCCGATGTGGATTGCCAACTCGCAGGGCACCCTTATCAAAGTAAACAAAAGTTGTCTTGAATTGCTGCATATCAACGAAAAAGATGTGTTGGGCAAGTATAACATTTTCAAAGACAATATTTTTGAGGATCAGGGTTTAATGCAATTGGTCAAAGATGTTTTTGATAAAGGTTCTGGCACAAGATTTTCGATTGAATATGAATGCCAGCGGCACAAAGGAGATAGTGCTGCGGAAACTGCTAAAAAGTACCTCGACGTCAGCATTGCCCCAATTACCAGTAGTTCGGGAAAAGTCACTAACGCGATCATACAATACGTAGATGCCACTCAAAGTGTCTTGTTGAAAAACGATCTGGCCAGCAAGGAAAAAGAGCTACGATTAGTAACCGATAATTTGCCGCTGCTGATCAGTCACAAAAGCAAAGACTTTAAGTATATCTATGCCAATAGCGCATACACAGGACTATTTGGACTGACAACGGACGAGATAGTTGGCAAATCGGATATAGACCTGATCGGCGAAGAAGCATTCAATCTTTTGCTGAACCAGCTGGTAGCACTGAAAAATGGGAAGGAGATACAGTACCTGAGTACTTTAAAAGACAAAAATGGCAAGGAGCGAGTTTACCAAATAACCAATTTGCCTGAATTGAAAGATGGTGAATTTGTTGGGTTTTATACCATGGGCTTGGATATTACAGTACTGAAGAATACGGAGGATGCCCTTAAGGAACGTGAGTTTGTAATTAATGAAACACAGCAAAAAACAGGGCTTGGCTCATGGACATACGACCCAAATTTGCAAAGGTATGACTGGTCTAAAGAGATGTACACCATTTTTGGATTAAGCGGTGATGCAGACGTTATAACCAAAAGAATTTATGAGAAGCACATCCATAAAATTGATTTTCATCGCTACAAAGAGGCACTTGAAAAATCGCTTTCCGATGGAAGCCCTTTTTTAGTGGAGCTGAGAATTCTCAGACCCGACGGTGGATTCAGGGTGTGTACTTGTATTGGGGAGACGATAATAGACCGGGAGGGCAGGGTGATTAAAATAAAAGGCACGCTTCAGGATATTACCCAGTTGCGAAAATTGGTTGATGATCTTAGGGAAAGTGAACTGCAGTTCAAAACCATGTTTTCAAAACATGGCTCAATAATGTTACTGGTAGAACCGGATTCAGGAAGAATAACTGACGCCAATCAGGCGGCCGCAGATTTCTACGGATACTCCATTACGGAGTTACGTATAATGAATATGTCCGAAATAAACATGATGGAGGCGGGCGAGATTCGGGAGAAAATGTCGGACGTAAACAGCGAAAAAAATAAGTTTTTCAAAGCGCCTCATCGACTCAATTCCGGTGAAATACGGCAAGTAGAGGTTTTTTCATCTCCCATAAATTATGGGGGAAACCGGTTGTTGTTTTCCATTATTCATGATATTACGGAACGTGTACGTATTGAAAATGCCCTGAACGAAAGCTGGGAGAAGTATAAATTGCTTTTTAATGCGGCCTCAGATCCCATTTTGATCGTAGATTTCGAAGGCCACATTATTGATGTAAACGATATGGCCATAACGGAATATGGCTATTCGCGAGCGGAATTTCTCTTGTTAAACGTGAGAGATCTGGATGATCCTGAACATAGAAATTTAGTCAATCAACGAATAGAAAAAGCCGTTGGTGATGGTTTTATTTTGTTTGAAACTATACATCAAAGAAAAGACGGGTCTCATTTGTACTCTTTCATAAACAGCCGAAAAATAGTGTACACAGGACGCGATGCGCTTTATTGTGTATGCAGGAACATTACCGAGCGAAAACAAGCCGAGTTGATGCTGGAAGAAAAAAAGCAGGAGCTGCAGAACATAAATAATCAAAAAGATAAGTTCTTTTCTATTCTTGCGCACGACCTTAGAAGTCCATTTAATTCTGTTCTGGGTCTGGTTGAGTTGCTTCAGGCGAGCTTGCAGGAAAACAATATTGAAGAGTTGGGTGAGCATGTGGAAATGATAGCGCAAGCTGCAACTAAGGCAACCAATTTGTTGAACAACCTGATGGAATGGGCGCGCACACAAACTGGTCGAATAATATTTAGCCCCATTGAATATGACCTGGTGGATCAGTTGGACCATGTCGTTAATTTTTATCTGGCAATAGCAGAACAAAAGGGAATTAAAATTGTCGCGATAAAGCCTGCCATTATCTTGATAATGGCTGATCGGGATATGTTGGCTACCGTGCTGCGAAATCTGATTTCCAACGCTATAAAATTTACTTGTTCGGGCGGAAATATCACCATCAAAGCTGAAATTGAAAATGGCGCAGCGGTGGTTAAAATAATTGACACCGGAGTAGGAATTCCGGAAGCCAGTTTGGAAAAGCTATTCAGAATAGACAGCAAATGTTCTACAGTCGGTACGAACAAAGAACAGGGCACAGGGTTAGGGCTGATTCTCTGCAAAGAGTTTGTAGTAAAAAACGGAGGGACAATTGGAGTAACCAGCCAACCCGGAAAGGGTAGCGAATTTTGGTTTACGATACCTGCCGTGCAACAATGAACCAGACTGCAGTAAAATGGTAAAAAGGGAATATCGCTGTGCGTGTATTTTTGGTTTGCAATTCTGAAATTGGCGCCTAGCAAAACTTTTTTATCAAAAATTTTATTGATAATCAATAAGTTACAACGTCACTCCAAAAAATCTTAATAAATTTTTTGGTAAAATCAGCACCTCCTGATACCTTTGCAATCCCCAATTAAAAATAATGGGAAAAATTAATCTGATTTTTTTCATTGACGGGGATCTCAACAAATAAACAATTTATAACAGGAAATGAGACACTTAAGTTTTAAAACACAGTCCGCCAACGAAAAGATAGTCGTGCGCGATTGGTATGTTGTGGATGCCACAAACCTGACATTAGGCCGCATGAGCTCTAAGGTTGCCGCCATCCTGCGTGGTAAGAATAAGGCATATTTTACTCCCCATTTCGATTGCGGAGATTATGTCATCATTCTCAACTCGAACAAGGTAATTCTTACCGGTAAGAAAATGGACCAGAAAGAATACCAGACATTCTCCGGATATCCAGGTGGTCAGAAAATTGAAATGGCGCATGAAATTATCGGGCGCAATTCGAACCAGATGGTAGAGCGCGCTGTAAAAGGCATGCTTCCGAAAAACAGGCTCGGACGTGCTATGTACAAAAAATTGTTTGTGTATGAGGGTGCAGAACATCCGCACAAAGCACAGACACCAAAGGCGCTGAAATTCTGATCTAAATCAAAACGCAACCATCATTAATAAAACCATTCAGAAATAAAATGGAAAAACAGAAAAACGCAGTTGGCCGCCGTAAAGAAGCAGTAGCCCGTGTATACCTCAGTAAGGGAGCCGGTGCCATCACGGTCAACGAAAAAGAATATAAAAATTATTTCCCCATCATGTACCTTCAGAACCAGGTAGAACTGCCGCTGAAGACAATTGACGCAATGAGCGCTTTTGATATCGTCATCAATGTACAGGGTGGTGGTCCTAAGGGCCAGGCAGAAGCCTGCAAAATGGCTATCGCCAGGGTTCTGTGCGAAGTGAATCCCGAATATCGCCCCTCGCTGAAGAAAGCAGGGCTGATGACCAGGGACAGCCGTATGGTGGAACGCAAGAAATTCGGTAAGGCTAAAGCTCGTCGCAGCTTCCAGTTCTCTAAACGTTAAAAGTATTACCGGCACTTTATTTTTTTTAACCAACAAGAAATTTTTCAAATGGAAGATAATAAGACATTACACCAGCAACTGCTTGAAGCCGGCGTTCACTTCGGTCACCTCAAGAAAAAGTGGAATCCAAAAATGCTGCCTTACATTTTTGCAGAAAAAAATGGTATCCATATCATTGATCTCAACAAGACGATCGAAGGTCTTGACGAAGCTGCTGCTGCACTGAAATCTATTGCAAAGAGCGGTAAGAAAATCATGTTCGTGGCTACCAAGAAGCAAGCCAAGGAGATCGTGATCGACGCTGCCAATAAAGTAAATATGCCTTACGTTACAGAACGTTGGTTGGGTGGTATGCTCACCAACTTCCAGACCATTCGTAAGAGTGTAAAGAAAATGCAGAGCATTGAGAAAATGCTTGCGGACGGTACCATGGACAGCGTAACCAAAAAGGAACGCCTGACCCTGACCCGCAGCAAGGACAAAATGGAAAAAGTACTGGGTGGTATCTCTCAGATGGGTCGTGCTCCTGCAGCAGTATTCATGGTAGATATCAGCCACGAACATATTGCACTGGCAGAATCTAAGCGTTTGGGTATTACCACTTTCGCTATGGTTGATACCAACAGCGATCCTACCAAGGTAGATTTTGCAATACCATCGAACGATGATGCTACAAAATCTATTGCCATCATCACCAATTACCTTACTGCTGCTATCATGGAGGGTCTCCAGGAGCGCGCTCAGGTGAAGGAAGAAGAAGATGCATCAGAAGAAGTAACTGAAAGCCGCGGTCGTGGTATGGAAGTTACGGAAGAAGAAGGTAGCGAAGGTGCTAAACGTGCAGGTGGCGGCGGACGTGGTCGTACTCCGCGCAGTGCAGGTGGTGGCGCTGGACGCCCAGCCAGTTCCGGCAACCGCGGCGGCGGTGGCAGGCCCGGCGGCGGCGGTTCAAGGCCCGCTGGCAGATAATGAATTATGATCCCGTTTTTGGGGTGGAAGTCATAGCTAACAATTAGTTAAAGCCCCGCAGTCGGGGCTTTAATGATAAAAAATGAACTTTGCATTTTAATCCTTTAAATAAATAAGAATCTTAGAAAATGAGCACAGTTACAATATCCGCAGCAGACGTAAACAAGCTGCGCCAGCAGACAGGAGCCGGTATGATGGATTGCCGCAAGGCCCTGGTGGAAAGCAATGGTGATTTTGAGAACGCCATAGATTACCTGAGGAAAAAGGGCCAGAAAGTTGCTGCCAACCGCAGCGACCGCGAAGCCAAAGAAGGTGTGGTGATAGCCAAGGCTACTGCCGACAATAAGCATGGTATTCTGGTTCAGCTGAGCTCTGAAACCGATTTCGTGGCCAAGAACGAAGACTTCATCGCTTTCGCACAGCAGATCGCAGATACAGCGCTTGCTACCCGTGCTGCAAACGTAGAAGACCTGAAAGCCGCTAAGATGGACAATGCTACAGTGGGTGAAAAACTCCTCGAAGTAGTAGCCAAGATCGGTGAAAAAATTGATATTGTACGTTACGAGCAAGTTTCTGGCGAATGCGTGGTTCCTTATATCCACTCAGGATACCGTATCGGTGTACTGGTAGGTATGAACCAGGCTGCTTCGGATGCGATCACAACAGCAGGTAGGGACGTGGCTATGCAGATCGCAGCTATGAATCCGCTGGCAGTAGATGCGGACAACGTTCCGGCTGATCTGCTTGCACGCGAAAAAGCAATTGCAGTAGAACAAGTAATGGCAGAAGGCAAAACTGGTGATATGGCTGAAAAGATAGCTATGGGCAAACTGAACAAGTTCTTTAAAGAGAATACGCTGTTGCCACAGGCTTTCGTAAAAGACAATTCAAAAACAGTAGGCGACTATCTGAAATCTGTTTCAGGCGGGCTTACTGTGACTACCTTTAAAAGGTTGATGGTAGGTTAATCTCCACCGTCTTTAATATTCTCAAAAGGCTGTTTCCCGAAAAGGAAGCAGCCTTTTCTCGTTTGGAACGATAAAATGGAGCGTTAGGTTCACCTAACCCACATTGCAGCTAAGAGTCTGTAAAATGTTGAGAGTAAAGGGTTTCATTTTTTTCGAGTTTCAGTTTGTGTACTACAGATTTTCGTTTGGCAAATGGTTTATGTTTGATTTG
>CAIYJV010000053.1 GCA_903926605.1 uncultured Bacteroidota bacterium
AAACTCTAAAAATAGATTTGACAATATCTGGTGGAGGGCGTGTTTCCCTTAGCATTCGGAATTTATTAATCTGTGTATAGTAATGTAAATTATGCCAATCGGTATATTTTTTTAATTTAATTTGATGAAATTCTCGCTTACCAGATCAAAGATTTCGCGAATTTGAATGGTAAATCGATAGGTGGATGCAGGTCTCGGACCGTGAGCACAAAGTCAATAGTTGTATTTAAAAAAAATATATACCCTGAGGCGCTACAAAGACCGGAATAAATAGCACCAATAAACCACACTTTGACTCCTGGTAACTAAGCCAACTCAAAAATTAAATTTCCATCAAGGTGTAATTTGGAGTGCAATTTCTTGGCAAAATCGAATGTGATGGGACGCTTTTTGTTCAGGATCTCGCTCAGAGTGGAATTTCCCACTCCCAGCAGCAGGGCCAGTTTTTGCCGGGTAAGGTTGTTCTCTTTCATATACGCATCCACTATAACGGCTAACTCATGTTTCACAGGCATCGGGAAGTAGGCTTTCTCGTACGCACTGACTTCCACCGAGAGCTCCGCCAATCTATTGTCTTCCTCCCTCGTTAGTTTATCAAACCCTTTGGCCAAAAATCCTTCAATTTCCGACATGGCCACATAATAGTCTTTTTTGGTTGTTATTTTTTTCATCGGATCAGATCTTGTCAATTATTTTTTTACTTATTATTTCGTCGTATTGTTTGTGTGTCCCGATAAAACGGATATACAGCGTTCTGCGGCTAAAATGGATCATAGCGATCAGCCGGTATTTATTACCCCCTATGTCAAAAACAAATCTGTCGTTTCCAATGAAATCTACTGTATTAAAGGTTTTTTTTATGTCGTTAAGGTCTGTCCAATCCGCCTTCTCCGTTTCGTTATACCACCTGTCTAATGGCTCCGCAGCCAGCGGGTAATTATGGGCAAATTCATTTATGATTTTTTGTGCAATAATGACCATGGCATTATTTTTACAAAAGTAGAAATATTTCTGGAAATCAGAAAAAAGAAACTGTCCTTAGGATTTCGCCTGCCGACCATTCAAAAGTCCTGGACAAGGTTAAAGATTCAGAGAAGCAGAATTTTTATTCCATAGGTGAACGTAGGTCTCTGATCAGGAGTGGTATGTACTTAGCCGGTTAGCATAAAAAAGGCATTTTGCCAAGGCTCAATTATATTCCCAACCAGGCTACCCCAATTTTTTTGTGCTGCAGTAATTCCTGGGTTGCAAATGTCGTGCCGCGGCATCCCTGTTGCTGGCGGGAAGAGTGGGGGATGAGCAGCCACGAATGGGGGGGGGCATCATCGGTTTCATACCAACATTTTCTGCCTTATTTTATCCTTTATAACCTTCGTCCCGGTTCAAAAGTATATTGATCGGTTTCAAAGATTCCACTTCATCCGAGATTATCTTTAGTATCGCAACAAACGGTATGAAAAGCACCATGCCTGCGATGCCCCACAAAATGCCACCGGCAAATATGGCCACCAGTGTGGCCCAGGTACTCACATTTATTTGCTTTCCCACAACTTTTGGGAAAAGGACATTTCCTTCCAGTAATTGGATAAAAACGAACAAGACTATTACTCCGAACGGATACCATAAAGAGTCTTTGGTCAGGTAAGCCACTGTAATAGGAAGTAATGAACTTACAATTATCCCTACATATGGAATAATCATCATCAATGCAGTTAGCATTCCGAACAAAACAGCATTTTTAATTCCTAAAGCTAATAAGCCAGCACTGTTGAGAATGCCTACAATAAAATACACAATCACCTGGCCTTTTATATATTTAAAATAGGTTTGTATCGTTAGCGCCAGAATTCCATTTAGCTTGTCGTGAAATTCCTTGGCCACAATACTTTTCAGGAACTTGACAAATGTTCCCCGGTGGTATAAGAATAAAGCTGCATAGACCGGGACCATACATAGTGTAAAGGTTGCCGATGCTGTTGAGTTGAGCGTGAAAAGCACCGAATTGCTCAAAAGATCCTTACTGTTTGCA
>CAIYJV010000054.1 GCA_903926605.1 uncultured Bacteroidota bacterium
ACCATAAGAGTTCAATTGATAATGACCTTCCGAACCTTCCAATAAATTAACTGGTGCTTGCCGTATTGTTAAAACAAATGTACTATTATTTTTTGTTGCAAGTGACCACTTCCAATTCTTTGGCATAATTTGTTTCAACTGTGTAACTATTTTTTCTTTTTTTTCTTTTGATGCGTAAGCCATAAAATGTTTCTCCATTTTTCCCGAAAGACCTAATTGCCTCTCTGAAAGCTAATATATAGACAGCTGCGTATAGTGTCAAGCACTTATTTTAAGTTATTACATTATTTCTTGCATTATTTTGTATTTTTCCCACAAATCCACATAATGCTTGACTTTTTCCTCCCATTTTTCCCTAGGCATGAAGGCAAAAGTTCCTATCCTATGCTGTTCTTGATGCTCCTCACGGGTGAGCGGAATAGCGGAATATAACGGCTTGCAACCAATGCCAGAATTTTTGGCGGTTCTGTAATGGCAAGGATCACATGGGGTTTTTCCACTAACCGCACTCGGCAGGGTTTTTAGAAAATCCAAAAAATCCCTGTCATTTAATTTGATTCGGGTTTTCTTTTGTCCTTTTGGGGTGACGGGGCGGTTAGTTAGGTTGCTCATATAAAAACCTCTGGCTTATTAACAAATAACTTTTCAACCCTAACCGCTGTTTTGCTTGAGCTTGATAGTGTGCTTCGCGTTTTTATTTCATGTACGCATTTGAAGGGGGCATTGTACTCACTCATAGCTTATCATATTTTCCGATGTTACAATCTTTGCAAATTGTTTTTAGATTGCTTAAATGATTATCACCACCCTTTGCAACTGGTATAATGTGGTCAATTTGCAATTCAACATTACTATCAGTTGCAGGGGATTTTCCGCAATAATTACACTTAAAATTATCACGCTTCATAACATCATATTTTATGCTATTATTTATGGTTTTTCGTGATTTTCTTGGTTTTGCTTCTGGCAAATTTCCAGTATCACCATTTTTATATTTTACAAATTCAGTCAAGGCATTTTTCCAACTTCCAAAACGATTGAAATAAGTGCCAAAACATATAGCACTTGGTGCGACTTCCATGTCTTTTATAAATGGCTGGCTACCCTTAAAATCCCAAACTTTCTGTATATTATCAAAAAGTTCCTCTTGTGTGTATCTGTTTGTAGTGCTTTTGAATTTTAGATTATACATATAATGTCCTCCTGTTATTAAAACTATAACAACTGTAACAGTTATAATCTAATAGTCAATTGATGAATTACCAAATAAATCATGTTGCATTTTTAACCTTCAATTCTTCCTCATATAGGGAATAAGCACGAGCTTTAACATATTTCTGGTCATCTTGCTTGCCATAAGCGGTTGCCTCCATAAAAGCAACCCACGCACATTTATGGAAAAGGTCATCACTTAAGTTGCTCATAAGTGGCTTTCTAATTGCTGATAGTATGGTAGTGAGTGCCATTTTCTGACATAAGCAGCGATGGGCTATTTTCACTTCCGACATCCTGCCATCGGGTATAGCGCGTTTCCATCATTTCAAGCCATGCCTCCGTACAGCTTTCATCTCTTTTGCAAATGCGATAAATCTGATCGCAAGCTAGGCGGATACCTTCCCCGCCCCGTGTATTTTCGTCTTGATTTTCTTGAGCGGTGACCAATCCCCAGATTTGGTGTTTTTTACAGCATTCTGCGAGCCATTGTGCCACTTCGTCAAGATGTTCAGCGGTGCTTTTGCCTCGGTCTTTTCCGCCTACCAATTGCCAACAATCAAGAATAAAGCCTTTAATTTTATGTTTGCGAATATATTGCGGGAGGATGTGGCGAAGGTCATCAAAACTTAAGCAGGGTGCATCCAAATATAAGCGGTGGTTTTCCGCAGTGCGGACATATTCGGCGATTTGTTCTAAAATGCGAGTTGATGCACCGAGACGAAAAGCCGCCTCCTTACATCCAATTTCTCGCGCGATGCTTCGCTGATGGATTTCAATGCTCCCCATTTCAAGAGCCAAATATAAATGTTTATGCCCTGTTTTCTGCAAATTATGGCTGATTGTTCCTGCCAGCATGGTTTTGCCCATTTTTTTACGCCCTACAATGCCATAGAGCTTCCCAGCATATAAACCCCCGTCCATTGCAGCATCAAGCCCTACAATGCCTGTTTGCGAGCGTTCTATCCCCTTTCCTGATTGCAACATAGCTAGTAACTTTTCCGTAACCTGTTTTTCGGTGGTGATATTGAAACGGCTAGCAGTTGAAAGTTTCTCAACCGAAGCCCCTAGCCATGCAGCTAGTTCACCGCTAGTTTGCTCATCTGATAGGTTTTGCATTTTTTCAATAGCCTGATGACAAATTGAAAGCAAAACTCTCCTCTCGCTTAAATCAATAATTTGCTTTGCCACAGCAGAAAAATTTGTCATTGAAAAGGCTGCTTGCACTAATTTTGTGAGGTAAAGTTTTGCCCCACCCAAAGCATCCAATTTATTTTCTTTGTCAAAATATCGTGCAATAACAAATAAATCACATTTTTCACCAGCATTGATGCAATTCCTGATTTGTATAAAAATAGCCGAGTGGAGTGGTTCGTAAAATTGCCCTTCCTCAAAATCAGCGGGCAAAAGATAAAAAGTTTCGTTTTTTGTGAGCATTGCACCAAGTAACGCTTGCTCGGCTTCAACATTTGAGATTTTTTCCATAGATTTTTCCTAGATTACATGAACATTTAATTTAATTTTATCAAAATGCTTTATAATTGATGCAGGGTATGGAAAACGCTCACTAGTATTTATTACTTCACTGGCAACTTTTTTAAGATTTTCTGGTTTATATTTCTGGCAATAATCCAACAAATAAACGATTGCACCTTTTTTGAATTCCCCAAAAACTGCCTCTAATGGCATGATTAGATTTTCAATGATTTGTTCTTTTGTTGAGTTTATCATAAGTATTGTTCCTTTAGTTGGTTAAGTCTTGATTGTTGATTTTCTGCGGTTGGTTTTTCTGCTGTTTGATACTGGTCTGCCCACCTCTCTTTGTTAAGCCATGTTGTGGCATGGGCAATGAATTTTTCATCTTGACCTCTACATTTTTCATTATAATTTTTAACACCGATGATAATGGTTTCATAATCAACAACTCCTTTCTTTATGATATTAGTGAAAATCTTTTTTGCATCCGCCTTGTTTATTTTTCTTGGATATAAAACCCAAAAATTATCAAACAATGAAGTATCTATTTCTTTAGTATCTTTGCTTCTTTCTTTCTTTACTTCTTTAGTAGTGGTTGATGGCTGGTTGATGGCTGGTTGATAGCTGGTTGATGGATTGTTGCTTGGCTGGTTACTGCCTTGCCATTTTTCCCAGTTAGTTATTGATATTAAAGAATAATTGTTGGTTGCTTGGCTGGTTATTTCGTTGGTTGATTTTAGCTTGGTTAGTGCTGTACGAACTTGCTGTTCTGATAAAGCAGTCTCTCTAGCTAGAGTTTCCCTAGATGTAAGAAACTGCCCGATACCAATATCAATGCCGTGCCATTTTTTTGGTTCGTAGTTTGCCTTAAGCAATAAATGCGTAAATAGACGAAATGTGTTTATATCATCGTACCATTCCCACTCTAAAAGTTGGCGATGGAGTTTTATAAATCCTATTTGCATTGCTTACCCTTAAAATCCTTACCCTTAAAAAAATACAGGGCATATCGTGTTTCGGGTAAGAAAAACATGGATATTCGTCACGGGATTATAAGCCCCATCTAGCCCAGTAGCGATAATATACCAACCAAAAATCAGTTGGCAAGAACTTTTTTGATTTTTTCAATCGCAAATCCAGTTTTTACTTGCTGCGGGGTGAAGCGTAGGACTTTCCAGCCCAATATAGCAGCCTCCGAGTATTTTTCCATGTCTTTCATGTACCCTCGCCCGCTAGTGTGTCCGCCCTTGCTACCAAGCCACACACCGCCTTCAATTTCAACCGCAAACATTTTTTCGGGAAAAGCAAAATCAAACCGCCACCGCCTCGTTGGGTGAAATTTATATTCCTCCACGAACACGATTTTATATGCTTTAAGCTGAAAAGCAAAAATGATTTCGCCTTTACTCCGCTTTTTCAACATACGCCCTCAATTCTTGAATGCTGGTGAGCGGGTATTCTTCGCCATTTGGCAATATGATTTTTCCTTTTTTCCCGCAATCGTACAAATAATATGAGGCGAGTGTTTCGTCGCCCGTGAGTTCTTCAAGGTATTTGTCAATAATTTTGATGATAGCAGTTTCAATGTTGCTTGAAATAAACGAGATTTCAGGTGCAAAATCCCCACCATCAATCGCACGAATGATTTTGTTTATTTCGTTTGCTTTTTCGCTCGCAATTTCAATTTCTGATAATGCGTTAAATATGAGATTTATCATTACTCACCCCGCAAATTTCTGATATTATCTAGCAGCGAATTTAACACCGAACTCGCCTTTTTTTGTTGCCTTTTTGATATTTCTGCAATAAAATTATAGTTAGCGGGTGATAGGCTGTAACCCTTGGAAATGCTTATTTGTCCTGCGGGTTTTTTGGGTCTGCCTACGGGGTTTTTTATCATTTTTTATTTTCCTTGCATTTTTATTAAAAAAGTTCTTGCATATTAGTTTTAATGCACTATAAATACCAATGACAGCGATGTCAAGCAACAAAATAGAAAGGGATTTTATGAGTAATGAAATAGTACAAACTGGCGGAGGGTTTCTTGCTATTATTGAAAAGGCATCCCAGCTTGATAATGTTGATGTTGATAAACTTGCAAAAATGATGGAAATGCAATTGCAGTGGGAAGCAAATCAAGCGAAAAAATCCTTTGACGCTGCGATGACCAGAATTAGTGCAAAACTCGCCACAATACGCATTGTTAAAACAAAAACTGTTGCTTATGACATAAATAAAAACGATAAAGCTGCGGGGCAAAAGGAGGCTTTCCGTTATGCCTCAATTGAAGATATTGATAAGATAGTTCGCCCAATTCTTAATGAAGAAAACATGGCGGTGTCATACGATACTGCCCCTGCTGCGAACTCATGGCATGAAATAATCGTGAAACTTTCACACGCAGGACATACCGAAACTTCCCGCATTCCGCTTCCGCTTGATACTTCGGGTGGGAAAGGAAATACCCAAGCAATGGGCAGCACCTATAGCTATGGCAAGCGTTATGCTTTGTGTGGAGCTTTGAACATTATTACAGTAGGTGAAGATGACGATGGTATGGGCGGGGCAATTACAGCAGAGCAAGCATTAGAAATCAAGAACGGGTTAAAAGAAACTGGGCTAGATGTTATAAAGTTTTGCCAAGCTCTTAAAACTCCGAATATTGATGAAATCCGCCAAAAAGATTTAGCACGGGCAAGAACTGCCTTAGATGCAAAGCGTTATCAAATTCTAAAAAAGAAAGGGGCTGAAAATGGCAATATATCATAAATGTGACCAATACGATGATAAATGGGATAGTCTTCATAGTGGAATTCCGACCAGTTCAAAGTTTGATAAAATCATCACTCCTACTGGCAAGTCTTCCTCACAATGGAAGGGATACGCCCACCACCTCATAGCCGAACGCCTTTTGCGTCGCTCAGTTAATACCTTTACTAGCGAGTGGATGGCTCGTGGTCTGGAATTAGAGCCTGATGCTGTTGGAATGTATGAAATGCTCAATGATTGTGAGGCAAAACAGATTGGATTTGTGACAACTGACGATGGTTTAATTGGATGCTCACCAGATAGGCTTCTCGGTGAAAAAGGATTACTTGAAATCAAAGTACCAAAACCTGACACTCATGTCGGATATTTGCTAACTAGCGAAATATCTGAAAATTACCGCCCGCAATTGCAAGGGCAGCTTTTTGTTACAGGGCGTGAGTGGGTGGATATTTTCTCATATCACCCCGAATTGCCACCTTCGCAAATTCGTGTTGTTCGTGATGAAAGTTATATAGGATTTTTGGAAAACCAACTTTGGGAATTTAACTCATATATTAGGGAAGCTATGGCAAAAATTGAAAAACTTACGGGTAAAAACTTCACGCCAGAAGCTGAATTAGAGGTTTTGAAATACTAATATGCCCCAATACTGCTGCAAATTAACCCCGTAAGGTAAAATACCACTTGGTTTTGCAAAGCAATTGACTGATATTATTGCGAAAATTCCTGACGAGGTGGTATTTATCAGCATAGCAAAAATTAAAAATCCAGATAAAGAAATCATTGATTTTATTGAAAAATGGGAAAGAACTTGTTGATACCCTTACCCGCTCACCCTAGTTTTGGCTGAAAATCCCTCGCCATATTTATAAGCTGCACCGAGGACACACGCTTTGAGCCTACACGCCAATGTCCGTTATCTGGTATTGCATTTAGTCGTAATGCGGCTAGGTCTATTGGCGTTCTATCCACAATCCACGCTTTTTTTGTAGGTTTTTCGTTCTCATTTAGCAACATCATCCGTTCAATTTTAGATTTTATTTGATCATAAGTTAGGCGTGGGAAAAACTTGCGATGAATATCATTTGTAGACATTCCTTTTTCTTTGCATTCAAT
>CAIYJV010000055.1 GCA_903926605.1 uncultured Bacteroidota bacterium
ATGAGCTATACCTATCGAAAAAATAACCTTGAAGACCAGGTTAAAGAAATTGAAAAAAGTCTTTTCAGCCTTCCGGAACACTCCGAAAAAAAGAAGAAAACCGAAAAACTACTTGCCGACATTCGCGCCTTCATTCTTCAGGCCGACTCAATTCGAGATAATGCTTTGCATTATTCAGGTACCAAAACTCCCAGAGGTTGTGGAAGTGAATTAAAAGCTAACTGGCTCAGACGATGACTTCAGAAAATCCATTCTGGGAGGACGAAATATTTCAGGAGCTGCCTTCGGGAAACGCTCTACTATCACCATTGGTTTATCGTAAGCCCCACAGTTCAGAAAATAAAAACGCTTACAATGTGGGTAGCAAGAGGCAGTATAATTTTGAAGAATTTCTTTCAATTACCCCGAATAAAGTGGTGAGATATTCTAAAAACACCCTTCCCGATACTACAGATTATACGCCATACTGGATTGCAAAAGGTGCAACTTTATTGCCCGATGGCACCCTCGACAAATCAACTATGATTTCAACCCTTACAGAGGACCAACGTTCGCACGGGCTCATGAGTATAAAAGCCAACGCCCGAATGAACCTCGCCATCGACTGGCTTCTTCTCCTTTCCAAAGAAAAGCAAAGTTTGAACCATAGCACCGGAACATTTTACAAGTGGAAAGCTAATTTTGTCACCGTTACACTGGCAAGTAAACAGATACACAGCGACCAAACCATAAAAACAAAATTATTTCAACCCTTCCTGGACGACCTCCGGAAGAAATATAAACTGAAAAATTACATTTGGAGAGCTGAAAGTCAATACAACGGCAACATTCATTTTCACTTGGTCACCGACAAATTTATTCCTTGGCTCGAGCTTCAAACGTTGTGGAACTATACACAGAATAAACTTGGTTATGTTGATCGCTTCGCTAAAAAATGGAAACATTCGAAACCCAATGGCACAGACATTCACTCCCTGAAGAACATAAAAAACATTGGCGCCTACCTTTCGAAGTATTGCAGCAAAAATGCAAAAGGTGTCACAGTTATGAGCTCGCAAGCTCGCAGCTGCAAAAATGGTCCGCCAATATTTTTACTTTCTACAAAATGGAATTACCCAAAACCAAAAGCAAAATTTTACCGCCAGATTCACGGCAGGCTCTGGGGACTTTCGCAGCAGCTGTCAAAACTCAAATCCGCTCGTTACAAACTTTCGGACTCAGTTGCACTGGAACTTAATACATTCGGGAACCGCCAACCGGCACAGGTTTTTATCCAAAAATACTGTACTTCATATCGTGTAAAATGCCAAAACTTTATTCAGTCCGGACTCACTCAAGTCCGGGAACTACTGGCTAAGTTTGTACGCTCAATTATTTATACCGGTGTGCAGGAAGTAATACCTCTCTGATTTAATTACAGATTTTTCTTCTTTTTTCTAATTGATTCATAACATTTACAGAATATTTTAAAAATATTTTTGTTGAAATTGAATTGGACACAAATTCAGTATGTGCATATTTTGCACATACTGCCACTGGCAGATAAGATTACATTGATAAATATTTTAAAAATATTTTTGAATCAGCTGTATTCAGTTAGTTCCTTTTTGGAACATACTGCCACTTTAGTAATACCATCTTTATTATTTAGCTTCCCTCCTTTCTTTATTTTTATACTTTTGTTTTCAATGTATAACTGATGGGAGATTTTAATAAATTATTTTGGGGCTTTATTTTTTCTGCTGTTGGTATTGCGTTAGGATGGACACTTAACCAGTTTGGTCAATGGTCAAGAACGCGCCAGGAAGACAAAAAAAAACTAAAAGTTGTTTTATTTAATCTTCTTGAAATGTATTACCTTTTTGTTCGAAGCGACATTGACAAATTTGTAAAGAGAATTACAAGTAAATTACACGATAAAATTCCAAAAGAACATCAGTCCGAAGAATCTAAATCACAAATCCAAAATTTACTGCATGGTATTTTGTCAACCCATTTTATTCCGGAGTATGTAAATGAATTTTCAAAAATGAAAAGTCAATATCAGGAATCAATTAATGTGCTTTCTGCTATCGACCCTATAAATGCATATTACCTTAATAACAAAACTAATATTTTTGAAATATTCGATTCGTTTCAAGATATTTCGAATGACTTAAAACAAAAACACCCAGAGGCTCAAAATGAAATTGACAATGAAATAAATAATGTCATGAAAATTGTAAAACCTGAAGTATTCAATGATACTTTGTCTGAATTGAAAAAAGATATTATTAAAATTTCTTGGAAAATTAATCCTTATACATGGTACAAATCGAAACAAGCTATGAATCGATTAACCGTTAATGCAACTATCCGTCTTGATGAAGAAATTGAAAAACTATTTGCTAAATTAAATCAACAATAAAGAAAAATTTATCGCTTCCCCCTTCCTCTTTTTCTTTTCCA
>CAIYJV010000056.1 GCA_903926605.1 uncultured Bacteroidota bacterium
GTAGAAAATTGCATCATCTGCGTACCCGTCTTTCCACTGTCCATTGTGGTCACACTTTTGTTGTACACCAGCGAAAAATTGAGCGATTTTTCGTGCATCCTGATTCTGTACGTTGATTTTGCCGTTGTTACCGAACCCAACAGCAGACGTTGAGGGATGTTCAACGTGTCATTGTACGATTGAAATGTAGTGAACGGCTTATACGAAAATGAAAAAGAAGGAATCTTTTTAAAATTCAGCTTCCCTTCAAATCCCCATTTGGTGTTGCTGGATTGAGAAGCGTAATTGTGCTGAATCAGGTAATTGTATTCAATACCCAGTGTAAGGAGGGACTTGAAAAAGGAGGATTTACCACCTACTTTGTATTGCGCGGTGCCGCTCAACGACGCCGGAAGCGTATTGTTCACAAATCCTTTTCCCGTATTATCATAAGAACCTAGTAGTGTTACTCCGGTAGTGGGGATACTGCCGTCCGCTGCAAAATGATAAGCCATTTTGTCGGATTGAGTATAGGCCGGGAGATTAGACTTATCAGAGCTCTGAAAGCTCGTGGCCACTTCTGCGTCCATGTTCACGACCTTTGAAATGCTGGCATCATACTTACCTGACACAATATGGACAGGCTGAAAGAAACTCGGCGCCGATATCGAAGCATCTTTGAAAAAAGCATCTCCGGTGATCATATTGTGGTCTACTGTGTAGCCGTAGTAGAGCAAACTTAATTTCTGTCCCTTTAGCGGTTTTACCGATACCCGACCGGAGTAACAGGTGTATTTGTCCAGCGTGCCGTCCCGGCCAACGTATTGGGTTTTTCCCACCATCACGGCGGTCTCAACTATGCCTAACTGATAGCCAACGTCCGCTCCCTTTACCATTTGACCGGACATCGTGTACTTTGATTCCATTTTAGGAAACATTCCGGCATCAAAGGAACTCAGTCCGGTAACGAATCTTTTAGCCTCTCCATCGGGTAAAAGATCAGAGCTTTGCTTTACCATTTTGCGATAAGACATATCGCTCTGTTTAGAAAGGTCTTTTGTTTTGTCATAACCGACCAGCGAATCAAAGCGGTTGGTGTTTTCACTTTGAGCCAATAGCAATTGATATTTTTCAATCTTTTTGTCGAGTGCCGTTATTTCCTTCTGCTTTTCGGAAATTGCTTTTTCATCGGCGACCACTGAGTTTTTCCCTTTTTTCAGTTGTTCCTCGCTATTTGTCAATCGGTTCTTATTGTTTGAGTTAAGTGTATCTCCATTGCTTGCCGAATCGTTAACGTTGCCGTTTGGCGATTTAATACTGATAGCAACTGAACCCATTCCCGAAGTGTCCCTCGACTGGGCATTGATTTGATTTTTAATGCTTCCGCCGCCTATTTTTTCCAGTTGCGCACCGGTCACTTCTCTTTGTAACTGCGCCCTCTTTGCTTCCAGTACGTTAAGTGATGACTGGTAGATGGAGGTCATACCCAGCCCTTTTGATTTGGTCTCATTGAATTTGCTATTGTACGAGTTAATAGACTGGGTCAGCTTGTTCTTTAATTCACTGACGTCATAATGAACATGAATATAGCTCGACTTGATCTGGCTATTCATATCCTGTGTCGTATAAAAACCTTCAATTTGAACCGGCAAATTGGCGATTGGAAGTTCTACTTGTCCCCGGAA
>CAIYJV010000057.1 GCA_903926605.1 uncultured Bacteroidota bacterium
CGATCTTCCTAATTTTCCGGCCCGGCTGCGAATTCTGTAATTTTGTCTAAATACTTTTTATGAAAAGATTTTCATTGCTATTGATCGTTTTGGTTTGCTCATGGTGGGCCAGGGGACAAGTCACCCTTACCACAGGAACCAATAACTTCTGTGTAGGAACCAACACCATTGTACTTTCGGGCAGCACCGGCGGAGTATGGTCCAGCAGCAACACCGCTATCGCTACTGTAGATTCATTTACCGGCGCATTTACCGCATTGTCTGGTGGTGTGGTCACCCTATCTTATACAGATGGCGGTTCTTCCACATTATTTTCAGTCATGATAGACAGCATTCAAAATGCGGGGACGATCGGCGGAGACTCTGTGGTCTGTGCAGGTTATACGAAACCTGTTTCAGAATCGCTTCCGGGGGGTATCTGGTCTTTCTCAGATACCACTGTAGCCAAAATACTTTCGCCCGGTACGATATATGGAGTATCTGCCGAAACAGACTCTCTTATTTATACCTATACCAACAGCTGCGGCACCTTTCAGACCGCACGCATAGTCACGGTCAACGCCTCACCGGCCGTCATCACGGTACCGGCGGCTGTCTGTTTGGGCAGTACGGTGGTAGCCACAGACAGCATTGCCGGGGGCGTGTGGCATAACGTGACAGGCAACATAAGTGTAGACGACACCGGACTTATTACTGGCCTACATCAGGGAAACGACGAGTTGTTATACACCTTGCCCAACGGCTGCGTGATGGCTACGATGATCAGGACCGACCGCACACCTTCTCCCATTATAGCAGACGCTGCGATCTGCGAACGGACCACTACCGCGGTGTCCGATTCAGCTACCGGGGGTATTTGGTCCACCAGCGACACCACATTGGCGGTAATTGCAGGTGACTATGTTTTCGGCTTCAGCCCAGGCGTGGTGCAAATAGTGTATACCGACTCAAACAGTTGTGGAAACAATATTGTCACAGCCTCGCTGACTGTAAATCCCAACCCGGGCCCTGTTACCGTGCCGGCGCAGATATGTATAGGTTCGTCCACTACAGCCACCGACTCGGTTTCGGGCGGCACATGGCGCTCAGTGCTGGGATACGTATCCATAGATTCACTCACCGGCGCACTGACTGCAATTGCCACCGGTAATGATGCGGTCGTATACACACTGCCCACAGGTTGCTCCCGGTTTGCGCACATTTCAGTGACCAAACTCCCCAGCGCTATTACAGGAGATACGCTTGTATGTCGCGGGGGCATGCTCACCCTTACCGATTCAGTCTACGACGGAACATGGTCGTCGTCAGACACTTCGGTACTCAGCCTGATCTCATCGCTTTCGGGCACAGCCACTTTTCTCAATTCAGGCGCTGGCACTTCAAACATTACCTACAGCAATTTTTGTGGCTCTATGACTATTGCGGTCAAGGTAGATTCCCTGCCATCTGCAGGCACTATCGGCGGCACCACAAATTTGTGCCAGGGAAGCAGCATTACGCTCACCGAGACCAATCCGGCAGGCACATGGTCGTCCCGCTACGATACCGTCGCCACTTGTTCAGGCAACATTGTCACCGGCCTGTCTCAGGGTCTGGATATTATTATCTATACCGTATCCAATGCCTGCGGCGCAGACTCGACATCCTACAACATTTATGTGACCAACCTGCCTGTTGCCGGCAGCATTTCCGGCCCCGATAGCGTATGCTTCGGCACCAACGACAGCCTCATAGTTTCAGGAACTTTGTTCGCAACGGGATCTTCGTGGTACACCAGCAACGCCAATTTGTCGCCCGTGACCGGCAATGTGTTCTTTGCTGCACACACCGGTGCAGACACACTCACCTACGTAGCAGGTAACAGTTGTGGTTTTGACTCGACCTTTTTCATATCAATCATAAAGACAGTACCCGATGTGTTGCCATTGTCAGGCACAACCGATTTCTGCGCCGGTGCATCAGTCACATTCAGTGATGCTACGCCGGGTGGCATTTGGAGCTCTGAGGATGCGTCCGTGGCAATGGTATCCGGAGGATTGGTGACTGGACTGACTGGAGGAACCACCCTCATCTCTTATGCGCTAACCAATAGCTGTGGCACTGTTGCAGCTACACTTCCGGTGAGTGTAACCCCTCTGCCGTTTGCCGGAATCCTTATTTATACCGACAGTATCTGCCCCGGCACAACAGAGCCCGTGGTCACGTCGGTACCCGGAGGAACGCTTACAGCAACGGGTGTGATCTCTGTATCTGGCGATACCATTACGGCAATGGCTCCGGGAATAGGCTTCATTACATACCATGTAGAAAACACTTGTGGATCAGACTCTGCCACCAGGCAGGTATTCGTCCGTTCGGTGCCCGATGCCGGCACAATCGCGGGCGCTGATTCAATCTGCACCGGATCAACACTAACACTTGCTGATTCTGTCGCAGGCGGGATATGGACCAGCACATCCGGGCTTTCGCTGATATCAAACGGGATATTTACGCCAAACGTAACCGGTACCGACACTGTATTTTATACAGTCACACTTTGCGGATCTACGGTTGCCACAAAAGTCATTTCGATTTTGCAACTTCAGACACCCTCACCCATTGCGGGTTTGTCCACTGTTTGCACCGGCGCCAGTATCACCCTGACCGATTCCATTTCAGGCGGAACCTGGACTGCGTCTAATACCAATGTCACTATTGCGGGAGGTGTAATCACCGGGATAAGTGCCGGCACTTCTGAGATCACCTATACAGTTACCAATTTCTGCGGTAGCGCGGTTGTGAATGAAGTCGTCTCTGTAAACACGGCCCCTACCCCTGGCATTACATTCGCATCTTCAGTATGCCTGGCTGATTCCATACCCGTGGTCGCTACACCCGCAGGCGGGTCTTGGACTTTCGCTAACGCTTCTGCCAGTGTATCCGGAAATTATGTGTTGGGGATCACGGCAGGCACGGACACCTTATATTACCATGCCTCGAACGATTGCGGCAGCAACACAGCCTCGGCTGTTGTTGTCATCGAAACCCTTGCCACACCAGCTATTTCAGGACTCACGGCTTTCTGCGTCGGCAACCCGGATACACTACTTGGGGTGCCCGGCGGTGGTACATGGGGTGCCACAGACACCAGCCATTTTGTTCCCACGTTGGTACACTCCGGAATATTCAACGCACTGACTGCCGGTTACGACACCTTACTCTACACCATTACAAATGCCTGCGGAGTGGCAACCGATTCATTACCCATTTATGTACTCACCAAGGAACAATGCGACTCGCTAAATGGTGTAACTGAACTTGTCGCTGGCACTGGTGTTTTCTCAATTTTCCCCAACCCCACCTCAGGTACTTTGCATATCGAATTCAACCTTTCTGCAGAAAGGCACCCGACCATTGCGATTGTGAATTCACTGGGCCAAAAGGTGTGGGAGCAAACCCGGAACACTCCGGAACACCACACTGGCTTCGATATCGAACTTGCAAACGATCTCCCATCCGGCGTTTACCTGATAACCATTAATGATCAGGGAATTCGATTTACAAAATCATTTATTCTGGCCCGATAGAATAGAAGCTTTTAAATCGCCGGACGAGATTTTGCCTGTTCCTGTTACAGCAAACTCGTCCGGCGATTTCATTAAGACACCAACCGCCACTCGCGGCAAGGCTGGCCGTAACGTGCCACGTTTCAGTGGCATCCGCAAAATGGCTGCACCATTGAATTTTTTTGCTTTGTTGGATTTACAATTAACAAATTTTTAGGGCGCACAAATGAGCTCCCGAATATTTTTTAATCTGCAAATCTTTTTCTTTGCCGAACAAAAAACCCCCTATCTATGAAACTATTAGCAACTCTATTGCTCGTTTTCGTCATTTCATTTTCGTCCCAGGCGCAGACAACACTTACCCCGGACACCAATTATTTTTGCCTTGGCACTACCACAACCGTATCGTCCGGAAGCTCCGGTGGCAGCTGGTTGTGCAGCGACCCGGCTGTTGCGACGGTAGACGCTTTGTCGGGCGCATTCGCAGCCTTATCCGTAGGCACTGCAACTTTAACCTATACCACTGGCGCAACGAATCTCTTTTTTCCGGTTGATGTAGACACAACACAAGACGCCGGCACCATTCTTAGCCCCGACTCTATTTGTTTAGGGTCAACACTCACGGTATCCAATACGGCAACCGGAGGTGTATGGACAGGCAGCTCCGGGCTATCCATGGTCTCCGACTGCGTATTTATGGCCACGTTGCCTGGCGTAGACACCGTATGGTATTCCGTAACCGTGTGTGGCACCGCTGTAGCGTCAAAGGTCATTTCTGCGCTCCAAATGCCGTTCGTTGCTCCGATCGCGGGGCCGACACAGGTCTGCAACGGCACTGCATTTACGCTCACTGAAGCAGTACCCGGCGGCACATGGTCAGCAAGCATATCCTACGACTCGATTTCAGACGGTGTTTTTGTCATTACAGCTGTAGGTAACGGTGTTTTCATCTACACCATTTCTAATTTCTGCGGTGCGGACTCCGCATTTGCTTCGGTGTCTGTGGTTACGACGCCTGACGTTGTGGTGTCCACCCCGGATATCGTTTGTCTGGGTGATTCTGTATTGGTTACGGCAACACCCGAGGGCGGTACATGGTTCGCAACCAATACAAAAGCAGTGATCTCCGGCAACTACATTAAAGGCCTTGCAACAGGTTTGGATACACTGGTCTATGTAGTTACTAATGAATGCGGTGAAGGAGATGCCGGAAAATTCCTGGTAGTAGAAAGCAAACCTACGCCTTCCGTAACAGCACCAAATCCTTTCTGCGTCACAAAACCAGACACTGCATGGGGTCTGCCCGGCGGTGGCATTTGGAGTGCGACAGATACTTCTTTGTTCGACACCGCACTCGTGCACAATGGGATATTCAAGGCTGTAATGTCCGGCACCGATACTTTGCTTTATACGGTTTCCAATTACTGTGGCAGCGTAACAGATTCCCTACCGGTTCATATTTTTACAAAGGCGCAGTGCGACTCGGTAAATGGCATCAGCGAATTTGCCGACAGAGATACAGATGGATTTTCTATTTTCCCCAACCCGAGCAACGGAACTTTGCATATAGCTGTTAACACAGCGAACGGCCAACCATTCAATATCGCAATTCTGAATACGCTGGGTCAAAAGGTTTGGGCACAAACCTACAATGCTGCAAAAAACAGTTCCAGCTTCGTTGTCGAACTGGAAGACCACCTAAAGTCCGGGTTTTACTACATTGTTCTGACCAACAACGAGATCCGAAACACAAAGTCCTTTATGCTTCAGCGCTAAGTGATTCGCAACCTATACAAAACAATGACTGTGTATTTGTGTAAATACGCAGTCATTGTTTTGTAATTTATTTGCCTTAATTTCATATTTCAAACTCAAAAAAAATGAAAACAACGTCTGTTATTGCAAGCCTGACGTTTGCGCTCATCCTATCGTCGCAAGCGACCCATGTTTCGGGCCAAAGTAAAAAACGGTCTTTCGGAATATCTGTATTCCAAAACTATCAGTCCATCCCGGCCAACAAAAAAGCTGTGGAAAGTTCACGCACGGCAGCAAAGGCCCTGTTCCCGGGCTGGACGGTGAACTGTGACAAAGTAAACGGTGCCGTTTCGGATATCTACGGAACACCAATACAACTGGCCGGTAACACCAATGCAGAGAAAGCCATGAACTGTTTTGCAACCCAATTGAAACACCTGGGTATCAATCCCGCCGAATGGACAAAAACGAGCGACTTTACTGCTCCGCGGGCATCGTATGTATATTATAAACAAGTAGTAAACGGGCATGAAGTGGTGTTCACTAAAGTAGGCTTCCGGTTCACGAACGACGGGGAACTGCGCCGCATACAAATTAGTAACTATGGCACACCTCCATCCGGAGTTCAGCCCCAACTTTCCGCAACAGAAGCAGGTCGCAATGCAGTCTCCGACATTTCGGACATCAATGTGACCAGCAGCCAGGCAGACCCGCAGTGGGCATGGTTTCCGGTACCGGCAGCAACCGGATACGAACTGCACCCCGCCTGGCATGTACAGGTGAACGGGCACGTGCCAGGAAGTGTACCGCTGAAACTATCGGTCTGGGTAGATGCAGTGAATGGAAAAGTGTTGTATCGTACAAACGAGGTAAAAGAAACATCTTATGACCTGACGGTGAAAGGCACAGTTTATAAAAATGGAATGCTGAACCCTACTTCACTCGAACCCCTGCCCGACCTCGCTATATACAATGGTGCCACAACCATCTATACCGATAACAATGGCCTGGCAACAGATGCTTCATCTTCGTTACCCCAGTCATCCATCATTCCCCTTTTAGGAAAATGGTCAACTGTAATAGACTCCGCTACGGGTCTCAATCCGTCGTTCACCAATGCGGTGTCGGCTTCCGGTACGGTATTCACGTACCCCACCACAGCGCCATCCAGCGACCGCCATGTGAATGCCTATTATCATGTGAACCGCATTCACAACTTCATGAAAGGTTACTTCCCGGCATTTACAGGAATGGATTTTTCCCTTCCTACCAATGTAGACGAGATCGGCGGCACCTGCAATGCGTTTTATGACGGCACATCGATCAATTTCTATGCAGAAGACGCGGTTTGCCATTCGTTCGCCACGTTCGGAGACGTTATTTATCACGAGTATGGCCACGGAATCTCAGACCATATGTACACCTCCATAAGTGGCACAACCATAACCAACGGTGCACTGAATGAAGCCAACTCAGACATCTGGGCATTAAGCATTACCCGCAACCCGGTTATGGCTGCGGATGCTTTCTTTGGCTACGGTGGCTTTATACGCAGGTACGATATGACGCCACAGGTATATCCGATAGACCTGAATACATCGCTGCTAGCCGACGTACACCAGAACGGCCAGATCATAGCTGGTACCTGGTGGGACGTAGGGCAGAAAATAGGCGTGATTGACACGATGACCCGCCTTTTTACGGATGTATATTATGACGTACCCGATGGTCCCGATGGTACGGAAGGCGTTGTGTACCAAACAATATTGGTAGACGCACTCATGGCAGACGACAACGACAACAACCTGGCAAACGGCACGCCACATTATGCCGCCATTATAAGCGCATTTGCACGCCACGGAATATACCTTGAGGGAGACGTGACGCTCACCCATACCGAAATAGGTAACCGGCCCAGAGACACCGACATCGTGGTGACCGCCTCGCTGGATATGTCAACACCAATGCCATTTCATAACCTTACACTCGCCTACCGCACCAACGATACCGGTGCCTGGCAAATGTCTGTAATGTCGCTGGCTGATACCACCTACACTGGTGTTATCCCAGGCCAACCCCGAGGCACAACCGTATCCTACATGTTCATTATTCACGACAGTCTGAACGTGGCCGATGCATACTTCCCCATCACCTGCAATACCGACAACCCTACGTGGCAGTCAAGCATCCCTTACCAGTTCGGTGTGGGTATCGTATCCACGTATAGCAACAATTTCGAAGGACCTGTTGGCGGCTGGGGCATTTCCGGAAATCCGGGAGATGATGCAACCGCGGGCCTTTGGGCTCAGGTTACGCCCGCCGCATCGCCACTAACCTTTCTGAACATTACTGCATGGCCAGGAGCCGACCATACTACTGGCAGCGGGATGTGCCTGCAAACCGGCTCCAGCACACCCAGCCTTACTAATTTTTACGGCCAGGGTGTTTCTTCCGGAACGTCTACGGTAGTTACACCTGTGTTCGACCTCACGGGCTACCTGAACCCTGTGGTATCCTACTACAGGTGGTTCTCTAATGACCAGAACACCAACTTTAAAAGCGATCCCTGGGTTGTGAAGATCGGTGATACTGCCGGAAACTGGCAAACCGTAGAACGCACGTATCAGTCTGACGTAAACTGGCGTCGCAGGGTCTTCCAGGTTCATTCCTACCTACCCTCCGCCGGCAAGATCAGTCTGCGGTTTTTCGCGTCAGATTCATTGCTAACGAACTGGGACAGTAATGGGCAGAGTCTTTCGCTCGGAGCGCTGGACGATTTCACCCTGTACGATATAGATACGACCGATCTGGCAGTGAGCACAATTGCCCCGAAACCCGCAGGCATTTTTCCCAACCCAGCCGACCAGTCTGTAAACATTTTGCTGCCTGATAACAACTGGAACGGGACGCTTGCCATCTACGATATGACTGGTGCATTGTTAGACAAAACAGCGCTTCAGCCCGGGAATTCCAGGTACACGGTCAACTTGGGCCGGTATGCCGAAGGCAACTATTTACTGGTGTTGCAGAATGGCAAGTATGTGCAGACCAAAACACTGCAGGTATTGCACCAACGATAGTCATATTTTACTATCATAATTTTTACGTATAAAAAAATGGCTGTCATTTTAAAAATGACAGCCATTTTTTTCTCACCTAATTGTGAGCGGACCGGACAAAAAAAAGCCAGCCTGAGAACAGGCCAGCCCCTATAAACCCTATCACTATGAAAACTAACGCAAAGGTACGTCACCGGGCGAAATCACCAAATTTTTTTCTGTCACGGAAATGTCTTTTTTGAAAAAAAATACGGGCTGGTCGGAATACGACCAGCCCGAAAAACTATTTCATTGCGAAAAAATAATATTTACGTCAAAAATTTTAATTGATTATTTATCTAATCGAAAAAACATATTATTCTCACACAATCAATCTAAATTGAATAATTTACAGTTGTTTAACAATTGATAAACAAAAAATAATCGTGCTCTA
>CAIYJV010000058.1 GCA_903926605.1 uncultured Bacteroidota bacterium
CTCCAGTATCATACTTTCCAGTGCTATAGGTTTTACCTGCTGCATCATTTCCAGCCCCATGCCGGTAGACTGTTTGAACCGTGCCTCCAGTTTTTGGTACTGTGACGCCGTAAAATAGTCCCTCAGTTTTTTCCCGCTCTGGTCTATCATGGCCATTGCAACCTCTGTCATAATGTTGGGATCGGCAAGATTCATTTCCAGGCACAACTGGTCGCAGGTTTCAAAGCACCGGGTCATCGTGGGTGTCCAAGTAAAGTCTGCCGGACAGATAAGGTGTATGGTGCCGAACAAGTAGGAGGGTCTGGATGTGCCGCCACCCGAGATTTTCCAAAGCAGCGATTTGTCTGCCGGTTGGTCCTGGGCCCAGACAGACAAAGAGGCTATAAACGGAAAAAGGAACAGCAGACGTCTTAGCATGGCGTGAAACTTTATGGTGTTGGTAGTAAACGGTCTGCAAATGTACAACCCGGACATGCACCTTTCCCGGATTTCTGCCTTGCTGCGGGTGCTTTGGGGACTTTCCTGCCACCAAGTTATTCACATAATGCGCTATTGGCGTGTATAAGTGCATTGGGGTTTCCGGATCCCTGTTTTACCGGGCAATATTTGTAGTATTTTGGCACTCGTAACCTGAGGAATACAATCCCGGGATTCGGTATTTAGTATTTAAAATGACATCGAAAAGACCTATTTACGAATTTGGCAGTATGCTGTGCACTTCCGCGCTGATACTTTCTGTTGTGTTTGGTTCATGCGGACACCGCAGGCAGTTGCCTCCGGGTGCGCCCCGAGCCGAGGTGACCGCGGAAACCAGAGAAGAAGAAGAAAAGCCTGTACCCGGTCCCCGTGCCGGTGTGACGGGCATTGACTCCCTTCGCCAGTGTTACGATAGTTTGGTATCCCGTTATCATGCTACCGTAAAGGCAAATGAGAAACTGCAGACCAGAAACAGCAAGATGGATAGTGCCATAAGATTGCTGCAGCATGAGCTGGCAGCCATAAGGAAACAGGGCAATGAGCCGGGTGTGCGCAATGTGCAGTCGGCCCCGGTAGCCAATTCCCGGCTACGCGAAGAGCTGAAGGAAGTAAAAGCAGCCAACGAAACGCTGTCTGAACTGGGCTCGGTGCTGCATGTATCAAATTTCCGTATACTGCCTATTCATGTGTCTGCCAGTGGCAGGCGTGTGAAACTGACCATGAAGGCCAAAAAAACCAATGATCTGCGCATATTATTCGATATTGACCAGAACTATGTGGCTGGCAAGGGCGAAAAGGAACTTTATCTCGTGATCACCGACCCTCGGGGAAAACTGCAAAAGGTTGAAGACTGGGTACCGGGGAAAATTAAAAATTTCAATGGCGATGTGGTACCCTATACGCTGGAGAAAAAGGTAGTGATGAAAGAGAATCTGCCGTCTAAAAACGTAGAGATAAACTGCAAGTTGGACCAACTGATGCAGAAAGGAAAATTCCGGTTTGCGATATATCAGAACGGATATGTAATTGGTGAAAAGACACTGCTGCTGGACTAGCATTGGTCCTGCGTTACATTGTTGGGCTTACTTTTGACACTACTCAAATACCTGAAGTGCAATCCGCTGATTATCAGCGCAATAATGCCCTGTATCAAAATAGTTTTTTCTACGCCTATCCTTTGCGATACAGCGCCGACCAGCAATCCACCCAGGGGCTGCATACCGAAAAATGCCATAGCATATACACTAATGACCCTACCCCGCATATTTTGTTGTACTGTGGTCTGTATGAGCGTGTTGGTGATGGTCACTTGCGACATCATACCAAACGCCCCGAAGGTGGCAAAAAACAGGGCCAGCGGGTAAATGGTTGTATGAGAGAACAGCACCAGTCCCAGTCCGAAGACTAGCGTATTGGCTGCAAGCACACGCCTCAGATTGGTGCCGGGCTTGAGTGAAGCCAGAAAGAGCGCACCTATAAATGCACCCAGACCAATGGCACTGTCTATCCACCCGAATGTCGTGGCCGAGCCATGGAAAATGTCTTTGGCATACACGGGCAG
>CAIYJV010000059.1 GCA_903926605.1 uncultured Bacteroidota bacterium
CATACTGATGGCTTCACTGATAAGTGTAAAAGATCCGCTTATCAATGCCTGACTAGCTATGATGGTAGCAGCTGTGGCAATTATAATGGCTGGTAAAAGATAATCATGTGGTACAATCTCAAAAAACGGATTTGTATTGTCGTCCAATTTTACCTTTCCCTGAGTTAATACCCATGCGCCCTGTCCAAAATAATTGAGGATTAGTGAAATTTTTACAAATACCCAGCTTACTTGAATATTACGCCGACCGCAATGCCCGAGGTCTGAATATAGCGCCTCCGCACCCGTTGTACAAAGGAATACGGCCCCCAGCAACCAAAAACCCGCAGGATGTTGGGTGAGCAACTTAATAGCATAATATGGGTTCAAACCCATAAATATCGCAGGATAATGTATGATCTGACGAAAACCAAGGGCAGCCAGCATCAGGAACCAAATAAACATGATGGGACCGAAAGAACCGCCCACGATCTTGGTTCCAAAACGTTGAAAAATAAACAATGCCACGATGATTGAAAGAACAAGACCCATCACAAGACTATTGCCGGGTACTATCAGTTTTTCAAAACCTTTAACACCGCCAAGTCCTTCTACTGCAGATGCTACCGAGATCGGGGGGGTAATAATACCGTCCGCAAGGAGGGTGCCCGCACCCACCATAGCAGCATATTTAAGCCGCTTACCATACCGCCTTACAAGTGAATACAAAGAGAAAATACCGCCTTCACCTTTGTTGTCGGCCTGCAAAGTAATTAGTATGTACTTGAAAGTGGTTTGCAATGTAAGCGTCCAGAATACACATGAAAGCGCTCCTAGGATGAAGTCATGTTCAATTGATCCACCCTCCCTGATAATGGCTTGGAATGTATAAAGTGGGGACGTACCAATATCTCCGAATATTATTCCTAACGTAACTAATAGTCCTGCGAACGAAACTTTCTTAAAATGGCTTGAATCCATTGCCTTGGAGGTATGATTGATTGGAGTGCAAAGGTATAGGCAATATATTTCTAAAAAAAAATCTTGTTAAAAAATCGGTTGAGGTTCTGTAAAATACTATAAACCAAGGTGTTGTTGCAAAAATTTTAGTGCTGCGGCACCCGCTTCGGTCGCCGATTTTTTGTCGTATTTCGGGTTGCTTGGATTAGCGAAAGCATGGTCTGCGTCGTAGTCGTTTTCTGTAAATGCGAAACCCAGGTTTTTCACACGAAGTCCCAATGCACCCACGTCTGTTTTCATAATAAATTTGTCTTTCGTACCATATATATATAATACATCCGCTTTCAACGGTTTTACCTTTGAAAGGTTTTTTTCGGGAAATCCGTAATACATCACGCAACCCACGGCCTGTTCACCAGCAAGTACCGATGCGGTAAATGACCAGCTACCACCCATGCACCAGCCCAGCGTGGCTATTTTTTTGTGGCCTATTTTTTTTATCAGACCTTTTATTATTTCTTCAGCACGGTTGTTGTTCAATCCACTCATCAATAGAGATGCACTGTCCGGCGATGTGGCAACGTTGCCATCATAGAGGTCCACTGCATACACGTCAATGTCACCGAGCTTCTTTTGCCACATCTCCGCCTCCCGCTTTATGTAGTCATTCAGTCCCCACCATTCATGAAATAGGATCAGTACCCGCATAGTAGGCCCTTCGGACGGTACGTAGTAGGCATGCCCTTCAACCGCAGTTCCCACCGGAAAAGTCATCATGCTGCCTTTCGTGGGTGTAAAGTCTATTGGTTCCGGGGGCAAGTGAGCAGCCATAAAGTTGGTATTCATGGCCAGAGTCTGCATCTGGTTTGGTTTCGGACAACAGCTTTGCTGTGCATCTGCTATGCCGGTCGCAAGTATAACCAGTGTAAGTGCCATAAAAATTCCGAACCGTTTCATGTCAGTTGTATTTTGTTTTTAAATTATATAGACGACGTTTTATCATCGTCCGGTACTCAGGTATTCGTCTGCCCGGTGATTGCTGGTAGATGATTTGTCACCGTTCAAGATAAGGTTTGCACGCCAGTTGTTGTTCTGTGGCTCTCCGCCTACTGTGCTGTGTAGCAGCCGGAAATCTTCAACAGATGGGTTTTGTTTGTAAAACAGGAACACGCAGTTGGTGGCTATCTTACCGTTTGTCTGCGTGATCTGGTTATATCGCCAAATCTCATAGGGTAGGGCTCCGGGTTCATTTTCAGCGGGTATTATTTCGGTCGGTGCCCCATACCGCAGGTAATAAAATCCTCTGTCGGTAAGATAGCCGGGTTTGCCGGGCGAACGAAAAGATTTGTTCACTTTTATTACCTTTTCAGAATAGTCTCTCCAGGCCTTGGCTGGTTCTTTGGCGTTTAAGGCTGCAAAAAAATTGTAAATAAAATATCGGCTATATAGTTCGTCCGGTTTGTCAAGGAAGCCCTGTATGGCCTGGGTTTGTATTGCATCACTTATGGGCAGCATCATACGCAGCATGGACCGGAGTTGATCTGTAGTGAATTTGGCCATGAACGTTTTTTGCATGTCCAGCACATTTATCTTTTCCAGGCTGGTGTCGGATGCCACTCTGCGTAGTGTATCTTCCTTAGATGGATGTTTGTTCACTCTCTGAAAAAACAGGCTGGCTGTAACCAGTGGCTGATGGTATTTATTTTCCACAAGGGCATTCAGATAGTAATTTCCGGAACCGAGTGATGTAATGTCGAACGAACCCATGACAACACCCACGTCCTGGCCCACGAAACTATCCGTGTGTTCGAAAAACTGAAAAGGGGATTCGCCCTCTTTTTTTGACAAAAAGACCTTTTGGGTCAGAGCGGCGTCCGCAGGCAGGGATTTGCCATGATACAATTCAGCATAGTAGTGCAATATTTTCTTCCCTTCGTCCAGGAAACAACCGTTCAGCGGAATCTGCTCCATATCGTTTTTCGAAAAAGCATTTTGGTCAGACGATTCAAAAAAAGTGTCCAGGATCTGAAGTTTGCTGAAAAAAGGTTTATCGTCTGGTTTTGCAATCACAAAACTGTCTGTGGCGAAGTAGGTATTTGTCGAGTCGAATTCATCGGTGAAAGTGAGCCACATTTTTATTTTTCCGGGAGGAAGAAAGTAGCGCCTTAGGTAAATTATCTTGTTACTGCTTATTTCGTCTACGCTGGTACGGGCAGGGCTGGTATAGGTAAAATGGTCCTGCTGTATCAGCGAATCGCCAATAGTGTACAGAATGTCTGTTTTTACCCTTGCCACGATCTTTTTGTCGGTTGTGGTACGGAAGTGCAGCGTATGCGGTATTATGTCCCACGAAGTCTCTACATAAGGAAGCAATTTGCCCGACTGCACCGAATCCGGCAAGTAAAAAACCGTGTTCGATACTACCGCATTGATCGCAGCAGCCCGCAAAGATGCCAGCACAAGGCAAAAAACCACTCCCGTCCGAAAAAACATTCCCAAATAATTTGCCTGCAATTTACGAAATCGGTGCCAAGCGATACTTGCTAATTGCCGCGTTACGAAAAAAGACATGCTACATACTTCTCACTTCCAGCCTGCTATTGCTATTTTTGCGGCATGATTACCTCCCTAGACAAAACGTTGATCACACCATTGTTCCCCTTCCCCAGGATATCGTGGTGGGCCCTTGTGTCTGGTGGGTGTAAAATATACACCGACATTGATGAGCCATACCGGAAAATGACCGACCGGAATCGCTATCCGGTTACGGGTGCCAACAATCCGGTCCTGCTGAGCATACCACTTGCAGATGGACGAAATCAAAGGTGTCCCATGCGCGAAATCAGGATATGTAACAAGGACAGGTGGCAAATGCAGCATGTGCGTACCCTTGTTTCGGTATACAGGCGCACCCCTTTTTTTGAGCATTATGAGCCCGGACTCACTGCTCTTTTTGACCACACCCCGGACAATCTTACAGACTTCAACCTGGCCTCAATACAATGGGTAGCAAGACAATTGCGGTTCGACATTTCTTTACAGTCCTTACCGGAAGCTGAAAAGTTGGAGACGTCAGGACAAATAACTGATCTCAGAAAGGGCAATTTCCCCATCCCCGATGCGGCAATATTCCCGGTTTATTACCAGATTTTCAGCGAAAGGAATAGCTTCCGCCCCAACCTGAGTATCCTTGATCTTCTTTTTTCAGAAGGACCAGGTACATATTCCTGGTTGCAACGCAATAGTCAGGCTGTCATCAATTCTTGTCCTGTTTTGGGCGTCATTTAGCGTCCAGGATCACCGGTGCGCCACTCTTGCCCATAAATACTATTTTGGCGTTTTGTGATCCAGCCAGGTCCTTCATCGCTTTTATCTGTTCGTATTGCAGCTGTCTGTCCGTAAGGCTTTCGCTAATAATATGCTGATAATCGGCAATACCCTGGGCCTCCACACGTTTACGGTCGGCCTCCTGGCGCTCTTTCTGTAGCACGAACTGCATTTTTTGGGCTTCCTGTTCTGCGTTTATCTTCGATTCTATCGCGTTCTTCACGGAGGCAGGTAGCGTAATGTTGCGTACCAGCAGATTTTCCAACACCAATCCGCGATTCTGGAAATCTGTTTCCAGCGACTTCAGGATCCGGGTTTGAAATTCGTCCCGTTTTGTGGAAAACAAGGATACGGCATCATAATAGACGGCGTTGTCCCGGATGCGGGTGCGCGAAATAGGCCTTACAATTTTGTCTTTGTAATCAAGACCGGTTTCCCGATATAGATTTGGGGCGCTCTCGGGCGTTACGCGGTACAATACCGTTAGGTCTATGGTTACTTCCAGACCGTCCGCGCTCAGTACTCTTATAGCATCGTCACCTGCTTTGTCTCCTTCGTCATGCACACCACTCATGGTATAATTTTGAGTGCGTGTTTCTATGCTTATCACATCAACTAACGGATTAATAAGGTGCAGACCGCTATACAACACAGTAGGCTTTACCCGTCCGAACAGTCTTTGTACCCCGATGTGTCCCGCATCTATCTGTACGATGGATGCTGTAAAAATCCCGAGTATAGCCAGTATCAATCCCACGCCCATTACCGGGCGGCCAAATTTCTGAATGTGGTCGTTTATCTTTCTAAAGATATTTCCCACCACAATCAACAGTAATCCAATGATCAAAAGCGCCATATAAATCTATTTTGAGTTACAAAATTACATGGTCTGTAGTTGGCAATGTGTGAAATTTCTTTTTCTTTTTTTCGTTTAGCGTTGTACAGACCCGGGTTGGCTACCATACTCTATTTGTCGCTACGATTTTTTGGCGTGAACATTGCTGTTACATTTGAATGGTTTCGTGCTGCGGGAAGTTGATTCTTGTTTTGATGCGGATAATGCCTGAGGGCTGTTGCCGAAATCATTTAAAAGCCTCCCGGACGCTGCCCCCGCCAGTTTTGGAACATGGGGTTGTCGTGGTCGTGTTCTGGTTTGTCGGTTTGGGGTAATGGC
>CAIYJV010000060.1 GCA_903926605.1 uncultured Bacteroidota bacterium
CAATTACATTATTTTGAGCATAATATCCAGAAACGGTAGTAGTTATTAAATTGTTGCCACCTCCAACAATTACGCCACGGTCAGTTCCAGTACAAAGAATGTTACTCAATCCGCCTCCAATAAACGATAATTTCGAATAAACCTTATTGCCTAGATCAAGCGCAGGCCCGGGTGGCTTGAAAAAGCATCCCCCACCTCCAACAATTGATTGGCTGGCAGAGTCGTTGTACCTGATAGGATTTGACCAGATATATGGTGATATTTCCATCAATACAAAGATATGCGTTTTAGGTTCGAAAGAGAAACCAAACTTTGTGGATATTTTCGCATGGTTCTTCCAGTCGGAAAATCCAAAAATCCTGGCTATCCTGATTCAGACATTCCCCTTGGTTTAGTCTCCGTCTCGATTAGACAACAATACCGAGAAATGTGTTGTTTTCTGTTCCCGTAGAGTCTCCCGTAGGGGACTCTAAGGTGCATTGACAAAAAAGTCAAACAAGTCTTGAGCCTGAATGTGAATCCGGGGAGTCCCCTACGGGAGACTACCCGGAGACATTGATAGACCGATTGCATAATGTTGTTACCTGACCGAATAGGTGCTGTCCGACAAAATTTGTATTTTGGCTCTTCTTTACTTGTTGTGTGGTAACTCCAAGCTACGAAAAAGGGACGGCTTCGGCTAACCCTTCTTTATTTTTTGTCGGACAACAGTAAAATTAAACCTTTTTCCAAAATGCTCCCGTAAAGCCTCTATCCTGTCTTCCCTGCTTTTTGTACCTTTACACCTTAATCTTATGGACGATTATATTCCTTTCGAACAAATACCTTTTGGCAGCGACAATTTTGCCGAAAATCCGGAGCCACGCTGCCCGTGCGTATTGTTGCTGGACACTTCGGGATCTATGTATGGCGAGCCTGTACGTGCACTGAATGAAGGGGTTCGGCTTTTTAAACAGGAACTGATGCTGGACCCGCTGGCACTGAAGCGTGTAGAAGTGGCCATGATCACGTTCGGCCCTGTGACCATAGAATCTGAATTTCATACCGTACCTAATTTTCACCCCCGCGAACTGGATACTACGGGCAATACACCCATGGGTGCCGCCATTCTGACTGCTATAGATTTGGTAAAGCAGCGCAAGAGCGAATACCGTGCCGGTGGCATTTCGTATTACAAACCCTGGATCATCCTGATCACCGATGGCGCACCCACCGACGACTGGGAACAGGCTGCATTAAGGGTTCATGAAGGGGAATCGGCGAAGTCTTTTGCATTTTTTGCCATCGGTGTGGAAGGCGCAAATATGAATATTCTGAGCCGCATCTCAGCCCGCACTCCGCTGAAGCTGAAAGGCCTAATGTTCCGCGAATTTTTCCAATGGTTGTCTGCGTCCATGAAAATGGTTTCCAGTAAAAATCCAGGCAGTGCGATCAATCTTTTACCTCCAAGTGGCTGGTCTGAGCTATGAAATGGCGCGCTATAGGACATAGTTGCCAGGGTACAGGGCATATTGCTTCCGGAAGCGGATGTCAGGATGCTGTGAATTTTAGTATCCTACCCGACCCGGACGACCATGATGTGATATTGGTGTGTGCAGGCGATGGTGCGGGCAGTGCAAAGTTTGCTGCCATGGCTGCCGAGTTTACCACTTCGAAAGTGGTAGAAAGTCTTACCCGTTTCGCATTCAGTGGCCAGCGTATTCATGAGTCTGATGTGTACCGGATCATGGAAGATGTGTTTCATGAACTTTCAGTTCTGGCCGCATTACAGGAAACAGAAATAAATGAGTATTCCACTACGGTACTGGGTGGTATGATCACGCGTACCCAGTCGGTATTTTTTCAGATCGGCGACGGCGCCATCATTATCGGAAACGGGAACGACCATTTCAGCCCGCTGTGGTGGCCCATGCAGGGAGAATACCAGAATTCCACCCATTTTCTGGTAGACGACCCTAAAATGTCTAACCTGAAAGTGATGGTCACAGATGACCTCGTGGTAGAATTCGGACTGATTACAGACGGGTTGCAAATGCTGACGCTGAACCAGGAAACAAAAACCGCGCACCAACCTTTTTTCACAGACCTGTTCCGCTCGCTCAGACAGGCGAAAGAGCCGGAGCAGGTTACAACTCTGCAGGCAGGGCTCGTGGCCTTTCTGGATAGTGAAAAACTAAACAACCGCACCGACGACGATAAGACATTGTTTCTCGCCACCAGTGTATAACGCAAGTGCGCGTCCTTTTTATTCTACCGGCTTTATAATGGTAATGTGGAACGGAACTTCATTCTTGCACAAGAATTTGCCGTTGGCATATTGTTCCAGATCTATTCCAGTATGACTGACGGGTACTATCTGAGGTTCGCCGGTGGCGAGTGTGTACCGCTTTTTATTAACGATAAAAGATTGTTTCACCTTTATTTTCGGTCCGAAATAGTTTTTTACAAACTCGTATAGCTCACGTGCCGGCAACTCATAAGTCCCATCTTCAAATTGTTGCAATTCCATTTTTAAGTAAAATTAGTTGTCATTAATTTTTACCGCTTTCCGGGCCAGTTACTTTTTTATTTCCAAAGTCGCCGCGTCTGTAAAGCCTGAACAAAATAAAGATAAAAAAAATAGACGTACACACAAAATACGGACTGGGTGGGTCAAGCGGCTTTAACTCCTGTATTTTGGTGCCATAAACTATGGCTTGGTTGCAGGCGACAATACCGACAAGGAACGTAAAGAAGTATCGAAACCAAAAAACAAACTGCGCCTTTGCCCTAGCCGGATCATAACTACCGGCTTTGCGTAAATGTAACAACTTTTCATATTTCTCCCAATCGCCAAGTTCCCGTAAGTCCCTGCCTTTTTCGGTCATTTGCCAAAAAATACCTTTGTCCTCACTAACATCAAATCTGTTTACCAGAAAGCCATGTTCAACCAGAAAGCCCACCACTTCACTCAACTCTGAAAGAGGCCGCGAAGAACGCACTACGGTACCCCTGACCGGAACCGACTCCTGATCCTGCTTGCCAACAGAAATAGTAAAAGCCTCTCCCAATGGGAATTCTGCAAGCACACTTGCCGAAAGTACTTTTAGCTCATTTATTTCCATTATTTCAGTGTATCCCCAAATTTAGGGTGTAAATTGTTTAAAAAGGCAAACAGAAGCGGATAATAATGGTTGTAACTACTATATTCACAAAAACACAACAATAATATGAATATCATTTTACGACAATAAATAATATTTATGTTTTTTCGATTAAAAAAATCAGTACATCCTCATGGTCAACCCAAGCAGCAACCAGGCCAGCACAATAAAAGGCGCGGGGATCTTGGTAAAATAAAGCAGCAGAAAGGTGATAAGCACTACTACCAGATGGCTCCAGACCAGATTGTAACTGGGTGTGATAGCCTGAAACAACAAAACACCCGATGCCCAGATAATACCCACTATCACAGCGTTTATTCCCTCCAGTGCACGGTAAATGATCACATGTTGTTTCAGGTTCTGATAAATAGGAAAAAAGAAAAAAAGCATCAGCGTACTGGGTAAAAAGACGGCAACAGTAGCGGTGGCGCAACCAAGAGCCTGCCAGAACGCGCCATATTGGGTCATAGCAAGTCCGCCCACATAGGAGCATACCGAGAACACCGGGCCGGGTACTGCCTGCACC
>CAIYJV010000061.1 GCA_903926605.1 uncultured Bacteroidota bacterium
ATCTTCCTGAAACCGAAAAGCTGCATTTAAAAAAGGGTAAAGTCTGGGACATAAAACTCACTCCACAAGGCACGATCACCCTAATTGGCGACCAACACATTTACGAGATAAACTATGCAGGCGACATTCTGTGGAAGGGTCCGAACAACGGACAGGTGAACGGCGACAGTATCGAGTATTATCATCACGAATTCACACGCCTGCAAAACGGCCATTACATGGCCATAGGACAGGAATTCAAGCCAGGAACCCTACTATCCTACCCCGACACAGCAACGGGCAAAATACCACCCAGAAAAAACCCTAAAACTATGTTCGGCACACTGATAGAATATGACGAGGCAGGAAAAGTGGTCTGGTCGTGGAAGTCGTCGCGGTACTTTAAAGACATAGACCCTAAATACCTGACTTCCGACATCGTTTCGCCCGGTGTGCCACCCAATCTCGTAGACGTGCATGAAAATGCCTTCTACTTCGACGAAAATGAAAAAATGTTGTACCTGAGTTTTAAGAATATCAGCACCGTACTAAAAGTAAAATATCCGGAAGGCGACGTGGTTAATGTGTACGGGAAGCTGGCGACCGAAATGTATCCAGCCTCTGGTGATCAGGAATTTTGCGGTCAGCACAGTTGTAAAACAAATTCAAAAGGGGAGTTGTACCTGTACAATAACAATGCATGCCACTCAGGCAGTCTGCCACAGATCTTGTTTTTCGGACAGCCCGGCCCAGGGCAGGACTCGCTGCGGAAAAAATGGGAATACACCTGTGATTTCGCCGACGTAATGGAAGAAAAAGTGCAGGAGGGGCAATCCCGTTCTGAGGTGGTCACACCCGCGCAACTGGCATCCCTGCATATTTTTTCAAAAGGCGGCAACGTCATCGAGCTGCCCGACCACAATATCTTTGCAAGCATCTGTGGCGTTTATGGAAAGGTTTTTATCCTCACTCCCGGCAAGGAGACACTATGGAGTGCATTGCCACAGACCTACAACCCGGACCGGCACGCATGGGAAGATATGATCAATTATAAAGCCAATATTATTACGGATAGCACAGACTTAGAGAAGCTGATATTCGGTACAAAGTAGAACGGCTAACGGAGTTTTATGGGGCAGGATATTCCCGGCACTGACTCAGTGCTGCACTAACGCAACAATGTAACATCTCCTTTCTGCGTACCCTGCTTGCCATACCGGTCGGTATAGCCTATCTCCCAGAAATACACATCAACATCCAACGGTCTGCCGTCGAATGTACCGTCCCAGCCGGTTTCGAAACTGCGGGAGAAATAAACCAACTGCCCCCACCGGTCGAATACCCGGAAGTAGTTGAGGTCGCGGTAACCTATTGCCACCGGTCGGAAAAAATCGTTTTTCCCGTCTCCATTGGGACTGAATGCAGATGGCACAAAAAAGGAAGGCTTGCTTACCACCTGCACCTTCATGGTATCGTAACCCTTGCACCCATAGGAACTTTGAACATATACCACATAGGTGAAACTACCGGTATCGGGGTAATAGCCCGTCGGACTGTTGCCTGCAGTGTCATTCAGGTTCACAGAAGGAGACCACGTATAATACAAACCGCCGTGGGCATCAAAATGGATCAACTCATCCTTCACTATAATAGTGTCGTTGCCGGCAAACGGAAGAAATTCCTCTATGACTACACCGGAAACCATAGTATCCCTGCAATTGCGGTCATTACCGGAAGACAGCATTACCAAATAGCTGCCACCTACCGTATAGATATGTGTCACGTTTTGCTGTGACGAGAAGGTGCCATCGCCGAAACTCCACACCCAGTCGCTTGGCGCCTGCAGCGTTGAGGTGGACCGGTCCAGAAACCTAATAGTATCGCCCGGACAGAAATAACCGGAGTCGGTATACCGGGTAGTGTAATACGGATAGACCTTCACATAGCGCCAAATGCTATCCTGACAGGTTGTTTGCGGATTTACATTGAGCTTTACCACGTAGGTGCCCGTGTCGGGATAGGTAAATGTGGGTGCAAAGTCGGCTGAAGTATCGGACAATACAGAGGGTACACCAAAATCCCAGTGGTAGGTCGAACCTCCCGAACTGGTGTTAGCAAAGCTTATAGAATAATTTTTACAATCAACAATATAGGTGTTAAAATCCGTAGAATACTGCGGTATATCTGCCACCACCGTCTTAGAGCAATTGGTGACCACAAACTGAAACTCTCTTGCAACCGTATTGATAATCTTGCCACCCCTCCATTCGTAACAGCATACCGTAACCAGATAGCGACCCTGCACGGTAGGCGTGCCGGTAATGAGTCCGGTAGCAGGATTGATCTGTATCTGCGGATTGCCGATCATGGGACGTAGATAGCTGTAGGGAGGTACATAAATTGCGCGACCGTATGGCGGTGGCTTGGGCGGCCCCGGTTGGCTACTCGTACCCTGGTCACATATCAAAGACGGGAAAAATGAATAACTCAAAGAGTCGCCGTCTGCATCCGTTGCCGAGTTATCGTACACCAACGGATTGTTCACACAAATAATCTGCGGCGGGAAGTTGTTAAACACAGCAGAATTGTTATGCAGGGCGACTGAGGGTGCGGGAATATGCGCCAAATACGTTGCACCGGTAGCGGATGGATCCCGGATGTTAACTATTGCAGCATTGCGGCAACAACGCTGATAGGATACAATATACCCATCCAAATTGTGCGGCAGACAATAACTTTTTACGAACACAGTTCGCAAAAGACATACAGTTGGAGGATTGTGCAGGCAACTGTTGCTAAAATTGGCAGGCAGAATATCATGACTCACAAAAAAAATTGAGTCTTCGAGTACCAAGCTGATATTGCTCACAGACGAACTATCGAAAATGGCGATAAGAGCTGGATTGTCGAAATGAATGGCCTCGGAATTTCCATTCAGGCAGTCTTCATATATAGTAAGTGTGATCTCGTATTTTGAGTTTGGCACACCCATTACCGTTGTATCCTTCAGGAACTTATAATACACCTCGCCACCCACAATATGCGAGGCTTGTACCCTGCCGGTAAGACAGAATAGCAATAACAGCGCAATATGTACTAGCTTTTTCTCCATTTTAAACCAATGTTCGGGAACGGTATGCATAACCCGCGAAATCAGACAAAAGGTCCGTTAATGTCTCCGGACATTCTATCATACTCATGTGGCCCACATTATTCAACACCGACACAAAGTTAATGTCAGATAAATAACAATTTGTTATATTTTTTATATACGGCAATACGTTGTCCTCCTCCCCCATTACCCATTGCACGGGAAAGCCTGCAGTTTTCAACCATTCCACCCGGTCGGGCCGCAGAATCATCGCGTTGTAAAAATTTATTAATGACTGTTCCTTCATCGCGAGGCAACTTCCCGTTATTCTTTCGACAGCTCCCGGTGACAATTGTTTAAACCCGGATGCAAACAAATTGGCGATCATCTGACGGATGAACATGTCTTTTCCCCCGTTTTTAATTATTTCGATGGCCTTACGTCTGATCGTCTTACGCTCTTCGTCGTCCGCAGCAGGTGTGGAGTGTATCAGCGATAGTCCGACCACGGTTTCGGGAAATGCTTTGGCATAGGCCAATGCCACATATCCGCCCATAGAATGTCCAGCCATCATTACCCTGTCAATCTGCTCTGCTCGCAGCATTTCGCGCACACACAATGCCATATCTTCCAGGCTGGTGTCACCTTCCAGACTACTCCTGCCACTTCCCGGCAGGTCAGGCACCAGCACTTTGTATCGTTCAGACAACCGGTATACCAATTCCTGCCACAAACTGCCGTCTGCAGGGAAACCATGCAGTAAAACAATAGCCGGGCCGGAACCAAAGGTACGGTAGCAAAATGCCGAACAATGTGCTGTAACTATCTCAGGCATCTGTTTTTGTTTGTTTACTTCTCTTTATTATTCCGGCATATACAAAAACCATTGCAAGCAGCAACGGCCCGATCTCCGGCATTGTGACCATCTGAACTTTGAAAATATGAAGCAATAAAGTTACGAAAATGAGTCCGATCGCAATGAACGCATATC
>CAIYJV010000062.1 GCA_903926605.1 uncultured Bacteroidota bacterium
AGTTCAGACACACAAAATCCCATAATCATCGGAATCAAAGTTCAGACACACAAATCCCATATTTTTCCAGAATCACAGTTCAGGCTTAATATTCCCAGATTCCACTAAATCAACCCCTCATCTGCCATACTTAAAAAACTACTGCCAGCTATAATGATATGGTCTATCAGCCTAATATCCATCAGCTTGGCGGCTTCCTTTACCCTTGCAGTAAGCGCCTTGTCGGCTTCACTGGGTTGCTTGTTGCCCGAGGGGTGGTTGTGAGCCAGGATCACCTGATTGGCATTGTGCAGCAGTGCATTTTTTAATATAATACGTATATCTGCTATGGCCATGGTGAGTCCCCCATCGCTTATCTTCTCGGCCCTTATCACTTTGTTGGACTGGTTGAGGTACAATACATAAAACGCCTCATGGTTCAGGTCTTGAAGTAGCGGCATCAGAATATTGGCTGCGTCGCGGCTGCCGGTTATTTTTGCGCGGTCGGGTCCGTCGTTGGCCTGACGCCGGCGCCCAATCTCCAGCGCTGCGCAAATGGTTATAGCCCGGGCCTGCCCTATGCCATGAATGCCCTGTAGCTCTTTAAGGCTAATGCGGCCCAGCTCCAGCAGATTTTTGTGGGCAAGGTCCAGTACTTCACGTGCCAGGTCCAGCGCAGTCTTTGTTTTAGTGCCGCTCGATATCAGTATCGCCAGCAATTCGGCATCGGTGAGCGCGCCCGCGCCACGTTGCAGCATTTTCTCCCGCGGCCGTTCGTCCTCGGCCCAGTTCTTTATACTTCCGGTCTCCTGCATATTCCTTACAATGGAATGTTAAGGCTAAGGTAGCCTAAAACAGATTCAGGGCAAAAACAATAAATTTATTTTTAAAAAGCACTGTCATATCATCCTGCCTTCCCGGCCGTTGCCCGGAGCGGGTTTGGAGGAGTGCTTCAGCAATTCTATCTCCCGTTGCAGGTGTAACAAAGTTGCCTGTATAGACAGCAGCACTTCTTTCTCTCTGCGTTCGTTGTTCTCGTCCTCGTCGGCATCTTCCGTTATCTCGTCCACGTCTTCCTGTATCTCGTCTACGTCTTTTTGTATCTCTTCGATGTCCTCGCCTATTTCTTCCAGGTCTTCGCCCAGCTCTTCGATATCCTCGCCTATTTCTTCCAGGTCCTCACCTATCTCCTCGATATCCTCACTAATGTCTTCGATGTCTTCCTGCAGAATATTGATGTTCTCGTTATGAATGTTGATAGACATCTGAATGAAAATAGAAAGGTATATGGCCTCTAGCGACACTATGGTAGTGAGGAACAACAGCATACGCTCGAAACTGACCAGTTGCAGGTAGGGCAAGGTGAACGATATGATAAAAAGGAGCGTGTGCAACACCACCGAACTGATGGACCCGATCCAGTGAGTGACACTGGTGGCACCCTTGGCCATTATCCGCATCCTTCTTTCCTTGTTGCCCATAGCTCAGAAATTTTGCGCAAAGTTACCTATTGTCGTGCTGGTTTCCCTCCAAAAATTTGTGTTAAGTCTGTGTGATCAATTTGACTGATACATTTATACCGTGGCACAAAAAAATACATCCGACTTTTGCGGCACAATAACCGGAATACTAACTTCGTAAAAAAATAAGGGTGACTTCCAGCTACCAATATACGGAATATAAGGAAACAGGTTTTTTTTCGAAACTCGTGACCGACTATATCGAAAACAAGGAAACGCTACAGCCGTTTTACAACTTCAGGCCTGACCGGGCCGGCATAGAGGCAGCCATAACAGAGCGGCAAAAACACAATACAGACCGCAAACTGCTGTCGGATACGCTGCGCAGGCAGTATGCGGGGTTGGCCCAAAGCCCATTAGTAACACAAAATCTGGACAAACTGGCCGATCCGCACACCCTGACCATCTGCACGGCCCACCAGCCCAACCTGATGACGGGGTATCTGTACTTCTTCTACAAAATACTGCATGCCATAAAACTGGCAAACGAACTGACGGATGCGCATCCCGGTATGCACTTCGTACCCGTGTACTATATGGGCAGCGAAGATAATGACCTTGACGAACTGGGCGTTTTCAGCTTCCGGGGCACGACCTACCGCTGGGACGGGGGCGGCCAGAAAGGCGCAGTGGGCAGGATGGACACCCGTACCCTGAAGCCACTGTTGAAGGAACTGTTGCGCAACTTTGGGCCTCCGGGCCAGATATGCGACGATCTGGCAAAGACGATAACAGAGGCCTACACCACCCAGCCCACAATGGGCCAGGCCACGCGATATCTAGTGAACGAACTGTTTGGCCGGTATGGTTTGCTGGTGCTTGACCCGGACGATGCCGCCTTTAAAAAAGCGTTTACACCCGTTTTGCGCGACGAACTTCTACGCCAAAGCTCGTATCCCGTACTTCAGGAGCAGATAGGCAAACTATCACTGCACTATAAGATACAGGCCCACCCGAGGGAGTTGAACCTGTTTTATCTGGACCAGGGAGTGCGGGAGCGGATCGTATACGAGGACAACAAATGGAGGGTTCACAATACCAGTCTCTCATTTTCGCAGGAAGAGATCCTGAACCTACTGGACGAACACCCGGAGTGTTTCAGCCCCAATGTGATGCTGCGCGGCCTGCTGCAGGAGACCATTTTGCCCAATGCGGTCTTTATAGGTGGCGGCGCCGAGGTGGCGTACTGGATGCAACTGAAAACCCTGTTTACACTGCATGGCGTATTTTACCCCTGCATATTGTTGCGGCAGTCTGTGTTGTGGGCAACAGCCGATGACGTAGCAACACTGGATAAAACGGGACTGCAACTGACAGACCTTTTTGCAGCCGAAGCCGAAATGGTAAGAAACTACATGACCACAACTGCTGCGAACAACTGGGAAACAACCCAAGAACGCAAGGAGATGGCGCTGATAATGGACGGACTGCGCGCCAAGGCCGCAAGAGCCGACGGCACACTTGACAAAGCCGCTGCAGCGGCACAAACCCGGATAGAACGAGAACTAACAAAGCTGGAGCAGAAAATGCTGCGTGCTGAAAAAAGGAAGCACGAGATACAGATCATCCGTTTGGTGCGTGTCCGGAACAAACTGTTTCCCGGCGGTAGCCTGCAGGAACGCAAAGAGAATTTTCTGGAACTGTATCTGGAATATGGTCCGGCATTTACAGAAATTACGTACATGGGAATACAACCAATATCCAACCAATTTCTGATTGTCGTTGCATTAAATACATAGCAATAGAACTATTTTTGTTTTTTATTTTTATAACATTATTTTTGCAATAGTCACGATTAACGCATAACGAAAGGCATCTGCCCGGTTCACTTCTAGGTAAACTCTGGCACTATGTAATATATAAAAGCAGAAAAAGGGCATAAATTGGAAATTACGGACTTTCAGAATCTACAGACAATCATCAATTTCAATGCTTCACCCGTTTGGGTGACGGACAAATACTGCAACCTCCTGATCGGCAACGATGCATTTCAGACGTGGATATACCATTTTACCGGACAAAGACTAGAAAATGGTCAGAGCCTGCTGATGAATCACTTCAGTCGGTTTTACCTGGACAAATTCGAGCCTTGCTACCAAAGCGCGTTGGAGGGCAAAACGATAACGACGGTAGAGGATATGTACGTAGACGGGGTGCAAAAATTCTCTACTGTGAACTTCAACCCGGCATACGACAAAGGCGGTGATATTTCTGGCGTGATATGCCATGCCAGCGACATAACAGAACAGCGCCTGCAGCTCATGCAGCTGAACGAGCAGGCAAACATACTGATAGACATAGCACACATACAATCTCACAAGGTAAGAGGCCCGGTAGCATCTATTCTGGGACTGGCGCAACTTTTTAATCCCGACGATCTTACGGACCCCGACAACCGAGACATCATGATAGGCATAATAGCCTCTACAGAGCATCTTGATGAACTGATAAGGGAGGTGATCGTGAAAATAAACCGCCTCAGCAACAAGCGCCAGAACAACGCAACATGACGTGCCGCATCATATTTAACAAAATGATTGGTACGAAAATGTAATTTAGCGCAATCATGCGTTTACGGTCTTTTTCCGCACTACTGCTGCTTTTTTGCCTGGTCACGTTTGGTGTCCGTGCGCAGATAATACATGGAGAGGTTTATGATGACGGCAGCAAAAAACCGATCGCTGACGTGAACATCGAGAATATCTACACCTCGCTGAGCGAAAAAACCCCTGAAAACGGAACTTTTATGATCGCCGCCGCCAGTGGACAACTACTTGAGTTTAAAAAACAAGGATACAAAACCACCAGGGTACGTATACCCAACGGCTATATACCGTCTTACTTTAAAATAGCGCTGCAAAAGGGTTTTTACAAACTGCCCGACAACCGCCACGATACCCGTTACAACTACAAATCAGACAGTCTGGCGTCCCGGGAGATGTACAAGCACGAGCTGGACTTCCCTAAAATGTCTGCTATAGATATGCTGGCAAGCCCATTTTCGGCCATGAGCAGCAAAAACCGCGAAATCTGGAGATTTCAGGAAGATTACGAACAGTCTGAACGCGACAAATATGTAGACAAGACCTTTAACCCCGAACTGATCAATCGCTTCACGGGCCTTACCGGCGACAGCCTGAAAAAATACATGATACGCTATCGCCCTGAATATGAACAACTGCGTGGCATGTCCGACTATACCTATTTCAACTACATCAAGCAGACGGCGCATTATTTCAGACACCCCAACACGCCCAGAAATGCACAGTAATATTATGGACGAGTTGCAGCCTCCCACATCAATAATCTGTTAATTCTGAGCGAAAGGAATGTACATTAAGACCACGGGTCGGGAATCCAAAAAAATGTTCTTATTTTTGATCACAGCAACATACACATAAACTGCCGTCCCTTTTTGAAAAAAGCAATCCTAAATATTGTTATTACTTTTTTTGCGCTGAACGTGATCACTTTCAATAATTTTTCACGTGCACCACTGATGGTAATTCATTATCTGGATCACGCCCATCGAAACCATGAGATAAATTTTTCCGATTTCCTCTCCATGCATTATTGGGGTAAGGACAT
>CAIYJV010000063.1 GCA_903926605.1 uncultured Bacteroidota bacterium
CCCATAACGGAATCACCAACAACCCGGAATATCAGGCTGCGCTCAGGTCTTTTTTAAAGTAAAAAATTCAATATTTTTTCGCTCGCGGACCACTGAAAAACAGACTGGATCAGCAGTACGAAACTTTCGCATTTCATTGTATTTTTATTGACACTATATTCGTATATTCGCAGACATTTCGACCTACATTTTAATTTATCATAAATTGTAAGATTGGAATAATAACTTTAAGTTAAATTAATACTATGCAGGCTGTGAAGGGGTCAAAATCAAAGATTAACCTGAAAAGTGAGTTACTGAATTATTTTGGGTTTGATACGTTTAAAGGCGAACAAGAGAAAATCATACAAAGCATTTTGTCGGGTAGAGACACATTCGTGATCATGCCGACAGGCGGCGGTAAATCGCTGTGTTACCAATTACCTGCGCTGTTGTCTGAAGGAGTAGCCATCATTGTCTCTCCGCTTATAGCACTGATGAAAAATCAGGTAGACCTAATACGCAGCTATTCCAGTCAGGACAATGTAGCACACTTCCTGAACTCTACTTTGAGCAAGGTGCAGCAAAAAAAGGTAAAATCCGACCTTAGTGAGGGAAAAACCAAGATGCTGTATGTGGCACCCGAAACCCTGACCAAACAAGAAAATCTTTCGTTTTTCGCAGATCTGAATATTTCATTCATCGCAGTAGATGAGGCGCATTGTATCTCTGAATGGGGGCACGACTTCAGGCCCGAGTACCGCAAGTTGCGGGACATGATAGACCAGATAGACAAAAAGCTTCCTATCATCGCATTAACAGCCACAGCCACTCCAAAAGTTCAGGACGATATCGTAAAAAATCTGAACCTTCAGGACCCCAGTATTTTCATTGATTCGTTCAACCGCCCCAATCTCTATTACGAGATCGTGCCAAAGGTGAACAAAGAACTGACGCTCAAGCACATGGTGAAATTCATCACCGCCATGAAGGGAAAAAGCGGTATCATTTATACGCTCAACCGGAAAACCACAGAAGAACTAGCCAACACGCTCCAGGCCAACGGCATATCGGCAGTGGCTTATCATGCCGGACTCGAAGGTCCGCTCAGGTCACAGCGTCAGGACATGTTCCTTCTTGAGAAAGTAGATGTGATCGTGGCCACCATTGCGTTTGGAATGGGTATAGACAAGCCGGATGTGCGTTTCGTGATACATTACAACATTCCCAAGTCGCTCGAAAATTACTATCAGGAAACGGGCCGCGGCGGTCGTGATGGACTGGAAGGAAAGTGCGTACTTTATTACTCCTACAAGGATGTACAGAAACTGGAGCACCTGATGCGCGACAAACCGCTGAGTGAGCGGGAAATGGGCGCACAGCTTATCTCTGAAACTCTGGCGTATGTGGAAAGTGGTGTTTGCAGGCGCAAGTTGCTGTTGCATTACTTTGGTGAAACTTACAAACCCGAAAACTGTGGCCATTGCGACAACTGCCTGAACCCCAAAGAAAAGCTGGAGGTAAAGGACAGTGTAAAAATAACGCTGGACGCCATAAATGAACTTGACGAAAGATTTGGCATAGACTATGTGGTCAATATCATTCTCGGCAAGGCTAATCCGCAGGTGCAGACCTTCCGGCACGACAAACTGAAGTCTTTCGGCGCAGGATTGATCATGCAGATGGATGACAACTTCTGGAATTCGCTGATCCGACA
>CAIYJV010000064.1 GCA_903926605.1 uncultured Bacteroidota bacterium
ATAAATCCGGAATTATTACCACGTATGCAGGAAAGGGTAGAGCCGGCTATAATGGCGACGGTGGCTGCGCTGCTGGCGCAGAGTTGGGTTATCCCTGGGGTGTGGCAGTGGACAGATTTGGCAATTTGTTTGTCTCGGATTGGGGACTAAACTGTATACGGAAGGTCAGTAACATTCCTTGTGGAAGCACACAGAACCTTGCAAAAAAGAAATTTAATTTTGCCCCGGTACCGGATCAGGATTTGATAGACATTATACAGGTACTACCCCATGATGATACGGTTGGGGTAACAATGGTAGATGCCACCGGGAAAACTGTATTTCGTGGAATTCTGGAGTTCAGATCTGGCAGGGCTCAATTGGTAACTGCCAAAATGCCTACCGGAATTTATTTGGTTGAAATAAAAGGCAACGACGGTGTTACGGAGTCGTTCAGGGTGTTTTTAGAAAACTAGGATATGTTTTTCTGGGTTTGCATTATGCTAAGGGACGGATTGTATACTGGTTAATTAAATAAAAATCCTGAAAATGGTAGTTCTATCGCTTAACTGATATTATATTTGATCCCGGCGGTTCGCCCCCCTTAAAATAGTTTTATGAAACACGCCTTTCTATTCTTAGTATTATCCGTTTTTTTTATTGTTTGCCGTGCCCAGGTAACCGAGAAAACTCCGGAAAACATTCTGGAAAATTTCTTTAAAATATACGAAAAGGAGGGCCCCAGGGCGGCTGTAGACAACATATATAGTTTTGGAGACGAGAGCATGCAGCAGTCCCGGGAGTATGTCAGGGATACACTGGCCAATACAGCAGTCCCGTTGGGTGGTAAGCTTTTGGGTAGTGAACTGATCCTGAAAAAAGAAATTTCGCCCAGTCTGTTGGCATACACCTATCTGGTCAAATTCAATTATGCCCCGCTGAGGTTGACCTTCATTTTTTACAAGCCCAAGGACAAATGGATGGTGCAGCATTTTTCTTTCGATGCCAATGTGATCAGCGAGTTGTATCGTGCTACCCGTTTAGAGCAACGGCAGTAGCGTATACGTGGTGAGTTCCCAAATATTTTAAATCGGCAATTCGGTAATCCAATAGCGAGTAGGGTTGCAAATTCAATACTTATTTGCCAAAAAGGTAGGTTGGATATGCATGGCATTTAAACTGAATCGAACGATTTTTGAAATGTGAACCGATTGTGACATTTCAATATTCCCTAACTTTGTGTTCCCCCCCAAAATGGGGAATACAATGGAAGACAAGGACTTAGAAGCGAATGCCCCTGAAGAGCAGCAAGATAGTACGCCAGTAGACTCTACTCCAGCCGAAACACATGAAGAACACCATGAAAGTAAGCTCCATCACCTGATTCACGAGATCACGGAAGAGGTGAAGGATTTGTTTGACCTGGATACTTTTCTCCACTCGAATGGCAGTATTACTGGCGGTATCAATGGTGCTACCGAAGATGAAGAGGAAGGTCGGTAGGTTCCCACTCTTTTTTTGACGGCTAGTAATGCCATTTAGCCAACAAAAATAGGTACGAAAAGTAGATCGTCAAAAGCCATAGTTTTTCGGGCTTTAGCCGAAACTGACGGCTGGGTCGAAGTGTTGTTTTTTGAAGTTTAATTGGTATCACACGCAAAAAAAAGACGCACAAAATGATACGTCCTTATTGTTGTTTTTTGGTAGTTGCTGGTCTACATTGCTCCCGGCTGCAACAGGCTCACGCGGTTGTTCTCCGGGTCTGTAAATGATATCCATAAGCCCACTCCGGGAATCTGCATGGGTTCCATACATGGATTGCCATTCTGGTCCATAGCGCCTAGTATTTTACCACCCCCTTCTTCCACAGCTTTCATTGCCTGTTTAATATCGGTTACTGCGATAACAACAGAAGGTGCATGGCTTAGTGGATTGTCTATTTTCTGGTAGAAACCGCCATTTATGGTTCCGGGCGTTTTTACCATACCTTTTTCATCGGTTTCGGCAGTGTGGGCCACCACATAGTTGCCCATTTCATCGCCCAGCTGTTGTAGTTTCCAGCCGAATGCAGATTCATAAAACTTCTTCATCCGCTCGCGGTCAAAATAGCCCATTTCAAAATGCACTACAGGGTTCAAATCACTCATAAACTACTCCTTTATAGTTACTGTCTTATGATTTTACGCTACACAAAGCTGGATACAGTAAACTATTCTACACAAACAATGTAGGCTTAGTACAACCTACC